>JAYUFR010000001.1:0-8641 GCA_043738625.1 Sterolibacteriaceae bacterium
GTGCCATCCAGTGGGTCAATGATCCACTGGTATTCGCTTTCCGAGCCGGTCGCTCCGGACTCCTCTGCTAAAATTCCATGGGTAGGATAGGTTTCCCGGATCATCTCGATGATTGCGATTTCAGCGGCGCGATCGACTTCCGTGACGTAGTCACTTTGCTGTTTGACATTGACCTTGAGTTGGCCGATATCCAGGCTGGCACGATTGATTATTTGCCCGGCACGACGCGCGGCCTTGAGGGCAACATTCAGGATGGGATGCATGGATGGTCTGCTATAGGGCAGGGCTGGCGCGGGTTTGCGCGGTGCGGCCTGCTTGATTGAAGACGCGGATTCTAATATGAATAATTCTTCGCCGCTCGACCGGATCCTGATCGTGCTTTCCCATCCCAGCCATCCCGGAAATATCGGCGCGGCGGCGCGGGCGATGAAAGCCATGGGCCTGAGCCGGCTGGTGCTGGTCAATCCGCGGCACTTTCCCGATGCCCAGGCCGACGCGATGGCGGCCGGCGCGACCGATATTCTTACTACAGCTCGGGTCTGTTCATCATTGCAGGAAGCATTGGCAGCGACCGTGTTCGCGACGGCCGTCACCGCGCGTCGCCGCGAACTGGCGGTAACACCGCTCTGGGCGCGCGACGCGGCGTTTGAATTGGTGGGACTGCCCGGCGAGGGTGATGTGGCGCTGGTATTCGGTAACGAAACAGCGGGGCTGTCGAACGACGAAGTCGGGTTGTGCCGACGCTGGACGACGATACCGACGTCCGCTGCGCATTCGTCATTGAATCTGGCGCAGGCGGTGCAAGTGATGTGCTACGAACTCCATCTTGCCGCTGTCGATCCCGGTGCGCCGCCCAAGGTGGCGGAAGCAGGGCAGGCGGCCAGCCTTGATGAAGTCGAAGCTTTCCTGTCTCACCTCGAGCGTGTTGTGATCGGGTCCGGCTTCCTCGATCCCCAGGTTCCCAAACGGCTCATGCCACGGATGCGCCGTTTGTTCGCACGGGCCGGGCTGGAGCGGGAAGAGATCAATATACTGCGCGGCATGCTGGCCTCGTTCGAGAAGAAAACTTGACTGCTGTTGGGTTGGCCTTTTACATTCCAGAAATTGTTGATGGAGATGCTTAGTGTTTTCCTTAATGCGTGAAGACATCGCCTGCGTTTTTGAGCGCGACCCCGCCGCCCGTACGACTTGGGAGGTCCTGACCTGCTATCCGGGACTTCACGCGCTGACGCTCCACCGTGGTGCCCATTGGTTGTGGGAGCAACGCCTGCGCTGGATGGCGCGTTTTCTGTCGCATTTAACTCGCTGGCTGACGGGGATCGAGATTCACCCCGGTGCAACCATCGGCCGCCGTGTGTTTATCGACCATGGCATGGGCGTGGTGATCGGCGAAACCGCGGTGATCAATGACGATTGCACGCTTTACCACGGCGTCACGCTGGGCGGCACCTCATGGAACAAGGGCAAACGCCATCCGACATTGGAGTCCGGCGTAGTGATCGGCGCCGGAGCAAAGATATTGGGACCGATTATCGTCGGCAAGGGAGCAAAGATCGGCTCCAATGCCGTGGTGGTGCGCGATGTGCCGCCCGGAGCGGTCGCGGTGGGCATTCCTGCCCGGATTGTCGATGCCGGGCACGACAAGGCGCGTGAGGAAAAAGCCGAAAAGATGGGTTTCTCCGCCTACGCAGTAAGCCGTAATGAGGATGACCCGTTGTCGTTGGCAATTCATGGCCTGCTCGACCATGCCGTGGAAACCGATCGCCGTATCGAATGCCTGCTCAAAAGTATTGAGAAGGCCGGCGTATCGGTGGCCGACGATATGGCCACTGCTGATAAATTCGACCCGAACTATCTCTCGAAAATAGTTGACTAAACCAGTCGGGATCTCCTATAGTTGACGAAATTGCTCAACTATTAACCCGGCGTTTTTCTTTCGAGAGGTGCCCGTATGAGATTGACAACCAAAGGACGCTTTGCCGTGACGGCAATGATTGACCTGTCCATGCGTCAGCATGCGGGTCCGGTGACCTTGGCCGGCATCAGTGAACGACAGAAAATATCGCTTTCTTATCTAGAGCAACTGTTCGGAAAATTGCGACGCCACCAACTGTTGATCAGTGTGCGCGGTCCTGGCGGCGGTTATTGTCTGGCCAGGGGAATGGAAGCGATTTCGGTCGCCGACGTCATCCGCGCGGTGGATGAGCCTCTGGATGCGACCCAGTGCCGTGGCAAGGGCAATTGCCAGGACGAAAAGCATGTCTGCATGACCCACAATCTCTGGTCCAACCTGAATGTTCGTATGTACGATTACCTGAGCTCTGTGACCCTGAACGATCTGGTCAAGGAACAGCGGGAAGCCTGTGTTGTGCATGATCAGCGGTTGACCCGGCATGAGCCTAACGCTTTGAGTGAGGCGGTTTGACGCGAGCCCCTATGTTTGCCCCGACCTATCTCGATTACAACGCCACGACACCGGTAGTTCCGGCGGTGATGGACGCCATGCTGCCGTATTTTTCGCAGCGCTTCGGCAATGCGTCCAGCCGTCATGAATATGGCCGCGCTGCGCGCAAGGCAATCGATGAAGCACGGCAACGGGTTGCAGCGGCGGTCGGCGCGCATCCGACTGAAGTGGTATTCACCAGCGGTGGGTCTGAAGCCAACAATCTGCTCGTCAAAGGCGCGGCGGCATGCCTCAAGCCTGGCGTTATCGCGGTTTCGGCGATCGAACATCCTTGTGTGCGTGAGCCCGCCAGGGAGTTGGTCCGCCAGGGCTGGACGCTGGAGCAGATCGGTATTGATGCCGATGGTCGCGTCAACGATGAAGATTACCAGCGTGTTCTGGCGCGGATGCCGAAGATAGTTTCTGTCATGCTGGCCAATAATGAAACCGGCGTCTTGCAGGATGTGATGCGCTTGGCCGAACTTGCGAAACCGGCGCACGCGTTGTTCCACAGCGATGCTGTTCAAGCGCTGGGCAAAGTTCCAGTCGATTTCCGCGCCTTGAACGCGAGTGGCGTACATGCGCTGACAGTTTCGGCGCACAAGATCGGCGGTCCCAAGGGCGCAGGCGCGCTGGTGGTGGATAAACGGGCTGACCTGCGTCCTCTGGTTGCCGGCGGCGGGCACGAACGGGGGTTGCGATCGGGCACAGAAAATGTCCCGGCTATCGTCGGTTTTGGCATTGCCTGCGAACTGGCGGTGGCACAGTTGGAGAGCAAGACGGCTCACCTTCTTGCCCTGCGCAAGGAACTGGAACGCGGACTGTTGAAACAGGGTGCGACCATCTTCAGTCAAAACGCGTCGCGTTTGCCGAATACGACGTATTTTGCTTTTAACGATCTGGATGGCGAGACGTTGGTGGCCAAACTGGACCGCGCCGGATTTGCGGTTGCCAGTGGCGCTGCCTGTTCCAGTGCCAATCCCGAGCCTTCCCACGTGTTGCTGGCGATGGGCGTGGCGCAGGAACTGGCGCGCGGCGCCGTGCGCGTCAGCCTTGGCGGCGATACGACGACGGAGAATATCGGTGACTTCCTCGCCGCCCTCGAACAAACAGTATTCCAGTTGAAACGGCTGACTGCCGTTGCTGTCTGATGATTTAGGTACCAGGAGAACTTCACATGCTCAAGCTTCCAATCTATCTCGACTACTCCGCGACGACTCCGGTCGATCCACGCGTGGCCGCGAAGATGATTCCCTATCTGACCGAACACTTCGGCAACCCGGCGTCGCGTTCGCATCCCTTCGGCTGGGAAGCGGAGAAGGCTGCGGAAGAGGCGCGCGAGCAGGTGGCGGCGCTGGTCGGCGCGGATTCCAAAGACATTATCTGGACCTCGGGCGCGACCGAGTCGAACAACCTTGCCATCAAGGGCGCGGCCCATTTTTATTCCGGCACCAAGGGCAAGCACATCATCACGGTGTCGACCGAACACAAGGCGGTGCTCGACACGTTCAAGGAACTGGAACGCCAGGGGTTTGAGGCAACCTACCTGGAACCGCAGGAAAATGGCCTGATCACCGTCGACCAGGTGAGGCAGGCGTTGCGGCCTGACACCGTGCTGGTTTCCGTGATGGCGGTGAATAATGAGATCGGCGTGATCCAGCCGATCGCCGAGATTGGTGAACTTTGCCGCGAGAAGGGCGTTATTTTTCACGTCGATGCGGCGCAGGCCACCGGCAAGATGCCGATTGACCTGAGTACGCTGAAAGTGGATTTGATGTCATTTTCGGCACACAAAACCTATGGTCCCAAAGGTATCGGTGCGTTGTATGTTCGCCGCAAGCCGCGTATCCGGCTCGAAGCCCAGACGCATGGCGGTGGTCACGAGCGCGGCCTGCGCTCCGGCACCCTGGCGACCCATCAGATCGTCGGCATGGGCGAAGCCTTCCGTCTTGCCCGCGTGGAAATGGCGACCGAGAACGAACGCATCCGCATGCTGCGCGACAAGCTGCTGAAGGGCTTGCTGGATATCGAGGAAACCTATGTCAACGGCGACATGGAGCAGCGTGTCCCGCACAACCTCAACGTCAGTTTCAATTTCGTCGAGGGCGAATCCTTGATTATGGCGATCAAGGATATCGCTGTATCTTCGGGTTCGGCATGCACCTCGGCGTCATTGGAGCCGTCGTATGTGCTGCGTGCGTTGGGTCGTTCGGATGAGCTGGCGCATAGCTCGATTCGCTTCACCATCGGCCGCTTCACCACCGAGGAAGAAATCGATTACACCGTGAAGCTGTTGCACGCCAAGCTGGGCAAGCTGCGGGAGTTGTCGCCGTTGTGGGAAATGTTCAAGGAAGGTGTCGACCTGAACTCCGTTCAGTGGGCGGCACATTGATTCAAGGAGAAAGACCATGTCTTATAGTCAGAAAGTCATCGATCACTACGAAAATCCGCGCAACGTCGGTTCCTTTGCCAAGGACGAAGACGATGTCGGCACCGGCATGGTCGGCGCGCCGGCCTGCGGCGACGTGATGAAGCTGCAAATCAAGGTGGGCAAGGACGGCATCATCGAGGACGCCAAGTTCAAGACCTACGGTTGCGGTTCCGCCATTGCTTCCAGTTCGCTGGTAACCGAGTGGGTCAAGGGCAAAACCGTCGATCAGGCCATGGAGATTCGCAACACCCATATCGCCGAAGAGCTGGCGCTGCCCCCGGTCAAGATCCACTGCTCCATTCTTGCCGAGGACGCCATCAAGGCAGCGGTGGCCGATTACAAGAAGAAGCACGCCGAACAGGGAGCGTGAAATGCCGGTGACCTTGAGCGAAAAAGCGGCGGAACATGTTGCCAGCTATCTGAGCAAGCGCGGCAAGGGCGTTGGCTTGCGTCTCGGCGTTCGTACGTCGGGCTGCTCCGGCATGGCCTACAAACTGGAGTTCGCCGATGCGAGCAATCCGGAGGATCACGTGTTCGAGAGTCATGGCCTCAAGGTCATCATCGATCCGAAGAGCCTGCCTTACCTCGAAGGCACGCAGCTTGACTACACCAAGGAAGGATTGAATGAGGGATTCAAGTTCATCAATCCGAACGTCAAGGATGAATGCGGCTGCGGTGAAAGCTTTAACGTCTAAATAGATGAGCCTTCTTCAGGATCACTTCGCGCTGCTCGGTCTGCCCCGTCGCTACACGCTGGACGGTACGGATCTGGAGCGTCGCTATCGTGATGTGCAGTCGCGCGTCCATCCCGACAAGCATGCCCATCTCGGCGATGCCGACCGTCGCCAGGCAATGCAGTGGGCGACCCAGGTGAATGCTGCTTATCAGACCTTGAAGAATCCGCTTGCGCGTGGCCGCTATCTGCTCGAACTGGCGGGGCATGATCCACAGGTCGAGCACAACACCGCGATGCCGACCGAATTTCTGGTGGAACAGATGGAGCTGCGTGAAGCGGTCGCGGAAGCGCGCAGCAGTGGCGCCAGTGAAGTGCTGGAAGCGTTGAGTGATCAGATCAAGCGCGAAATCAACAATCAGTTCCGGACGCTGCAACCGCTATTGGACGAGAGCCACGACTACGCGGCCGCTGCCGGGTTGGTTCGCCGGCTGATGTTTCAGGAAAAGCTGTTGCAGGAAATTCACGACGCTCTCGAAGCCATAGAAGCATAACGACTGACCGGTGCCCCTGCGGCACGTGGTGGATTCCATAAAATGGCGCTGTTACAAATCGCAGAACCGGGTGAGTCCGCGGCCCCGCACGAACATCGTCTCGCGGTCGGCATCGACCTCGGTACCACCAATTCGCTGGTTGCCACGGTGCGCAGCGGCATGTCTGTGGTACTTAATGACGACCACGGCCATGGATTGTTGCCTTCCGTGGTGCGCTATCGCCCGGATGGCGCGATCAGCGTCGGTTACGATGCCCAGGCAGGACAGGGCGACGATCCGAAGAACACCATCGTTTCGGTCAAGCGTTTCATGGGGCGCGGCCGCAAGGACATCGCCCATGTTGAATCCATGCCTTACGATTTTGTCGATGCCGAGGGCATGGTCAAGCTCCGCACTTTGCAGGGGATCAAGAGCCCGGTCGAGATATCCGCGGAGATCCTGCGCAAATTGCGCGCGCAGGCGGAGCGGTCGCTGGGCGGCCCGCTGGTTGGCGCAGTGATTACGGTCCCGGCCTACTTCGACGATGCGCAGCGGCAAGCCACCAAGGATGCCGCGCGCCTGGCTGGTCTCAACGTGCTGCGTCTGCTGAATGAACCCACCGCCGCCGCCGTCGCCTACGGGCTCGATAACGGGATTGAAGGCATCTATGCCGTGTTCGATCTGGGCGGTGGCACCTTTGATATCTCGATACTCAAACTCACCAAAGGCGTGTTCGAAGTGCTGGCAACAGGCGGCGACTCGGCACTGGGCGGCGACGACTTCGACCAGCGAGTATTTTGCTGGATCATCGAGGAAGCCAAACTTGTACCGCTGTCGCACAAGGACGCGCGGGTGTTGCTGACGCGAGCGCGCGAAGCCAAGGAGCATTTGACCGCTCATGGCGAAGCACCGATCACGGTAAAGCTCGGCAGCGGCGAATATGTCGACCTGAGACTGACGACCGACATATTTGCTGACATCACCCGTACCCTGGTGCAGAAGACATTGGGGCCGACCAAAAAAGCATTACGTGATGCCGGATTAAGCGTCGACGATATCAAAGGTGTCGTCATGGTGGGCGGTGCGACCCGCATGCCCCAGATTCAACACGCCGTCGGACAGTTATTCAAGCAGGAGCCGTTGAACAACCTCGATCCGGACAAGGTGGTCGCCCTGGGCGCGGCCACACAGGCAAATCTGCTGGCAGGCAATCGTGCCGCAGATGACGACTGGTTGCTGCTCGACGTGATTCCGCTGAGCCTCGGCATCGAAACCATGGGTGGTTTGGTCGAGAAGGTCATCCCGCGCAATTCCACATTGCCGATCGCGCGCGCGCAGGAATTCACCACCTACAAGGATGGCCAGACCGCGATGGCGATCCAGGTGGTGCAGGGCGAGCGTGAGCTGGTTTCCGATTGTCGCTCTCTTGCAAAATTCGAACTGCGCGGTATTCCGCCGATGGTGGCTGGCGCGGCGCGCATTCGGGTGAGCTTTCAGGTCGATGCGGACGGCCTGTTGTCGGTGACCGCCCAGGAGCAGACAACCGGCCGCGAGGCGCGCATTGAAGTCAAACCATCGTATGGACTCACCGACGATGAAATTGCCGCGATGCTGAAAGACAGCATCGATTACGCCTCAGACGATGTCCAACGCCGCGCTTTGCGCGAGCTACAGGTGGATGGCGAGCGATTGATGCAGGCCACGCAGTCAGCACTTGATCAGGATGCACGCCTGCTTTCTGCCCAGGAGCGTGCTGATATCGAAACCGGCATCGAAAAACTGAAGTCAGTCGTGACAGGGGAAGATCGCCGCGCCATTGACGTTGCGATGGATGAACTCAGTCGCGGCACTGCCGAATTCGCGGCGCGACGCATGAACGACAGCGTTAAACAGGCGCTTTCCGGAAGAAACATCGAGGAGTTTGACGCGTGACCCAGCTTATCGTTTTACCGCACCAGGAACTGTGCCCGGATGGCGCTGTCATTGACGCGGCGCCGGGACAGTCGATCTGCGATGCGCTACTCACCCACGATATCGAAATCGAACATGCCTGCGAGAAGTCCTGCGCCTGTACGACTTGCCACGTCGTGGTGCGTGAAGGCTACGGCTCACTCAATGAGGCGGAAGAACTTGAAGACGACATGCTCGACAAGGCGTGGGGTCTTGAACCCCTGTCACGCTTGTCATGCCAGGCAATTGTTGGCGATACCCCGCTGGTGATCGAGATCCCCAAGTACACCATCAACATGGTGAAGGAAGTCAAAAAATGAAATGGACCGATACACTGGATATCGCGATTGAACTGGCGGAAACCCATCCCGAGGTGGATCCGACAAAGATTAATTTTGTGGACCTGATGCGTTGGGTCGTCGCCTTGCCGGATTTCGAGGAAAGCGAAAAACATTGCGGTGAGAAAATCCTCGAAGCGATCCAGATGGCCTGGATCGAAGAGGTCGAGTAGGAAGCTCAGGGTGTTGACCGACACCCATTGCCATCTTGATGCGGCGGAGTTCGATGCCGATCGCGATCAGGTTGTCGCGCGGGCAAGGTTGGCAGGCGTC
>JAYUFR010000002.1:0-8616 GCA_043738625.1 Sterolibacteriaceae bacterium
GCTTCACGGGTCTCAACGGGGAGATTGAACAGCAAGCCGCGTTTTTCCAGAAACTCGATTTGACGCTCCTGGGCTTCCTGCCATTTGGCGCGGGCGATCGTATAGTTGCCGTAGTAATACTGACGCGGATCCTTGAGTGCATACCAATCCTTCATCACAATCGCCGTCCGGCGCCTGTCGTACATGTCGAATTCGGGATCCCACAACGGCTTGTAGTGAAAGTTAACGCCCGGCTGAATGTCGTATGTTCCCTCCTGGTAGCGCGTCGCCTGCTTGTCGCCGAATCGGCGGGCGAGATGGCCAAATGTCAGACGCAGGGGTTTGACGCTGGTTGTTTTTATTTCAACATGCATTTCTTTTCTCCTTATTCGCTAATGCCGGGACTACCGAAACGCCATTTGGGTTTATCGAAGTCAATTGCAGCTGCCTGTTCAGGGGTGACAAACGTAACGCGATTGGCCCTGCAAAACTCGTCGTAGGCCGCACGCGGAAGGATCAAGTCGACGCCGATCTCAGGATCGCCAATTGAAAAGACAAATTCGACGTAGCCATCCGCGCGAACGGACGACAAGCGAACGAAACGGCGGGTTATATCCATGTGACTCCGCGTTGTATCCAAACAATTCTGCCTAACCGGGCCGCTGGACGCCCGCTCCTTGCTGGTTTTTTCTACCTGCATGTCTGTACACCGTGCTTTGAAACATCCAGGGTTTTATCCCCTGCTTATAGCACCATCCATGCCAGCCCATAGGTGGCATGCCATTGGACTGGTTTATTGGGCGCAAGCCCTTTGGTTAAGCCATTTTCCGGTTACCTTGATTGATTCAATCAAATCTTCCCAATCATTAGTTTTTAATAAAATGGTAAAATAATATTTAGTTTTTTAATAAAATTATTAAATAATTGCCTGAATTACCCGTTATCGACCACCCGTAGGTGCACAGAATAACCAGCAGCCACGCATGGCCGCTGATCAAGGAGGTTCCCCGTGAGTATGCCGCGACGTTCGCAAGGGCTGAAAAAGGCACACCAGCAACGTGACACAACTGTCACTGCGACTGGCCAGCCGCCGCACTTCCCTGACATCGGTGATCTTGTTGCGCGTGTCCGCTTCTCCCTTGAGGAAGGACACATATGGCTTGACGATCAACGCATGCTGCTCATGCATAGCTCTGCGCTGGGCGTATTTCGCCGCGAGTTGATCGAAGGGTTGGGAGAGGAAACTGCGCGCGGACTGATTACCCGTATCGGCTACAACTCCGGTACCCGGGACGCAGAGATGGTGCGCAATTTGAAACGCGATCAGGAGTCAATCGAGGGAATCTACATTGGTGCCCAGCTGCATATGCTCGAAGGCGCAGTCAAGGTGCAACCGGTAGCCGCCGAGATCGATGTTGGCCGTGGTCACTTTTACGGAGAATTCATGTGGATCGGTTCCGCGGAGGGTGAAGAACACGTCAAGCTATACGGCATTGGGAGTGAACCTGCCTGCTGGATGCAGATCGGCTATGCCTCCGGCTTCGCCAGCGCCTTTATGGGACGACCGGTACTGTTCCGGGAAATGGAGTGTTGTGCCCAGGGCGCAGCCCACTGCCACATTATTGGCAAGCCCGTCGACGACTGGGTTGACGCTGACCACGAACTGCGCTTCCTGCAAGCTGACACATTGACCTCCGGGCTGTCGATTTCACGGACATCATCCTCATTCCTGGCAGATTCAACCACAACGACCAACGCACAACGCCTCTTGAACAGTCGCGATGTCGTCGGCGCATCGGCTGGTTTCAATGCGGTCTGTCACATGGTGCGCCGGGTCGCCGATACCAATACTACGGTGCTGTTCCTTGGTGAAAGCGGGGTTGGAAAGGAAGTACTCGCCCGCAGTTTGCATCAGATAAGCCCCCGCTCTGCTGGTCCATTTGTCGCAATTAACTGCGCAGCAATTCCGGACACACTGATTGAATCAGAACTATTCGGAGTGGAAAAAGGAGCCTTTACCGGGGCGATCCAGAGTCGCCAGGGGCGCTTTGAGCGCGCATCAGGCGGCACCCTGTTCCTTGATGAAATCGGGATTCTGAGCTACACGGCGCAAGGCAAACTGTTACGCGCCCTTCAGGAACAGGTGATTGAGCGCGTGGGAGACAGCAAAGAGAGGAAGGTCGATGTCAGGGTCGTGGCAGCGACCAATCTCGACCTGCGCGCGGAAGTCAAAGCCGGACGCTTCCGTGAAGATCTGTTCTTTCGGCTCAATGTTTTCCCGATCAGGGTTCCCCCGCTGCGGGAGAGACGGGAAGATATTCCGATCTTCATGAATTATTTTTTGAGAAAATTTAACGCCCAGAAGAATCGTTCCGCCTCCGGGTTTACAACGCGCGCGGTTGACGCGATGCTGAGCTATCAATGGCCTGGGAATATCCGCGAGCTGGAAAATTTCATCGAACGCGGTGTCATTCTGGCGCCGGAAAACGGCGCGATAGACACCATCCATCTTTTCAGTGGTGGCGAGCGCATAGAAGAAAGGCTGCTCAGCCTGAAGACTGACGGGTCGCTGGCTACCGATGGGGCAATGCCCACCGGCGAGCCTGATCAGGAATCCGCGCTGGCCAACCTCGTTCGGCAGAAGTTGTCGGATTTATTGGATAGTGTTGACTACAAATCCTGCAAGGCGATATTCGACGACATTGAAGATGCCCTGGTGTCACAGGCTGTAGAAAAATGCGGTGGCAACCTTTCCGCCGCCGCACGTCTGCTCGGAGTCTCCAGACCAAAACTGGAGTACCACTTTAAAAAAGAAAAAATGCCCTAGGTCCGGCAGACTTGGCAGAGAGTCAGCCACTCGCATGACCAAGCAAGTTTGGGCTCAGGCTTGCAATCCCGACCAAGACAGTTTATATATAATTCATATAGTAACTATCTCGAAATAACTCAATGCGCGGCAACGAACGATTGGCTGTCGTAAAGCGGAGTACGCCATCCATGGGAGCTGCGCTACCTGACCTGCCGATGCCTGAAACGGTCATGGTGCGACTCATGCGAATAAGCATCTCCGGCTTGATGGACTTCTTCGAACCGGTCTTTCGCAGGCTTGGCTTGACCGAGAATTCATTTCACGTGCTGTGCCTGCTGGTGGCGAATGGACATGGACAAGCGTCGCCGAGCGAGCTCAGTGAACTCATCGGAACGAGCCGCGCCAACATGACGCGCATCCTGGATTCACTGGTGAATGACGGGTTTGTTTCACGGGCCATCGAAACGCGCGATGCAAGGCGTCACGTCATCCAGATCACCCGCGCCGGCATCAAGGCGGCGCATGATGCTGTTCCCCAACTGATTGAACCGCTCAAGCGGGCTTTCTCGGATCTGAGCCCGGAGGAATTTGCATTGTTGGAAAAGTTGCTGCGCAAGACCATCGTATCGTTCGACAAGGGCGCACTGCCGCTGCGCGCCAGCGCTTGAAACAAAATCAGAATTACGTGAGGAGAAAACAAAATGGATGAAAAAACGAGTCTCAAATATCAACTGATCAGCGCCTGGTGTGGCCCGGCGTTTCTGATCACCTTCATCGTGTTCTGGGTCATCCTCGGACACAACTTTCCCAACCCGTCGCCGGCATTGAGCGCCGCCGAGCTGGCAGCACGCTATGCCGACAACCTTGGCGAAATCCGTCTCGGCTTCATCGTCTCGTTGATTACGGTGGTGTTTTATTTACCGTGGACGGCAGTGCTGTCGGCGCAGATGGCACGCATCGAAGGCAAGTTTCCCGTCCTTGCCTTTCTGCAATTGCTGGGCGGCGGCTTGACCGTGATGGTGGTGTCGTTCAGCGCCTTCTTCTGGGTCGCTGCGGCATTTCGTCCGGAACGTGATCCCGCCTTGATCCAGTTGCTGACCGATCTGGGCTGGCTGTGCATCGACCTGCAATATGCATGTACGACCCTGCAAATGTTTGCCGCCGCTTTTGTGGGCTTGGCCGACAAAAGCAGGATCCCGCTGTTTCCGCGCTGGGTGTGCTACCTCACCATCTGGTGCGGATTGAGCTTTCTGCCGGCGAGCCTGACCGGGGTTCTCAAGACCGGTCCGTTCGCATGGAGCGGCTTGCTGAGTTATTACATCCCCTATTTCTGCTGGCTCTGCTGGTACACCATCGCCAGCGTCTACATGATCAAAGAAGTCAATCGCCGCATCGACGATGCCGCGGCTCCGGCCACATCGCGCCATCTTTCCCAAGCGATGGGAGCGTAGTTGGAAACGCCGGATTGGATTGTCGAGGAAAACGCCACCTCGCAAGACTATCTGCAACCGACGGCGACGATCAACGCCGACCATCCAGCAGTCATTGCATTCGCCCGCAGAGTTATTGGTGGAGCGACGGACCCGCTGGAGCAGGCGACCCGTCTCTACCTGGCGGTGCGTGATGACTTTCAACATCCAGCTTTGCCAAAAGTTGAAGATGATGCCGCTCGAGTTCGACGGTCTGACGGATTCAATCATGCAAGCCTGCGACGAGCAGGGCAACCGCCACATGGAATACCTCAACATGCGCGGCGAATACTTTGACATCCCGGCGAAAGAAATTGAGGCCGCCTTTGCCAGGTATTACCCGAAACTGGTGCAACTGAACGAGTCCAGCTTCCGCACCGATATCGCGGATGAGACATTGGTCGAATAGACTGTAGGCGTACACTAGACGCGACAGTCGGATATTCGCTTGAAAACAAGAAATGTCTTTAGGAGAGAAAAAATGAACAAGCCCGCCGTGGATGAAAATCTCACCACGACCAAGACGTTCTGCCGTGTCTGCATCGCGTTTTGCGGACTTGATGTGGTCAAGGACGGCAACAAGATTGTCCGCATCCTTCCCGATCAGACCCATCCCTACAACTGGCGCGACTACTGCGCCAAGGGCGCCAACGCCCACCTGGTGCGCGATCATCCCAAGCGGCTGAAAACGCCGATGAAGCGCGTCGGCGACAAATATGTCCCGGTCAGCTATGCGGTCGCCATCAAGGAAATTGCCGCACAGCTCAACGCCATCCGCGAGAAACATGGCGCCAATGCCATTGGCACATATATCGGCAACCCCGGACTGTCAAATTCTCCGAATCATTTTTTCCAGGGAGGCTTTTCTGCCGCCATAGGCAGTACCAGCCAATACACCGTCGGTTCGGTTGATCAGAACAGTTTTCATCTTGTGGGGCAGGAAATGTACGGCTCCGAACTCGCCTCGCTGATCCCCGACGTGGACCACGCCAAGTGTTTTCTGTTTCTCGGCATGAATCCCGCGGTCAGCAACATGGCATGGATGGATACGATTCCCGAAGGCTGGAAGCGCGTTCTTGCAGCAAAAGAACAAGGCGCCGACCTTATCATTGTCGATCCGCGCCAGACACCAAGCACGCGCAAGGCCACCACCCATGTGGTGATTCGTCCCGGGGAAGACTGGGCGTTTCTGCTCGGCATCATCAAGATCGTTTTTGAAAACGGCTGGCAGCATCATCAGGATTGCGACGAAGCGAATGGTATCGATGTCCTGCGCAATCTTGCCGAGAGTGCATCTCTGGATCAACTCGCCGCACGCTGCAATATTCCGCTTGCGCAAATACAGGACATAGCGCGTCGCTTTGCCACGGCGGAAACCGCCATGTGCGTCGCCCGCACCGGCGTTTCGCAGAACCGCAACGGCACCCTTGGCGAATGGATGAGCCAGGCGCTCAACCTGATTACCGGGCGCACAGATCGCAAGGGTGGTCGCTACTATCAGCCCGGCTTGTTCAAGAACTCGATGAAAGTCGTCAACCTGTTGGGGCCACCGGTGCTGCGCCGCAGCCGCATCGGCAATTACCGGTTCGTTGCCGGCGGTTACCCGCTGGCGATCCTGCCCGATGAAATACTCACCCCGGGCGAAGGCCAAGTGCGTGCATTGATCATCAACTCCGGCAATCCGGTGGTCAGTGGTCCCGATGGGGCCCGTCTGGATGGGGCGCTCAAAGAACTCGAGTTGCTGATTGCAGTCGACATGTTCCAGCGTGAAAGCCATCGCCATGCCCATTGGCTGATCCCCGGTTGCCATTTTCTCGAACGGGAAGAATTCCTTGCCCTGTTCGGCGTTCTGTTCGAAACATCCTTCGCACAACTGGGACGCCCGGCGATCGAACCCTTGAACGGCATCAAGCCGGAGTGGGAGTTTTTCCGCGATCTGGCAGTCGAAATGAAGGCGCCCTTCCTGGGCGTCCGTGGTTTAAATACGGTGATTCGCGTCAGCCGCTGGGTATCGCGTTTGACCGGCAATCCTCACCATGCCTTCAATCCGCGCTGGATATGGGCTTTTCTGCTCAAGATGTTCGGCGTCGTCAGCTGGAAAACCGTATCGAAAAATCCTCAGGGGATGATCTATCGCACGGAAAAAACCTACGGTCATTTCCGTCCCGCCTTGCAAACCAAGGATGGGCGTATCAACGCGGCGCCGGACGAATTAGTGACGGTTATGAAACAGCGACTGGCCGAGCCCCTGCCGCAACTCAACAACGTCTACCCGTTCCGGTTTGTCAGCCAGCGCCGTGCCTCAATGATGAATTCATGGCTGGTCGAAACAGCCACGCATCCGCGGGCGTACGGTGATGTCGTGGATATCAATCCCGCCGACGCGGAGACTTGCAAAATAGCAGATGGTCAAATCGTTGCACTGACTTCCAGAGTCAACACCATCAAGGCAAAAGCCCGGATTACCGACGAAGTTCCGGCCGGCATCCTGAGCATGGACCATGGTTGGGGGTCGCGCCTGTTCGATCCCCAGGGCGGCGCTGATCCGGAGGTGCAAGGCGTCATGCGCAATCTTCTCGTTCCGGCCAATGAAATCGACGAGCTTGCCGGCGCACCCAATCTGACAGGTGTTGACGTCAATATCGCGGCCGTCGGTTAAGCAGACCGAAAAATTACTCGGAAATCTTTCCGGGCCCGCTTTTGTCACGGGTCGCGGCGACTGGGGACGATTGCATTTTCGGTGGCCCTGACTTATTCTGAAAAAAGACCTGACGCGCGCCGTTACTGGCCGATGTGGCAACGCATCAAACCCTACCGTCAAAGCGCACAGGCCATTTGAGGAGTTCCATGTATGGCGTGTTGCATGCTGGGCGTGATGCTTATCTGGCAGATGATTGAGGCATGGCGGCGCGTTAAAGCGTTCCTGGGCCTTCCGGTCAAGGCCGTCACCCGGGTCGGAGCCGGCATCGGGAACTTCAGCCTCCGCTTTACGATGCTTCTGCGAAAGCCGTGGGCCCGGGCGATTGTGATCGTGCTGCTGGGCACTGAGTTTGCAGTCGGCGGCGATCTGCTCTACCGGCATCGTGACCACATTCAGGAAGAACTGACTTCTGCCGCCGTGTTTGTCGGCCTGAGGCCCTTCGACCCCCGTGACGTCTATATCTGCAGAGTGACCCCCAAGCGTGTTTCGCTCAGCGCGAATCCCTGAATTTCACCCGTACCGCGGGTTTCTGACACCCGCCGATTCCGTACCTGACCGCGTAGCCAGTTGTCGCAAGAACTTGCAGCTACCGGTGCGTAGGGTAGCGGGCATTGCATGTAAATGTTCCGAATAAAGTA
Source organism: Sterolibacteriaceae bacterium (assembly GCA_043738625.1). Lineage (GTDB taxonomy): Bacteria > Pseudomonadota > Gammaproteobacteria > Burkholderiales > Rhodocyclaceae > JANYCD01. Next base: position 7,597 of record JAYUFR010000002.1, read on the forward strand.
CCGCGGAGTTTCCGACTCGCCTCCGGCGTAACGACTCCAGGACGGTGCACCGACCGAGGAGAGAACTGTGGCAGCCAACGAAAGCACATATCTGAACCGACCGCTGGAATTGTTCAGCGGAACCAGGGGCCCCATCACCGCATCGCGCCACCGGCGCACCGCAGTGCTCTACGCGCTGCTCTGCCTGGTGGCGGTGCTGCCGATGATGCTCCACCTGTCTCCTGCCTGGCAGGCGGCGGGTCTCGGCCTGTTCATGCCTGGCAGCGGCTTTATTGCCGTTGGCGGCTGGTCGATGCTGCTGTTCCCCGTCACCGTGTTCATTTTCTGGGTCTCCATCGTTGCATGGTTCTGGGCCGGCATGGTGGTTGCGCCGCTGACGATCTGGTTCGGTACGGCGATCATTGCCGGGCTGCTGGCCGGTGATGCAGTCTGGGCGCCGGCCTATTACCTGGCGCCCGCCGCAGCGGGAGCGATGTACTTCTATGGCCAGTACCGCAACGCCAAGCGGCATGCCAAGGAAGTCGAACACTTCAAGCTGCGCCAGTCGTTTTATGCCGACTCGCTGGTCGAAGTTAATCAGCGTGCCGCCGTCGAGCCGATCGCCGGCGAACGCGAACTGACGCCGGACCAACTGAAGGCCGCGCGCCTGATCCTCGATCTGGCCTTGCAACCGCCGGGCGAGTTCAAGGGTTACACCATCATCGACCAGTTCCAGCCTGCGGCGCTGCGCTACCAGATCAACCATCTCGGCTTCGCGCTCGGCATCCTGCAAGGCCAATACGTGCCCAGCTTCCAGGGCTACGTGCGTCGGGCCGGCCGCAACGTGGTGGATACCTACCTGACCAAGAAGGTGTGGGACTACTGGGTTCTCGAATCGATGTGGGGCCACTTCAACTTCAGCAACTTCGACCCTGCGCGCAAAGACAACATCATGCTCACCGGCTGGTTCGGCATGCACGTCGGTTCCTACATGATCAACTCGGGCGACCGCTACTACGACAAGCCGGGTTCGCTGACCTT
>JAYUFR010000003.1:0-23684 GCA_043738625.1 Sterolibacteriaceae bacterium
CGATTCGAATATCGTATTACCGTTGTCTTCAATCACCGGCGCCTTGCCCAGCGGCCCCACTGCATGTAGTGATGGCGGCGAACGGAAGGTTTGTGGATCGCGTTTGTGCTTGACCAACTCGTAGTCCAGCCCCAGTTCTTCAGCCAGCCATACGATACGTTCCGAACGAGATTGATTTATGCGATGCCAGTACATTAGGTACTTGAACCGCGTATAGCGATCAGCGATACGTTGTTGCCACCAAAGCCAAACGAGTTTGACATTACTGCATTGAGCCCAGGAATTTTGCGTGCCCCTGAGCTTACATAATCCAGGTCACATTCGGCATCTGGATTGAACAAATGTGCAGTCGGCGGCACAATGCCTCCGCGCATCGCTTCCAACGCTGCTACCATTTCCAATGCCCCTGCGGCGCCCATCAAGTGACCGTGTAACGCCTTGGTCGCGCTGATCGGAATGTGACCTGCATGGTCGCCAAACACCTGCTTAATCGCGAGTGTTTCACTGAGATCCCCTACCTTGGTACCAGTTCCATGGGCATTGATATGGCCGATTCGCTCAGGAGACATTTCTGCTTCGACAAGCGCCCGTTGCATCGCGCGCGCCTGACCCGGTGCATCTGGTTGCGTTATGTGATGACTATCAGTGGTATTGCCGTAGCCAACGATTTCGGCAAGGATAGTCGCGCCCCGCGCCAGAGCGGCATCCCTTTCTTCTAAAACGAGCGCGGCGGCACCCTCGCCAAGCACAAAGCCCGTGCGATCTGCCGCGAATGGTCGGCAGGAAGTTTCTGGCTTGCCTGTATCCATGTGCGCCAGGGTTTGCAATGAATCCCACGCCTTCATCACGCCCTCTGTCAGCAATGCTTCCCCACCTCCTGCAATCGCGGTATCAACCAGGTTAAAACGGATCGCACGAAAAGCTTCTCCTATCGCCACAGCCGACGAAGAGCAGGCGGATGAAAAGGTATAGCTTGGGCCGCGAATGCCAAACTCGATACCAATATGGCCGCTTGCTGCATTGTTCATCGCCATAACCACCGTCGCCGGTCGCAATCGCGCGGTACGATTCACTAGAATATCGACATAGGTCTGCTCCAGAGTCGTTGCTCCACCCATGCCGGTGCCCCAATAGACACCTGCACGCTCCGAAGCAGCGTCACCAAGATTAATTTTTGCCTGCTGCATCGCCTGGCGTGCCGCGATCAAAGACAGTTGGACAACCCGGTCGAGCGACGCGCGCTTAGGTTTCGGGAATTGGGATTCAATATTCTCTATGACCGATGCGGCGATGGGCGCGCGGATTGACTGGGCCCATGGAGCCTGAAGCAAAGCAATACCCGAACGACAGGCAAGGAGACTGTCAAAAAATGAACTGACCGTCCCACCGAGGGGAGATATGACACCTAGACCCGTGACTACGACGCGTTTCAAGTGTCTGCAATACTTTGGCTGGCCATCAATCTCATTTTTTGGCCAAGAGCAAATCTACTTCGCGGGAAATATCGCCCACCGTCTCGATCTTTTTTGTTTGGTCTGGGAAATTAATACTGAAATCTTTTTCCAGCTTCCAGATGAACTCGATGGTTTCCAGGGAATCAATTCCCAAGGATTCCAGCAATGTTTCGGGACCTACTTGATCCGAAGTCAAATCGAACTCCTCAATTATCATTTTCTGAATTGCGGCCAGGGAACTCATATTTGGTTATTCACCATATCCAATTGAAGAAATGATCTAAATTTTAATTGCTCGAACTTATATGGAACTAGGCACTGCCGCTCGGCTATTTTACGGCCATCATATGCTCAAATTTGTCCCACGACTAATTAAGCTTGTTGTTGCCATACTCCTCCAAAACAGCTGCAAGTCGACAGTCCTTCGAATTCACATATAAAACCCTGCCGACTTTGAGTTGTTGCGCATTATCTGCAAGCACAACCCAGTAGCGAATATCGTGAAACCATCTTCCCTTTCGACTAAGGTGTTTGACCAGTATGAACGCTTTTCCATCATCTGTAGCCACGTCGGATTCCTGTCGACAGTCGATCGAAAGGTGAACATCTGGGATGCCATCATTTACCAGTCCGATAAATTCTGCATGCTGCCAACCGTCCTTGTAAGGATATTTGTCATTGATTGGTGACAAGCATCCCCCCAATGCTGCGTAGAGGCATAAAGATGCAGCAAAGAACAGAAATTTTGTAGTTATACTTCTTCTGATTGATTCCATGTTTCCCCCTGACGGATGCCAGATCAGTTACTGCTGCTCATGAAGCGAGCTCGGTCCACCATCCCCCACCGAGAGCCTGAAAAAGCGCCACGGTATCCGCGTAACGGTTTGCCCGCGACTGCACCAGGCCGATCTGTGCCTGCAGGTAAGCCTGCTCCGCATTGAGCAACGCCAGATGGCTGATGTCGCCAAGTTCCACCTGCCGGTACGAGATGTCGAGGCTCCGCGCGATTGCCTGCTCTGCCACAAGCGCCTTGCGTTCCGTTTCAGCGTCCTGCTCGAGCGCATGCAGAGTATCGGCGACGTTCTGCATGGCCGCGATCAACGTGGCGCGATATTGTGCCATGGCCTGCTCATATCCCGCCTCTGCGGCGGCCTTGCGATGGGATAATGCACCGCCCTGAAATATCGGTTGCGCCACCGAGCCGGCCATCGTCCAGAAACCGGCGCCAGCCTTGAACAGGTCGCCCATGTGCGCTGCAACACTGCCAAAATCGGCACTCAGGTTGAATTGCGGCAGCATGTCGGCAAAGGCCACACCCACCAGCGCACTGGCGGAGTGTGCTTGCGCTTCGGCGGCAAGGACATCAGGACGCTGTTCGACGAGCCTCGATGGCAGACTCAACGGAAGTTCGTGCGGCAGTTGCAGGGCCGCAAATTCGAACGGCTCTTCCGGTACGTGATTCGGCAGGTCTCCCGCCAACGCGACCAGCAGATCGCGATTCTGCAGGAACTGCTTGCGCAATGGCGGCAGCGTCGCCTGCGCCTGGGCCAGCAGGGCTGCCTGCGATAGCACGGTCAGCTCGGGCACGGCGCCGAGCGCCCGCTGCCGGCGTGTCAACGCCAGGAGTTCGGCATCGAAGGCGACGATTTTTTCCGTCGCGTCGATCTGGCCGTGCAATGCCGCTTCCTGAATCGCGGCAAGGACCACATTGCTGGCGATGGTCAGACGTGCCGCCTCGAATTCGAAGCGCTGGAATTCCATCTGCGCTTCCATCGCCTCTACCTGGCGGCGGTTGCCGCCGAAAATGTCGGGCATGTAGCCGATGCTGAGTTGCGCGGTGTGCAGACTGTACAGACTAGCATTGGAATTGAGCGCGGAGCTCTGAATGTCGGCCAGCTTCTGTCGGGTCGTCGTGACAGCGGCACCAATCTGCGGCCAGAACACGCCCCGCTGCGCGGCGGCATTCTCTTGCGCAACACGCAGCGCGGCACGCGCCGCGTCCAGGTTCGGATTCGCTTTCAGCGCCCGTTCCACCAGCGCGTTGAGCGGTGGTGACTGAAAGGCCTCCCACCAGCGGCTGGAGATCTCGGCGCCGCGAACAATGTGTTGGGCTTCATCGCCTGTTCCGAAGACGGGTGCTAGCTGCATGGTTGCTGACGGCGGGCGATAATCCATCGCGTCGGTTGGTCTCGGATGCTGGAAGTCCGGCCCCACGGCACAGCCTGCAAGCGACACACCTACCGCAACGACAATGGCCAGCGATTGAAAATTCATCATGCCGCGCCCGCTCCGTCTTTCTTCTGCCGCTGCTCGATGCGCTTTGCCTGTTGCGAGAACAGATCAATCAATACCGGCAGCACAATCAGGATCAGCACCGGCGCAAGCAGGACTCCACCCACGACGACCAGGGCCAGTGGTTTTTGCACTTGCGAGCCGATACCGGTCGACAGGGCTGCCGGCACCAGGCCAACGCATGCCACGACACAGGTCATTACCACCGGCCGCATCTGCACCTGGCAGGTTCGGCGTATGGCTTCGGCGCGACTGAGACCGCCATCCAGGTTCTGGTTGAAATAGGCGAGAACGATGATGCCATCCATCGCGGCGATGCCAAACAAGGCCACGAAACCGATTGCGGCCGAAACACTGAACGGCGTGCCGGTGATGAACAGTGCAAATATGCCGCCGATCAACGCCATGGGAATCACACTGACGGCAAGCAGCACATCCACCAGCGATCCGAAATTGGCATACAGAAACAGACAAATCAGGATGATGCTGATTGGAACCACAACCGCGAGTCGCGCCAGGGCATCCTTCAAATTGCCGAACTCGCCCACCCATTCCAGCCGGTAACCGCCAGGGATCTCCACCTGTTCGGCCACCTTGCGCTGCGCCTCGAGCACCGCGCTGCCGAGATCGCGGCCGCGCACGCTGAACTTGATCGGGATGTAGCGCTCCTGCTGCTCCCGGTAGATGAACGATGCACCGGAGACGAGCTGGATCTTCGCCACTTCGGAGAGCGGCACCTGGACCACGCCGCCATTTGGATTGGTGGCACCGACGTTGAGGCGTCTGATCGCCTCCAGACCACCGCGATATTCCGGTGCCAGGCGCACCACCATCGGATAGTGGCGATCACTGCCGGTCTCGTAGAGATCCCCGGCCGGTTGGCCGCCAATCGCCGACTGGATCGCGGCGTTGATGTCGCCTGTCATCAAGCCGTAGCGCGCGGCACGAACCCGGTCAACATCGATGCGTACCGTGGGCTGACCGAGGGAATTGAACACGGCGAGGTCGGTCACCCCCGGCACGGTCTGCATGACTTCCTTGATTTTTTGCGCGGTCTTTTCCAGGGTTTCAAAATCGTTGCCGTAGAGCTTGATCGAGTTCTCGCCCTTAACGCCGGAGGCGGCTTCTTCGACGTTGTCCTGGATATATTGCGAAAAATTGAATTCGATTCCGGGGAAACCCGCCGTCAACGTACTGGTCATTTGTCTGGTCAGCTTGTCCTTGTCGACACCAGCCGGCCAGGCGCTGGCCGGTTTGAGCGGAACAAAAAATTCGGTATTGAAAAAACCCGTCGCATCGGTGCCGTCATCAGGACGACCGTGCTGGGAGACCACTGTTTCCACCTCTGGAAACTGCTTGATGAGGCGACGCATGCGATTGACGTAACTGTCGCCCTCTTCGAGGGAAATCGAGGGCGGCATGGTGGCGCGAATCCACAGGTTTCCCTCCTCCAGTTTGGGCAGGAACTCCAGCCCCAGGCTGTGTGCGGCGACAAGAGCCACGACCACCAGCAGCGCCGCCGCAGCCAGAGTCAGCCGCCGATGACCGAGGGCGAACTCGACCACCGGTGTGTAAAATTGGCGCAGCCAGCGCGCAACGAAGGTTTCCTTTTCCTCTTCTGCCGTCTGGTCGAGCAGAAGTGAGCAAAGCGCGGGAGAAACGGTGAAAGTCGCGATCAGGCCACCAGCAATGGCATAAGCATAAGTTTTCGCCATTGGCCCGAAAATGTGGCCTTCGATTCCCGACAGCGTAAACAGCGGGACGAAGCCGGCGACGATGATCGCGGCGGAGAACAGGATGGCCTTGTTGACCTCTGTCGCCGAGTTGGCGATCACGGCGAACTTGCCGTGCAGGCCCACGGTGGCGCGCAACCTGTGCAGCATCGGCTCGCCGGTGAAATGGCCGCCGGCACTCTGGGTCAAATGGCGGAATATGTTTTCCACCATGATCACGGAGGCATCTACGACCAAACCAAAATCGATGGCGCCCACCGACAGCAGGTTGGCCGATTCACCCATCAGGACCATGAGCACGATGGCGAACGACAGGGCGAATGGAATGGTCGCGGCGACGATCAGCGCGCTGCGCAGATTGCCGAGGAATGCCCACTGCAGCAGGAAGATCAAAACGATGCCGACCAGCATGTTGTGCAGCACGGTATGCGTCGTCGTCTCGATCAGATCGGTGCGATCGTATATGCGCTCGATGCGGACTCCGGGCGGCAGGATGCTGGAGCTGTTGATCCGGTCCACCTCGGCCTTGACCCGTTCGATGGTCGGCATGCTTTCCTGGCCACGGCGCATCAGGACAATGCCCTGCACGATGTCGTCATTGTCATCCTGGCCGGCAATTCCCAACCGCGGTTGATTGCCGACACTCACCGTGGCGACATCACCGATCAGCACCGGGGCCCCCCGGTTAGTGGTCAGCATGGTATTGCGGATATCGTCCAGTGAATGTATCTGTCCGACCCCACGCACCACCGCTGCCTGCGGCCCGATATTCACCGTCTGCCCGCCCACGTTGATGTTGCTGTTGCCCAGCGCCTGCAATACCTGCGGCAGCGTCACGCCGTTGGCGGTGAGCTTACGCGGATCGACGGCAATCTCGTAAGACTTGGTCTTGCCGCCCCAGCCATTGACGTCGACCACGCCCGGCACGGCCTTGAAACGCCGCTCGAGAATCCAGTCCTGGATGGTCTTGAGATCAGTGACCGAATAGCCGGGCGGACCGGCGACGCGATAACGGTAGATCTCGCCGATCGGACTTGCCGGTGAAATCTGCGGTTGTGCCCCGTTGGGCAGGGACGGTAGTTGCGACAGCCGGTTGATCACCCATTGCTCGGCCTGTTCATAGGTAAAGTCATACGTGAATTGCAGCTTGACGTCGGAAAGCCCGAACAGTGAAATCGAGCGCACAGCCGTGACATGGGGAATACCCGACATCTCCACCTCGATCGGGACCGTCACATAGCGTTCCATTTCTTCCGCCGATTGGCCGGAGTTCTGGGTAATGATGTCGACCGAAGGCGGCACCGGATCCGGGTAGGCCTCAATGTTGAGACGCATGAAACTGGCAGCGCCGGCAGCGAATACGACCAGCAGCATGATCAGGATGAACGCGCGCTGCTTCAGCGCGAACTCGACAATTCGGTTCATGTTCACTGACCTTGCGCAGCCTGGTCAACGAACAGGGTGCCCGAGGCTACCACCTTCTCACCTTCGTGCAGTCCGTCGGAGACTTCTGCCATACCCTCGCGGATACGGCCGATGTGGACGGGGCGAACCGTGATCGCGCCATCACCCAGTACGACAAGCACACGTGTGGCTTCGCCATCGTAGATTATCGCGCTCTGCGGGACTGCCAGGGACTCGGTCGGACTGCTGGTGGCGATGTTGAAGCTGGCAAACATCCCCGGCTTGAGAACGCCATCCGGATTGGGTATCTCGGCACGCACCGCCAGACGATGCGTCACCGGATCTACCGCGGCTGCAACCCATACGATGATGGCCTTGAACATGGAACCGGGAAGTGCCAGCACATTGACCCCCACGTCCTGACCGACATGCAGATGGGGGGTTTCGTCTTCACGCACATTGGCCATCAGCCATACTTTGGACAGATTGGCAATGGTGCATGCGGGAGAACTTCCACCATTCGCGGCACTGGTGATGTACTCGCCGACGCCGACCTGGCGCTGTGTTACGGTACCGCCGATGGGTGCAAGCACCATCGCTTCGGCCCGCCGGGCCGGTGTCGCCTCCAGTGCATCCATCTCTGCATCGGTCTTGCCTAGGATATGCAAACGCCCCCGAGCCGCCGCCCAACCTGCCTCTGCGGTAACAAGATCGGACTGAGCCTGACGCCATTCCTTAGTCGCACTCGCACCCGCTTCGTACAAATCATGTTGCCTCTTTTCGGTGGCGCGCGCCGTGTCCAGCACTGCCTTCGCCACGGCGACATCGCTTTCTCCCTGGACGATTTCCGAGGCTTCGACGGACATCAGCGGCTCGCCCTTTTTCACCACATCGCCGAGCTTGGCGAAAACTCTCACCACCCTACCCGAATAGGGCGAAAATACCTGAGTCACTGCATCGTCGTCGAAGGCAATATTGCCATCGGTAACAATTGTCGTACGAAAAACCAGTTTCTTAACCTCGATGGTCTTGATGCCGGCCCATTGTTCCTTACTGGGAACAAATCTTCCATTTGTAACTTTCGCGCGTATTGCAGGTGATGACGTTTGCTGAGAACGTTGCCACCACAACAGGGAGGCGATAAGCGTTATTGTGACGAACGCCGCAAGAAGCATTCGTCCGTCTGAAAAAGATTTAGGGGAAGTCATTGCGAATGAATACGAGAAGCAATTACCGACTGCAGCGGTGATCGCGTTAATCACGAAGAGGTAGAACAAACTATAAGGGCCGTCGAATGATCTATCCCAAGGGCTTACATAGTCCTGAAACGACTTTCACAAGAGATAGAAAAATCACTTGTGAAACGTAGAAGTTGTTGTCGACAATGACGATGACCATATCCGGTGAATCGACCAACACACGACACCCCAGACCTTCAGTTCCTGTGCCAGGCTTAGAAAGATATCGCATGGCCTCGGCCACTGGAGCTCTGCAATATTCCATCAGGGCATCGGCAGAGTTGCTTAATCGGGAATTTCCATAAATCAAATAAGGGCGGCCTCAAATATGAAGTGCAACACAGACCGGGAGGTAATGTATTGCGATGGGAACGACCTGCAAGCATTTGAGTTGTGAAGAGCGGACGATGATTCAGTTGAGTCTTGAGCAAGGCTGCACGCTGCGAGCAATTGCCCGCAGCGTGCAGCGTGCGCCGAGTTCAGTCAGCCGTGAGTTGAAGCGCAATTTTGTTGGAGCAATCCGGCGACAGCGCCGAAGAAGCGAGGGCGTCCGCTGGTTGCCGGCGGGTATCGCACGCCGCTGGCGCAGCAGCGAGCCGATGGACGGGCGAGTACGGCAAGATGCCCATCGCGACTGGCTATAGACGGGCCATTGTGGGGCCATGTCGAACGCCTTCTGCGGGATCGTCATTCGCCCGAACAAGTCGCAGGCATACTGCAACGGATGAACCCGGACCAAGCGAGCCTTCAGGTCAGCACGAAACGATCTACACCGCCCTCTACGCGACGCCGCGCGGAACCTTGCGCACCGAGTTGATTGCCTGCCTACGCCAAGCCCGCAAGAGTCGCCGACCGCGCGCCAGAGGTGAAGATCGCCGGGGCACGATCCCCAATATGACCAGCAGCGCCCGCAATGCGTCTTCCATCGGTACCTGGGTTGAGCGGACCACGCTCTTTGTGACCTTGGCCAAAATGAAAGATGCCACCGCCGAGGCAGCGGTGACCGCCTTTGGCTCCGTCCTCAATCGCATTGATGCGCAACAGCGTCTTTCCATGACCTACGATCCAGGGCGCGAGATGGCGCAACACGAACGGCTTTCCGCTATTACGGGGGTCGCGGTCTACTTTGCCGATCCGCACAGCCTCTGGCAGCGCGGCATCAACGAGAATACCAACGGCTTGCTGCGTCAGTATTTCCCAAAAGGAACCGACTTTTCCGGGTTCTCTCAAGACGACCTTGATGCCGTCGCTTGGCAACTCAACACCCGGCCGCGTATGAGCCTCAACTTCCGTTGCCCGGCCGAACTATTTATGCCAACATCCTTCGACTTCTTTAAGCATCATCATCAACTTGTTGCACTTCGGACTTGAAACCGCCAAGGGATATAGCGGCATACCGAAGCGGAAGTTTTTTTGAGTCTTTCAGGAAGGAGTCATTATCCTGATAACCATGCGCTACTGTCGTAGCAGTTCACACTTGCTCTTATCTACAAGTGGAATCTCGATCGTTACTACCAAACCGCTGCCGGTCGACGAAGCATTAAGAATGATTCGTCCCGAATGCAGAAGAGCGATCTCCCGCGCAATCGGCAATCCGAGACCAGTGCCCTCGATGTTTGTTGTCTCTCCGCGATAAAAGCGTTCAAGAACCTTTTCGCGTTCATCAACAGGAATTCCAGGGCCCGTGTCAGTTATTGAAATTTTTACATAGCCATTGATCGAGCGCACCGACACTCTGACCTTACCGTCTCGGTGCGTGTAGCGTATGCCGTTGTCAACGAGGTTGACAAACATCTCGGCGAGGAGGTGTCGATCGCCGCATACGTCTATCTGCTGGGAGTCGCCGCTGAGGCTGATGTCGATATTTTTCTCCATTGCAAATGGAACCATCGTGGCGACCGCCTCTTGTATAACCTCTTGTAAATCAAGGTGCTCTGTCGTCAGCAACTGATCAGGACCGGCCTCAGCACGGCTGAGGCTCAGCAATTGATTCGCCAAGCGCGAAAGTCGCGCGGTAGCCGCATCCATCTGGTGGATGATGGATGCCATTATTTTGGGGTCTTGAGTACGAGACGCGAGTTCCACTTGTGTCCGTAACACCGTTATTGGTGTGCGCAGTTGATGGGTTGCATCGGCGATGAAGCGGCGCCGAGCCTGGATGATTTGCCCTAGGCGAAGCATCAAATCGTTAATGACTGTTACCTGTTTGTGAACTTCCGTCGGTAGCCCAGTCGTATCCAGAGGACTGAGATCTTCATGGGTTCGTTTCGAGAGTGATTCACTTATTCGACTTAAGGGAGATATGCCACGTCCGACACCAAACCAGACCAACCATGCGATACCGACGATAAATGCTAACTGTGGAATGATCATTGATAGCAGCGCCGTACGAGCCATCTTGACGCGCTTGCGGGTGGTTTCAGCCACTTGGACTAGAAGTTTTTCGGACGTGCCATCGACGCTATAGATCGCATACTCCCCCAGCCGTAATGATTGTCCGTCAATGGTTATATCGTAAAAGTGCATATTGCTGACTGGGTTGGAGAAATGCCTCGGGAGCACGTGATTCCCAATTAGGATATTTCCTTTTGGGCCCGAAACACTGAAGTAGACTAGGTCGAATTCATCGAATTCCAACATTTGTCTCGCTGCCGGCGAGAGCTCGATCGAATAAATATCGTGGTTCTTCTGTACCTGCCCTGCGACTGTCAGTACAGTATCTTCGAGTTCGTGATCGTAGGCTTGGTTAGCGAAATGCAATACAATGAAATAGGTCGAAACAACCCATATGCTGGTCAGCAGAAAGATTGGGGGCAATAGCCAAAAAAGCAGGTGTTTCTGTAGGGAGGATCGCTCAGTGTTCATCGTAAGTTTCGAGCACGTAGCCAAGTCCGTGAATGGTTTTTATTTTTAACCCGTAAGGTGCCAGCCTTTTGCGCAGACGGTGGATATGGACCTCGATCGCGTTTTCGCCGATTTCTGACTCCCATGTGCTCATCTGAGCGGCGAGCTTTGATTTGATAACCACTTGTCCCACGCGCTGCATTAAAGCCTCGAGAACCCTAATTTCGCGTAGCAATAAATCGAGCGGCTCACCGTTAAACGATACTTGTCGGGTTTTACATTCGAGCGTTAACGGGCCGTTTGATAACACCAGATCTCCGCCGGAGGAACGGCGAATTAACGCGCGAACACGAGCCTCCAGTTCGGGTAGCGCAAATGGTTTTATAAGGTAATCATCTGCGCCAATATCAAGGCCTTTGACTCTCTCGTGGATGTCATCTCGGGCAGTTAATACCATAACCGCGGTCTTATCCTTCCTGGCGCGGAGATTTCTTAACACTTCAATGCCATCCATTTTGGGCAATCCCAAGTCAAGGATTACCAGATCATAGATACCCATCATTAGGGCAGTGTCGGCAGCTCGACCATCAGCGACGTCATCAATACCGAACCCTGCGGAACGCATTGCGTGAGTTAACGTTTCCCGCAAAGCTGGGTCATCTTCAACCAGAAGAATTCTCATTTATGGTCAGTCAAATAATTAGGTGGGCGAAGTAAGTTCCTTGTAAGACGAATAAAGATTTTTGAAAGGCGACTGCCATTATCGTCCGCGCCTTAACAAATTATTCGGCTTGCATTCGGGCCTATGAGGTTACCGCAATATGATAGAGCGCGCCCGTAGTGTCATTGTTCCCTCTGCGCCCCCGACTACAAAACTATTCGCTACGTCCAAAGTCCCCATTCGCATCATCCACACGGAATGGTCGGACGGTTGGGGAGGCCAAGAGCACCGTATTGTCAATGAAATGCTGGGAATGCAGCGACGCGGCCACCAGATGCTGCTGGTGACCCGCTCAGATGCCCGAATCGCGGAGCAGGCAAAAGCCAGAGGTATCGCGGTAAGACTATTGCCTTTCAAGGGTAAAGCCGATGCCTCCACGATTCTTCCCCTTCGACGCTGGATTCGCGATGAGGATTATCAGATCGTCAACACGCATAGCAGCATTGACAGTTGGATTGGAATGTTTGCAACGCGTGGTACAAAAGCAAAGCTAGTTCGAACACGCCATCTCAATATTCCGCTAAAGAGACACTGGACCAACTTTGTCCACTACTTCTATGATCGCGTGATCACTTGCGGAGAAATCATGCGAGACCGCTTGATCATGGAATGCGGGTTTCCTTCTGAACTTCTAGTAAGCATCCCGACGGGCATCGATTTTGAGGCGTTTCAACCTGTTCGGCGTCGTCTTGACGTACGAACCGAATTAGGTATTCCGTTGCAATCGTTCGTGGTTCTGATGGTCGGAATAGTTCGCAGCGTGAAACGGCACGATCTTGCCTTGGCTACATTCGCAAAATTCCAAGCCAGTTGGCACGACGCACGCTTGGTCATCGTCGGTGATGGGCCAAAGCTCTTGGAGTGCCAGAAGCTCGCCAATGAGCTCGGTATCCAACCACATGTCTCATTTCTTGGTTTTCGGAACGACGTGGCGGATCTAATGAATGCTGCGGATGTCTTACTTTTAACCTCACAATCCGAGGGGGTACCTCAGGCAATTACGCAGGCGCTGGGATTAGGCCTCCCGGTTGTAGCCACCGATGTTGGTGGCGTTCCCGAACTTATCAAAAACGAAAAGACTGGGTTGTTAGCGCCTGCGGGTGATAGGAATGGTTTATCAAACGCTTTGGCAAGAATCGCGAATGATCGGACATTGGGGCGAGAACTCGGCCGGCGTGGGCAAACGTACGTCCATCGTTGCTTGGACGTTGATCGAATGTGCAGTGCAACAGAACTACTCTACCGCCAAATGTGCAAAGCAGGCAAGAAACTGGGGCAGTCATAAAAAAGTAACCGCCGTAATCTATAAGTCACCCGATTTTAAGCCCCGGCGAAAACCCATAAATATTCTTTATGAATCATTGTCTGCTTTGCGATTCCTGTCACCTTCAAATCAGAGATTCACAAGCAGTTTATTGCAACGCTTGTGGCATTCTCATCAACAGTAATGCGAGACCTTTGGACTATGCCGAGGGTGGTGGCCAGGCTCCACCGGATGATTCAAAAAAACGCTGGCGTATCGAGAATGGACGGATGCGGCTGGCTTTGATTGCGCCTTTCGTCGATCACCACAGCGTTTTCATCGACATCGGGTGTGGCTCTGGGGAGACCCTTGAAGCTGCCTCCGCGTTCTTTGCCCATAGAATCGGCTTCGACACCAATCCTGCGCTGATCTCACATGTTCGCGAATGCTCCAATGCCACAGTCTTCAGAGCAAATTTCGACAACACGTTAATTTCAAATCTGTTGTCGTCTTACGGCAAGGTTTTTGCGGCATCCCATGTGCTTGAACATCTCGAACATCCGCTGGTACTGACCGATGAGATTGTCGCAGCGATGAGTCCGGGAGATCTTCTTTACATTGAAGTACCGCTTCATACAGGACAATCGTTTCGTGACTTTGGGTACGACTGGTCACTTTGGAACCACGAACACATGGCCTTGTACGCGATGCATTCACTCGATTTCATTTCACGTCACACCGGGCTACAGGTGCTACATCGTGGTACGCGCATTTTCGCTCGCGGTTCAAAAAGTGGTAGTACGCGATTACGCCTCCTTATACGATCGCCATTTCGCTTTCTGAAAACCGTTATTAGAAAAGGACGACACAGTATCGCCGACGTAATGGTTGCGGATTATGGTTGCATCGTGTTACGCAAAAATTAGTCGCGTCATACTTTGGCAATAAACGGGGAGGTAAGGGACAAAGTCCAAAGTGTTACTCAAATTGAATTGTCCGAGCGAACATCTGCTTTAGGTTGCGGACATACAGATTGAAACTTCAAGGCAATGATGGTCGAATGACGGGTCCCGATCTGTTCGTTGTCTGATACTCGCTCGCCTGAATCAATACTGAAATATCGCTGTCCGCCAGAGTGTTGTTGTCGTTTTGAAATTAAACTGCCTCATAATGCAGTCGCGACAACAACAAATTCCGCTTTGAGAAGGCCGAAACATTTTATGCTGTTGCGCTACATGAAATGACCCACTCCACTGGCCACAAGTCACGGCTGGCGCGTGGCTTCTCCGGACGCTTTGGTGATGAAGCGTATGCGTTTGAAGAACTAATCGCGGAGCTTGGTTCCGCGTTCGCTTGCGCTGACCTGGAATTGACGCCGGCAACGATGGATGACCACGCGAGCTACATCGAGAACTGGTTGCGTATTCTCAAGAATGATAAGCGCGCCATCTTCACGGCAGCGAGTCAGGCCAGCAAGGCGCATGATTACATCGTCAATTGTGCGGCCCGCGAAGAGCGCGCGGCAGCGTAATGGCAGGCGGTGAGTTTGCGGACTGACGGCACTGCGTAAGCAGAATGCCTCTGCGGGTTTCCCCGTTGGGGCATTTTTTGCGTCGCGCGCAGCAATAATGCCGCGCGTTTTTACGGCCTAAGCAAAATCCTCAATGTTCCCAAAGTGCGCCCCGCCAAGGCGGGGCGCTTTAGTACTACGGAAGCAAAATCTACCAGCCTGCATCTTTGGCTCGGGTGAGAGGCGCTCTCTTCTTGTCAATTGTTCTTTTATCGTACCGGGTGAGTTTGCGGGCTCAGGTATCTGAAGAACTGCCATTAGTAACTTTGACCTTGCCCCTGAAAAACACTTTTGAAACCTATTAATATTTTTTTTCGACGTCTTTGTGTAACGGCATTACTTTAGCTGCGCAATCTGATGACGATGGTATCAGGTCAGCAAAGCGTTACTAAGCAGAGCGTCGTTTTTAAAAGCTGATCGGCTCCTGGGTGCCGGGAGCACTCGGTCAAGAACTGGCTCATAAGCAGCCGCTCACGCTTTCAACATTTTGCCTGAACGGGCTGTAGGGCATATTACCGAAATTCGGGAACCGGCAGTTCCCGGCACATATCGGACATTGAAGAGGTCCTCTCAATTTGATCGCGGGTACTTCCTTGGTTTGCTCCTCGCCCACGATCAACGACGTGAGTATGAAACCGATGAATGCCGCCTTGAGAAATGCGCTACGCATGTTCAGCGAAAAGATGACTTTGTCGTCGCCATCGTGGATCAGGAGTTCACACTCAAGGAACTGACCGTGAAGCGCGACAAGTTCGCCCGCAAGCCCCACAACCCACACTCGGCTACCCGGTGATCCGGCCCAAGGGCGAACTGGAGCTACGGTACCCTCTACGTCGACATGAGCGACCGCATAATGGCGGTATTGGGGAAGTTCTCGCCGGATCAGGAGGTGTACTCCCATTGACGAATGCTTTCTCGGACTCGATGGCATCAGCCATGTCCATCTGTATGTGACTCATTTCTTAAAAAACTTCTGTGCGTCACCACACATTTAGGATTAAATGTTGCAGGCTTCCTGCGGCACCTATCGGACATGCCAGGTCACGTCAACCGAGTTGAGCTTGGTACGTTAATACCAGAGCAAGTTCCCGTTTTTTTGAATATACGATCCTCAGAGGAGTCTATTAACATGAATAAATTATTGTCAGTACTGATCGCTTCATTTTTTGCAGCCACGATGAGTCTTAATGTCGCCGCGGCTGACACCACCAAGTCAGAAGTCAAAACCGAGAAAGCCGCAGCGGTCGAAATGAAGAAAGACGCGAAGGCCGAATCCATGGAAACGAAGAAAGCGGCCGCCGTGACCGAGACAAAGACCGACGCCAAGGCTGACTACAAGAATGCCAAGAAGGCTGCCACGGCAGACTACAAAGCAGCAAGCGCTGCCTGCAAGACAAAGCCATCGACCGAGAAGAAGGCCTGTTTGAAGGATGCAAAAGCTGCCAAGGTTAAGGCTATCGGTGATGCGGAAGCGACTTTAGACAAGGCTCAAGGAAAGGCCGTCAAGTAAGATTGGCATGTCCGCCTCGATATGGAGGCGGACCTTTTCGCCCGCCTCGCCAGTTTTCAGGTTGTCCTAGCAGCGAATTGCGCCTTGATGCCCCGACTTCCGATTTGTTCATCCTTCTGGCGGGGGTTATCAGCCCCATACGAGTTCGAGGAGATTTCAAATGTCTGCTTCCGGCACATAACGGACACTCCTGCTATCCTGCCAATTCGATTGCTATTTGGTATTCACGACGCCGAAGAACCGTGAATTATTGAAGTCTACTATCGGTCACAAGCAAAAAATCGGGTTGTCATTTCCAATTGCGTAATAGCTAGATATAAGTATTACTTCAGTGGCGTTTGATGCCTTCAGGGAATCCATGATAACAACATGAAGACACGATCTGCAGTTGTTCTGGTTCCAACGATTGGCCTGCCATTGGTGAAACTGGCTGTCGAGAGTGTGCTCAGCCAAACCCATGCGTTAACAAAATGCATGGTCATCATTGATGGTCAGCAATATGAGGAGCGAGTACACCACATCTTTTCGAACATCAAGGATCCACGGCTAAATGTGATAACCATACCGTCGAATACTGGAGGCAAGAAGTATTGCGGTCATAGAATTTATGCGGCATTAGCTCATTTGGTAAACGAGGATTATGTTCTCTATCTTGATGAGGACAACTGGTTAGACGCTACACACAGAGCTGGCCCCCGAAATTCGGACAGAGGGATAAGTGATAGCTTTGCTCAACCAACGACCCGGAAGGGTCATGAAGAGGAGCAAGGAAATGGCAAGAAGGAAACGGCGGAATCACTCGCCGACATTCAAGGCACAAGTCGCGATCGCGGCGCTGAAAGGCGACAAGACGTTGGCCGAGTTGGCGCAGCAGTATGACGTTCATCCCAACCAGATCACGGACTGGAAGAGTCAATTGATGGAACGGTCGGGCCAGGTCTTCGGCGCTAGCGCGGCGCAGGCAGCAGAACCGGACCTGACGAAGCTGCACGCCAAGATCGGGCAACTGACATTGGAGAATGATTTTTTAGAAAGCGCGCTCACCAAGGCGGGACTGCTGAGCGTAAGGAAATGATCGACCGCACCCATGACCTACCGCTGGCCCGGCAATGTCGGATTCTGGAGCTGGCGCGTTCCACTGCCTATTACACGCCGCAACCGAGCTCGGCCGAAGATTTGGCGCTGATGCGCCGGATCGACGAACTGCACCTGGAATGTCCGTTCGCGGGTGCGCGGATGCTGCGAGACATGCTGCGCCGGGAAGGCCACGGGATCGGGCGCAAGCATGTTGGCACCCTGATGAAGCGAATGGGCATCGAAGCGCTCTACCGCAAACCAAACCTCAGTAGGCGGCACGCCGCCCACCTGATCTATCCCTATCTGCTCCGGCATCTCGTGATCGACCGGCCCAATCAGGTCTGGGCGACCGACATCACCTACATTCCGATGCGCCGGGGCTTCGTCTATCTGGTGGCGGTGCTCGACTGGTATAGCCGTCGCGTACTGTCCTGGCGTGTTTCCAATACGCTGACGACGGACTTCTGCCTGGACGCAGTGCGGGAAGCGATTGCGCGTCACGGCAGGCCGGAGATCTTCAACACCGATCAAGGCAGTCAATTCACCAGCAGCGCGTTCACCGGGCTGCTCAAGGAACAGGGTATCCAGATCAGCATGGACGGCAAGGGATGCTGGCGTGACAACGTCTTCGTTGAACGGCTGTGGAAGAGTGTCAAGTACGAGGAGGTGTATCTCAAGGCCTACGATTCCGTGTCGGTCGCCAAGGCCGGCTTGGGCACCTACCTCAACTTCTACAATACCCGCCGGCCGCATCAGAGAGGTGGCCCCGCACAGTTGGACAGATTTTTGGTTTTCTTAAGTGAAATCTCTGCGGGTTAAGCCGCCACGGCGTGTGGCGGCAGGGTGAAGTAGGCGCTATCCGGGGTCATCCCGTCAAGCGTCGAATGCGGCCGGCGTCGATTGTAGAAATCGAAGTAGCGGGTCAAGGCCTGTCGGGCGACCGACACGGTCTCGTAGCCATGCAGGTAAATCTCCTCATACTTGACTGTTTTCCAGAGCCGTTCGACAAAGACGTTATCGCGCCAGCAACCCTTGCCGTCCATGCTGACTTGTATTTGACCTTGCTGAAGTACCCCGATAAAGGCTGAACTGGTGAACTGGCTGCCTTGGTCCGTGTTCATGATTTCAGGTCTGCCGTATTTCTCGATGGCTTCTTCCAATGCGTCGACACAGGCATCGGGTGTCAGGCTGTTCGACAGACGCCAGCTCAAGACCCGTCGCGTGGCCCAATCCAGGACTGCCGTCAGATAGACGAATCCCCGGCTCATCGGGATGTACGTCGTATCCATCGCCCAGACCTGGTTCGGGCGATCGATGGCGAGATGACGGAGCAGGTAGGGATAGATCCGGTGAGCCTGGTTGCGCCG
Organism: Sterolibacteriaceae bacterium; assembly: GCA_043738625.1. Classification (GTDB taxonomy): domain Bacteria; phylum Pseudomonadota; class Gammaproteobacteria; order Burkholderiales; family Rhodocyclaceae; genus JANYCD01. The sequence goes on from JAYUFR010000003.1 coordinate 18,454, forward strand.
GCTGGTGTTCGACTTGCGGTAGAGCGCCTCGATCCCCATCTTCCGCATCAGCGTGGCAACGTGCTTGCGTCCGACTTCGGAGCCTTCCAGCTTGAGCATGTCGCGCAGCATGCGCGCACCCGCGAACGGATGCTCCAGATGCAACTCATCGATGCGTCGCATCAGTTGAAGATCGTTCTCAGGCATTGGCTGTGGCAGGTAATAGACCGACGAGCGCGATACTTCAAGAAGTTGGACTTGTCTGACGACCGGCAGATCGTGCGAGCTATCGATCATTTCTTTGCGCTCGCATCGTCGATGCGACCGAGCGCGCCGGCCAAAAAATCAATCTCCAAGGCCTGCTGACCGATTTTGGCATGCAAGTCCTTCAGGTTCGGACTCGCCCCCTGCTTGTCGCCCGACGTGGCGAAGACGCCGGAGGCGTTCTCCAGCAACTGCGTCTTCCATTGGGTAATCTGGTTCGGATGAACGTCGAACTTCTCCGCTAATACTGCCAACGTCTGCTCGCCCTTGAGGGCTGCGATTGCTACCTTGGCCTTGAACACCGCTGTGTGGTTACGACGAGGTCTTCTCATTTCTGCTCCTTTGCAGACGACTTGCGTCGCCCATTGAAGCAGAGATTTCACTTATCCAGCTGTCCTATTTCGTGGGACCACTTCTTTGACCACAAACGCGACACCCACGGAATCATCGTTGCGACTCCATGCAGCGCCATGTAAAGATATACCTACTGACAGGGACTTGTTGATGTCGCTAAATTCAAACGCTTCCTTGCTCCCATCGTTGACGCTGGCGCGAGCATATATGCCCAGATCGGAAGTGACTTCCTGCTCCATATTGATGGCGTAGCCAGCACGCGAATTGTTGTGTCGGACTAAGGCCACGTCGGGAATGGTGCCTGTTGTCTGGGCCAGGCTTACCGCGTCGCCATACTTGCTCATGCGGCCATGATTAACAAACGCCAGAAACTTGAGCTTACCTGAGTGATCCAGCCATTGATGCCGCGTTTCCCATTCACCGATGAAGCTGTGTTCGCGGAACGTGGTGTCAGCATTTTTTCCATTGGGAATTTTTGAAAGCGCGAAGACACCACCACGCAGGGTCCACCAGGATTGCGTCCATTCGATAGCGCTCCCCAACGTGTAGCCCCAGGCATCAGCGGCATAATCGAATGCGCCGGCATCAACCACTGACCAATTCAGGAAATCGCCTCTGGGATCGTGAGCGTAGGCGTTGGTGTCAAAAATATCGACCACCGAAAACTTTCCCACCGTCAGTACGACATTGTTGGTGGTGGCAGTGCCGCCCAGTTGATTGGCTTGGGACTGCACTGGTTGAGCCTCGCCACCCAAATCGAATGCCTGCCGCAAAAAGAGACGGGGCAAACGCCAATAGGGATGGATGGCACCGACCTTGTACGCTTCTCCGCTGGGGAATCCGGCCACACCCAGAGTATTGTTGAGACCGAAGCCTTGGTCGATTTCCGGATTGATCCAGACTTCAGCACCCCGCCAGACGCGCATTCCTGCAAACAGCGTCAAATCGGTCGTTTCCTCATTCCGATTCCCGGCGCTCAGACTGTTTGGTCCGCTATATGGGGCAACAAACTGTGGGTGCCACTGAACGACCCCCGTGAACTGCCCATATAAGTTCCAGTTTTCAGGATCAGGGACAGTTGTCGTTAACGAAGGCGTGGGCGGATTGGCTAAAGTGCTCACGCCATTGTCTGCCGATGCAGCAGCCGCCAGAGATATGACGGACAACCACGTCATGCACGGCAGGGTGATCCAGCGTGGCAGCGAGCGGTTTGGCTTGGGGAAATTGTTAAAGCAATCGGAAGCGGGGGATTGATCGAGCATCGCGGGAAATCGTCGCACAAAAAAAACTGATGGGGGAGGCGCGGCGCACGCGCTTTTTGTCGTTGCGGTCGCATTATGTAGCAATTTATTTGCTTAATGATGACAAGCCTCTGTAAGACGGCCTTGTCTCTGCACAGACGTTCCCATTATTTGACCGATCGGATTAACAGTTGCAAAAATGGCAGCCATGCATCCAATAAAGATGCAGTACGCTGGCAGTTGAATGCACCGATGTAACAGATTGTTGCTGCTTATACGAACGAGGTTTAGTACCAGTCTCCAGAATGAACTAAACTTGCCCAGATATTGGATCCTGTGGAGTCACCATGTCCATCCCACCCCGCGGCTTGCAAGCACATTCAAACAAAAAGCCCCCTAGTACCAGCATGCGGAGGTGGATGAATCCCGTTATGGCTGGAGACTCAGATTACAGAACTTCCCGGCCAACGACCGGAAGGTAGCCTGAAGTTAGGGAGGATCCGCTAAGTGTTACTATTTATCCAATCGCTCAATAAACTTCTCAAGCTTGCCGTAGGCCTTGAGTGCATCCTTGGACAAATGTAGCGGGGCGGTACGTTCATCGTCTTTGCCTTTTGACTTGGTCACAATGCCCAGTTTAACCAGGCGCTCCAGATGACGTCGGAGCGTTGCATTGGCACCAAGGTTGTCTTCGATCAAGTGTTTGGCAAGAATCAAAGTTCCTTTTTCTTGGGCCGTGCCGATTTCGCAGATCATGTCATAGGCTTCCAGGGCTTTCAGGTAGGGCATGTGCTGTCTCTGGAAGGCGCGAATCCTGTTCAGCTTTTCGAAAGTTTTCATGTTCTTCTCCGTGGAATTGCTTTTTTCTCTATTGATTATGCGCTGGGTGGGATTAGCTTATGCAGCGCCATGTTAATGTAATATTGTTCTTCCAATTCATTATCAATAGGAGACTACTGCCTTGTCCAAGTTTATTCCCTTCACCTTGAGCAGCTTGCTTGTAGCCGGTATGTTGTTTGCACAAGTCGCCACTGCGGTAACCCCTGCAATGCCTGCACCCGCAGCTACCGGTGCCCCATCCACACCCGTCGCATCCGACTGCGCGTCCAAAGCCATCAGCAAGAAAGGCAAGCCGCTGGCTGGTGCTGCAAAGGCTTCATTTATCAAGAAGTGTGAAGCGGGTGCTAGTGGCGCCGCAGTTGCCGATTCAGGCTGTGCAGCAAAAGCAGTGAGCAAGACTGGCAAGAAACTTTCCGGCGCTGCAAAGAATTCCTTCATGAAGAAGTGTGAGGCAGATGCCAAGAGCGGAAAGTAGCTACTGGCAGAAATAGATAAAGGCCGGCCCTGTGCCGGCTTTTTCTCGTCGGGAAGTACTCGCTACTGATGGAAGAGATGCAGGCCGATTCGTATTGTCAAAATTCGATTTTGCCGCACTATGAATAAATAGTGACAAAAAACCGATCGAAATCCGTCTTCAGGCTTCCGTGAAGCGATACTCAGTTTTACCTGTCATCGTCACCACGTTCTCCTCCGCCAGTATTTGAGGCTGAGTCCGATGTCGCCTATACCTGTTGTTGATTTTCCCAACACGGGCGAGCTGAAGCCATAGGGTATCGTGATCCCGACTTGAACGTCAGGAACCGGGCCGAAGATGTATTCGATTTGCGCTCGGAGTGCTGGTATTCGACTCCGGCTCGTCAGTGACGAACGGTGGTGCGGCAAATGCCGAACAGGTTGTACTCATAAAAATCGTGGTCAAGAGTCTTACCCCAAAGGCCCGGAGCCTGTCCGTTGAATTTGCGTGAAATACATATTTGGCCATCCGCGTAACTGTGAAAAGTGCACCTTGTCAGAAATGGTTACCTTCCCGCTTGTTTTCCAGTACTTTACTGGTGACTGCATTGACGCCGACCTCGAAAGTATTCTTGCCATGTTTGCTATCAAATGAATAGGGCAGCCCACTGCCATCTTTTCCCATTTCCAATTCCTCGTCGTTGATCTTGCCGGCAAGGGTTTTCAAAACTAAATCACGGGCGGCTAGCATGTCGGTAACTTAATCAGTGAACGGTTCGCCAACACACAGAAATATCTTCCGGCTACGGCCGGTTTTACGATTCAGGAGATCCACATCTCGAAATTTCACTTGGCGTCATTCGCGCAAACCTGAATCCGAGAATTGGGGGTAGAGATTATCGGGTTAACGGGGTAATAAATCGGGGCGGAGAAGCGTCTCCCGAGTCAGGCTCATGTCGCGGAGCGCGCCACAGGCGGGGCTTCTGGCTTATGCTAAGGACGAAATGGGAATGCAGCAGACTGCGTGGCGGGAGGGTGGGATGCGAACTCACGATAGGCTATGAACCTACACACGCTTTCCAGCGCGCTTGCAGTTTTTATATAAACTACTATAATGTAACTACAAATATGGCGTTATTGAACGATGATCGTTGCTTGGGATGAGATCAAGAATCGCAACAATCAGAGAAAACACAAAGTTAGCTTTGAAACGGCGCAGCTTGTTTTCGAAGATCCGTTGCATGTGAGCCGTTTAGAGCGGATCGAGCACGGGGAACAGCGATGGCAGACCATAGGAATGGTGAACGGTTTGGTTCTGCTAATGGTGGCCCACACCGTCATAGAAGGTGACGGACAAGAGGCCATTCGGATTATCTCTGCCCGAAAGGCGAACAGCAACGAACGGAGAATTTATGAGCAAACCCACTAAACAGCAACTCGCGGAAATTAAAGCATTGCAGGCTCTGCCAGACAACCACATTGACTACTCGGATAATCCTGCGTCCAAGTTGGAGAACTGGCGCGGTGCGTCGGTAGGAAAGTTCTATCGTCCGATCAAGCAACAAATGACGTTGCGAATAGACTCGGATGTAGTAGCTTGGTTCAGGGCTCGAGGGAGGGGCTACCAAACCCAAATTAACCAACTCTTACGCGATGCCATGAAAAAAGACCTTGGACATTGATAGAGCCTCAGAATGCCGCAGAGCGAGTTGCAAAACTCCCGTTGATTTGAATGCCGAAAGTTGCTCTTCAAAAATGAGTGGAACCGCAGCGTTACCGGTCTGAAATTACCAAAGATCACCGATCAGGAATGCTTCCGCATCAATTTAATTATGCATTCGAAATAATGAAAAACGTCAAAAATTTGGAAAGATGCGTATAACAGCCCGCTCAACGATGCGGATATCAGAGCGACTCATCTTTCCAAATAAGTGATTTAAGTCATTGATAATATACATTGCGAATACCGCCCTGTCACGCCGGGGGTCGCGGGTTCGAGTCCCGTCCACTCCGCCACCTAGCGTCAGAGCCCTTCCTTGTGAAGGGCTTTTTCTTTGCCACATGCCCGCACCGTGCGGGCTTTCAGGCGATACCGGTTTT
>JAYUFR010000004.1:0-23672 GCA_043738625.1 Sterolibacteriaceae bacterium
CCTTTGGGCAGGCCAGTCGTGCCACCGGTGTACAAAATAGCGCCGGTGTCAGACGGCGCGCAGGTCGGCAGCGCTGCGGTAGCCCCCTCATTGAGCAAGGCCGCGAAACCCTGATGCGGCGCAGGGTCGTCGCCGACGACGAACACCTTGATCGCCTCTTTTTCCGGAAAGTTTATTTGATCAAACTGGGGCTGGCATTCGGTCTCGGTCACCAGCACGCTGCTGCCTGAATCGCGGATGGTGTAGGTGAGATCATCACCCCGCAGGGCCGCGTTGATCGGCACCCAAACGGCACCGGCGCGCGCGCAGGCAAAACACATCAGTACCTGTTCAACGGTATTGAACAGCAGCGTGGCGACGCGATCCCCCTTGGCCACACCCAGCGCAACGAGGTTCCGCGCAATTACCCTCGATCTGTCTTCCAGTTGGTTATAGGTGAGCTGCTGGCCGGAGATTGTGGCGAACACGGCATCGCCATGCTGACTAGCCTTCGCGACGACCAACTCGTCCATCGTTCCCCAGGGAATCGTTCGGCCTTGCACGGTTATCATTTGGTCCGTTCCGACAATAAATGGTGATGAAGTTTGCGCCCCATGGGCTAGGCCGCTAATTGTTTAGGCGTAAAAAGCAGGGGCAGCGCGGTCACGCCCCGCATGTTGAGACCATCACGCCAATCAAGCTCCTCGATCGCCAGCGCCAATCCATCAAGCCGGGTGACAAGCCTGGACAAGGCGATTTCCGCCTCGAGATTGGCAAGCGGCGCACCCAGGCAAAAGTGGATTCCCTGGCCATAGGTCAAGTACCTGTTGTTCGCCCTTTCAATGTCGAATTTGTCCGGATCGACGAATTGAGCAGGATCGCGATTGGCGGCTGAAACCATCGCGAACACCCGCTCGCCCGCGCGAATTGTCTTGCCGCAGAGTTCATGATCCCGGCTGACGACGCGCACCACCGCACCAATCGGCCCGTTGTAGCGCAAGCACTCGGCAGTGGCCGAACGGGCGAGCTCGGGACGATCGCGCAGTTTTTTCAACTCGGCGGGGTGCCTGATCAGGCTGATCAAGCCATTGCCAATCAGGTTGGCCGTGGTCTCCTGGCCACCGAAGAACAGCAGGATGCAATAAGCGATCAGTTCGTCTTCGCTCATCGCCCCATTACGGGAGCTTTCAATCAGCATGGTGGTCAAGTCTGCGCCGGGAGTGATGCGTTTTGACGCCACCAGGTTCACGAAATAATCCCGCATATGGCGCGCCCCCGCATCAGCCCGTGCGTAGCGGTCGCGGCTTCCCTGCGCCTGACCAAGGAACAATTGCAACTCGTTGGTATCGTGGGTCAGCGCCTGAAGGTCGCCACGGGGGGCACCAAGCATATCCAGTATCACCAGGCCGGGCAGCTGGAGTGCAAAATCCTCCATCAGATTCGCGGAACCCCTGGCGATGAATCCGTCGATCAGTTGATCAACCAGATCGACGACCTTGTCGCGCAAGGTCAGCATTGCCTTTGGCGATAATGGTGAACGCAGCGCTTGTCGCAGGCGCGTATGGTCGGGCGGTGCGCGGAAGACGAGCCAGAGCGGGATGTAGCGGCGCAGCATTGCAACTTTTTCGGCCCGCTCTTCGCTCAAGCTGTCAAAAAAAGGCTGCATTCGGGAAGCGGAATAGGTTGCCCCATCCTCCAGTGCATTCTTGACATCGACATAACGCGTCAACACCCAGCCCTTGAGCTCCGAACTCCAATGCACGGGGTCCGCCTCGCGCAACTGCGCAAGCACCGGGTACGGCGATGCTGTCGCGAGTTCCTTCAAGTTGAATTGACCGGTCATTTTTCTACACTTTCGTTGACTATACCGAAGCAACAGTTATCTTATCGCACGATGCGAGGAAGCGCTTGCGTTAAGCGGCTGTTGCCGCAGCACAACCTGGCTTCGCGCCATGTCCGCCACCGGCACATGGCGGATACTCCAGTTGTTGTGCCAGTTCGATTACCATGTGGAATGCATTTTTAGGGGAGCACCTGATTATGCAACATCACAAGAATATTACGGCGATCATGCTTGGCCTGATGTTGTTTTTTGCTGCCGGACTGAGCCTCGCCGCCGACAAGAAGCACAAATCAGCAAGTACGCAAGCCAAAGCCAATCCACGTTACGTCATCAACGGTAGCGAGGTCTACGACCAGAAGACCGACCTGACCTGGAATCGATGCAGCGTCGGTCAGCACTGGCGAGAGGGTACGGGTTGTGTGGGCGTCATCAAGGAATTCACCTTTGGTGAAGCCCTGCAACTGGCCGACGGGACGTGGCATGTACCGAACAAGGACGAACTGGCCACGCTGATTGATTACGAGCGGTTGAAGCACAAACAACCACCGATGATCGACGTGGTGGCTTTTCCGGATATGGATATGTCAAAGCTGGTGTATTGGAGCAGCACCCCCGATGATGCCTTTCATGCATGGAACGTCGACTTCCATAACGGCGGCATCCACTACGGCGACGGCGGCTATCGTGAAAACCCGAGTGCTGTCAGATTGGTTCGGGGTAGACAATGATTTTGGTATTTGAATCGCTGAAAATTCTTGCAATCCTAGGACGCTTTTCTAGGACGCTTTTTTTTAATCGTTTGACACTGCGAACTATTGCTACCAAAGACGAAACCATCTGGTCCTTATGGTTGAGGAAAACCGAACAGAACTGTCCGATTAATAACTGTTAGACGCCAAACCATGTTGACTGTTCAATTCGATCCGACGTCACAAAAAATCCGATGGGTTGTGCATTTCGATTTGCTTGGAACCTCCATACGCATACAAGACGGAAAGCTGCATTCTGTCTTTGATGCATATGCCACCGCGTGCGAAAAATTAGATGGTTGGCGAAAACGCCATCCAACTGTTGTTCCGGTATGGTTCTCAGATACGTTTCTCTTGTACACAAAAGACGATTCTGCACAATCGTTTAGTGCCATCGAGATGGTTGCCCGTTGGTTTGCTTTTGCGCTTATTCAAAACAAAATTCCGGTTCGCGGGTCGATGGCTTGCGGCGAGTTCTACGCAGACTCGCGAAGAGGTGTCTTTCTTGGTTCAGCACTTGTCGAAGCCTATCAATGGGGAGAAAGTCAGGACTGGCTGGGTTTTGTGTTGACACCATCGGCAGTCGCAAGACTTACTGCGCTGAAACTGCCGATCGAAGAACGATTGAACTATCGTTACCATCCAGTTCACTTCAAGAAACGCAGCCGTTCACGCCCGCGGCGCGTTGTGGCATGTCTCCTCGGCAATTGGATTCGTTTCAGCGATGGAAAGAATCCGCTACTTCAGAAGCTCGTGGCAATGAGGAAGGTCCAAGATGACCCAATGATTCAGCGTAAATATGATCGCACTATCGAGTTTTTGCGACAGTACGAGTAGCTTTCCTGACTTGGCGGCTAACCCATCATCCACAGGACCTGCGCGAAGGCAATGAAAGGGGCCAGGGTTGATATTCATTTTGAATAATTTTACAATTCAAAACCAACCAACCTAACTGATAGCCAGATGAGTCTGCTGACTCAATCCAACCATGTCCGAAAAGAAAACTTACTATGACATCCTGGGCTTGGCCGATACCGCTGCGACGGAAGCGGTTGAGCAAGCCTTTCTATTGCACCAGCGAATACTTGAAACCGCGACGGACATTGAGGACCGCCACAATCGGCTGGCTTTTATTCAGCACGCAAGGGATGTCCTGTTTGACCCGCAGAAGCGAGCCCACTACGATCTGCAATTAAGGCAACAAACCAAACTCGTCATCGAGGACGGGCCAGTGCAATCATCTTCGCGAATTCGACGGCTCGCTCTCCTGATCATGATTGGCGGGACTGTGTGGATCTGGCAGCACTACCACACCAAACCTGCACAAATTACTACCGAGGTGCATGTCACTCCGGCGCGCGAGTCCGACTCGGGAGGCGAAACTCAGTTCGCAGGGGATTCGAGGCCACAGGAAGCCAGCCCCACTCCATCGGCAATGACGGACGCCGATGTGGTACACACTGCCCCGTCGCAAAAACCAAGTCCCGAGCGGTCTTACATCATTAACACGGGTGGCCCCAATGCGGAACTGATCAAGAAATTGGTCTGGTCGGTATACGGAATCGTCGGTCCGAAGGGCTTTGGCACCGGCATCATGGTTGACAACGAAGGGCTGCTCACCAATTGCCATGTACTGGCCGCCAACATGCCACTGAATGGGAAGAAAATCTACGCCATCAATGCGGTGACCAGGGATCATGCCGAAATCACCGACGTCGCTTATCTCGACAATCAGGATGCATGCCTGGTGCATGCACCCGGCCTTGCCGGGCAGGCGATCGAGGTCGGCAGCACCACATGGATGGCCGCTGGAGTCAAGACTCACAACATTGGCTACGCCAACGGCCGGCTCACGACATCTCCGGGCGAATTTCTTTACTGGATCAACAAGTATGGGCAAAATTTTCTGGTGACCAACAACTTTTGCGACCACGGTGTGTCGGGCGGGCCACTGGTGGATGACGATGGGCGATTGGTTGGTCTTACCACGGGTGGAAACAATGATCGCTCACGGTGTGGTTCATTGACGGTAGAAACCGTTCGCAGCTTGCGTTTCCAGTCCACGATTCCGATCCAGGACTTTCCGGCAGACTATGTATCCAACATAGTGCGTCGAGCGTGGTGAATGATCGTTGCCTGTTCTCGGGTTGTGACTGTGATGGCGCAGGCGCCAACTGAGCGATACTCGGGCGAGCTATCAATCCAGTAAAGTCCACGCTTTTGTTGCACATAACAACAACGGGGAGACATCATGCTTTTCGAGATCCGGCAATACCATTTCAACCCCGACCTGTTCGAGGCCTACAAGGCGTGGGCGAAAACCGAGGCTGTCCCGCATCTGTCCAGGCAACTCGATGTGTTGGGATTCTGGATCAGCACTGACGATCAGCCGGAGGTCCGGGGCGAACCGCAGGACAAGCTTGGCTCGGCCAATGTGACGTGGATCGTGCGTTGGCGGGACCTCGCCCATCGCAACGACGTGTTGCCCGGAGTCCTGTCCAGCCCGGCGTGGAGCGATATTTTTACGCGTGTGCCCGGTGGCATAGACAGCTATCACCGACGTGAGTCGAAGTTTGCGGAGTCCTTGCTCTGACGGGGATATCTGAATGGCATCGTTTCCATTTGGTTCCGATGCATTTTTAATCGTTCCACAACCAGGAAATCATCGCCATGCCAAAGGTATCCCCAACGGTCGCAGAGATCGAAGCCATGCGGTCCGAGGTTCCGCCGGGCCCGGTGGTGATGGTGAATCTGGTCAAGTTCAAGCCCGGTGGCGGCAAGAAGGCCTATGGGCAATACATCAAGGCGACGATGCCGGCCGCACAGCACGCCGGCATCGAATTGATTTACGCGGGTGTCGCCGGCAAGGACGTTGCGGCGGGTGAAGAATGGGACATGGTGCTGCTGGCGCGCTATCCGAATTTTGACGCCTTCGCCGATTTCGTCACCCACCCGATTTATCAGAACGAGGCGATTCCGTTCAGAACCATTGGCCTGGAAAAGGCGCTGTTCATGGTCAGCCAGCCGGTCGATCTTGGCGCGGAGTTCGACATGAACGATGTGCCCGAGTGGCTGCAAAGCTGACGCGCCGACCCAATCACCCATGCGCATTGCGCTCATCACCGGCGGGTCAAAGGGCTTGGGGCTCTCGCTCTGCCTGCAACTCAAGGAGCGCGGTTATCGTGTCATCGAATTCTCGCGCTCTGCTCCGCACGCGTTTTCGGTGAGGGCTGATCTTTCGTCGCCGGAAGAAAGTCGCCGCGCAATATTGAGCGCGATCGGGGGCATCGAATCCGAACCGCTGGAAGAGATCATCGTCGTCAACAACGCCGGCATGCTGGAACCGATCGGCCCGACTTCGCGGAAGGATCACCCGGCGCTGATCGCCAACATGAATACCAACTTCACCTCGGCGATCCTTTTTGTTACCGAAGTCGTTCGCCGGTTCAAGTCAGTGCCATGCCGGAAAGTGATCGCCAATATTTCGTCGGGCGCGGCGTTGAACGGCTATGCAGGGTGGGCGTTGTATTGCGCGGCAAAGGCAGGATTGGAGAATTTCATTCGTGCCCTGGCCACGGAACAAAAACAGGAGGCCCACCCATTCATTCCGGTCAACATCGACCCCGGTGTGATCGACACTGAAATGCAGGCGTTGATTCGTGCCACAAGTGCCGCCGATTTTCCGGATGTCGGCCGCTTTGTGCGTCGCAAGGAACAAGGAGAGCTCGCCGCACCATCCGCGGTAGCGGCTGCCATCCTGCGCATCGTCGAATCTCCGACGCTGGAATTTGGCGGCCGCTACAACGTTGCCGATTATTCCAAGGGCTGACCTGGCGATCCTTAATCCCGACGATCCAGACGCACGATCTTGGGAACCGCAGTCGGCAGCGACGAATAGGCAGACCACACTGCTCCGCTCTTGGCATCGACCACCACGTGCCGCGTATAGGCGGGCTCTGTCGGCAGCGGGTAGCGCTCAACCGCATGGGTCTTGGTATCGAAGCGCAACAGGGAGCTGTCAAGCGATCCGGTAATCCAGACCGCACCGCCGCGCGGATCGACCGCCGCCGCATAGGGACCGATGGCGGAATTTCCCAGATTGAAGCGCTCAAAGGTCTCGCTGTCCGGATCGAAACGGGTCAGATAGCCGGTATCGAATTCTGGGATCCAGATAGAGCCGTCGACGTCGATATCGCTGCGGCGAGGGCCGGAAAGTGCTTCAGGCATCTTGTACAGCTTCATCTCGATGTTTCGGGTATCAAAGCGGACAAGCGTGTTGCCCGCCATTTGTGTCGCCCACAGCCTGTCTTTTGCATCGATGTGAAGTCCATAAGGCAGCGGTTTGCCGGCGGAATCAGGAAGGTTCGCACTGGGCAAGACGTAGATGGTTACCTTGCCAGTGGTCGGATTCAGGTTTCCTACCCGCTCCGGCTTGGAGAAGTAGTCGTTGAACCAGGCGCTGCCCTTGGAGTCCAGAACGATGTCATGCGCATACATCCCGATCGGGTAGGTGCGTATCTTCCGGGTTTTCGGATCAAGGCGCACTACCGACTTGGTGCCGCCCAGCACGATCCACAATATTCCCTTCCTGTCGAAGGCAAGGGCGCGGACCTGGGCAGGCTGAGTTTCGTTCTTTTTAGTCACGGCGAAGCGCTCGATCTTGCCGGTCTTCGGATCAAGCGCCCACATCGCATTGGTCCAGAACGCAGTGATCCAGATGCGTCCATCCGGCCCGATGCCGACGTCGTGCGGCAATTCGCTGGCCACCGGCACCGGATATTCGGTGATCGTCACCTTGCCGCCGATCGCCGGTTGCACCGCCGCCCCCGGATTCAGAGTGGCAAGCCGTGCTGGCGTGAGATTGGTCGACAACCAGGCCGCGTATTTTTCAGTATCGATCTCCGGCGATACCAGCGCATAGACATCGATCGCCTTCATCAACTTGATCGCTTCGGCCCACTTGGCATGATCGCGCACCTTGCCGTCCTTCCAGATACGACCGTGGGCAATCTCGTGGCAGCCCGCGCAATTTAGCAGGAAGCGACGCTTGTCCTCGCCTTCGGGCAGCAGCGACAACAGCGACGAAGACGGCGCCAGCAGCAGGGGGTCGGCCGCCGGAGTGGCCTCCAGCTTCACCACGGCGCCATCGTCGGCCGAGGTCTTCGCATCCTCCAGACCCGGCGCACGTGACCTGATCTGAAACGGGCCCGCATATGGAGTGCTGATCGAGAACCGGCCGCTGCCATCAGCGTAGACGCTGACGGCGATGCCGTTCTTTGCCTCGGCAGTCACCAGCGCTCCGGCCAGGGGCTGACCACTGGCAGTGACCGTGCCGGATATCGTGGCGGCAGTGCCGGATACGGCAGCAGTCAGCAGTCCAGCGAGCAGCAGTGGCGATGTAAACGAACGAATCATGAGGCCTCCTGATTAATTGACAAGATCAAGCGCGTGATGAACGCGAAGCAGCAAGCCATTTTCTCGCAAAGCGTGCTTGTTGGGGTAACTCGACAACGCGGTCCATACGTCACCGGTCGAGTAGTCGATGGAGATCATGCGGCCATAAGACAGGTACGACGGCAGACGGAATGTCGTAGCCTTGCCGCTCTTCGGGTCCAGCGCGTAGATTGCGTTGCCGCCGTTGCCCGTGATCCAGACACGGTTGGACTTGGCATCGTAGCGCGCGACGTAGGGAAACGAATCGGCATCCGGCAGCGAGAATTCCTTCTGGCTGCCGTCGCGTGTGTTGTAGCGCAGTATCGTGCCGTAACCCGACAGCGGAATCCACAGGTTGTCGTCATTGTCGATGTGCATGCGGTGCGGCCCGCTGTCCGGGCGCGGCAATGTCCACTCCTTGCCCTGGCCGGTGGCGGGATCAACAAAGCCGAGGATGTTTTCCGAGTACTTGTTATACCAGATCACGCCTTTGGAATTGACGGCAACGCCATAGGGCCTGCCCGAGGGCAAGCCCGGCAGCATAACCTCCTTCAGCGCGCCGCTGGTTGGATCCAGCATCGAGATGCGATTGCCGCCGAACTGCGAAATGTAAAGGCGGCCGCTCGCATCTTTCTTCACCAACCCTTCCGAATCGAGGGCGAACGAGTGCACCAGTGTGCCCTTGGCGAAACCGTCGTAAATACGCCATTCCCCATTCGCCGGATTGAAGCGCGCAACCTTGTCGGCAAGCTGGAAGGTGATCCAAAGATAGCCATCGTGGTCAAAGTTGAGCGTATGCATGCCGGTGCCGTGAATCGGGGCTGGATAGACTTTCTGCGCGCCGGTGCGCGGATCGACCGCGATCAGTTCGTCCCGCACATAGTCGCCAACATATGCAGTACCGGTGCGCGGATCGACCGCCATGTCGTGTGCCCAACTGGTGACGTCACCCACGGCGTATTCGGTCAGGCGCGCCTTGGTCACAACATTGGCGCGCCTGGCGAATGAATCGAACGGGGCCGGCTTGGCGCCGAAGTTTTGTGCGGCGATCCAACTCGCCAGCTTGCCGTCGTCCGTTTGCACGATGACACTGTAAACGTCGGCCTGGGAACGCATCTGCTTGATGATCCTGCCCCAGCCTTCGACATCGCGCGGAATGCGGGTCAGCGGCGAACCCAGGTCATGGCAAATGGTGCAGGAAGTCACGAACGTGGCCTTCGTGGGTTCGCCGGGCAAGGCATTGAGCCACGCGGCGCCCGGCGTGGACAAGTGCATGGCATCGTCGGGCAGCAGCTTCAGATCGACGACGGCATCCCGTTCGCCCAATGCCAGATTGGTGCTGACGCCATCGTTGAAGCCAAGCTTGCGGGCACGCAAGTCGTACTGCCCCGGAAACAGGTCATCGATCCGGTAGCGTCCGGCAGAATTGGTAAATACGGTAACGGCCATTTTGCGCGCGCCGTTCTGGGCAGTCACAAAAACATTGGCCTGCAGCTTGCCGGCGGGGTCATGAACAACACCAGTCAGGACGCTGGCAAACGCCGTCGTGGCGATCGCACTACCGGCAAGCAGTGCGACAAAACGTAGGGCTTCGCTACCGTTCATTTTCTCTCCTCGGGTCATATCTAGGGCTGGGCAACTCATTCTCTACCAGAGGATATATGGAACGGGCAGCAGACTGTTGTTCGAAAGCGAGGGGAAAACATGCCTATAAGTGAACTGGTTCGCCCCAATCGCCGCGAACTGCCGTGGCAAGCGGAAACTTGCGGGCCAACCTGTCTGCAATGCGCCGGGGGAGAGACGAAGATTGGCCTCCATAAAATCAATTGACGTCACCCTATTGAAACTCTATCTTGTGCAAACAAGTCTAATGTGGAGAAAAAGCTGACAATGGATGTCGTGATCTTGATATGCCATGGGTTAACCGCCATCGCTCTCTTGGGGGCCATCACCCACCAGGGACTTGGTGTCTGGAGAGACACGCCGGCACCGGCCCGGCTTTTCGTGGACCGTTTCCGGGCGGTGCCAGGAGTGGGCTACGCCAACGCCGTTGTGGTGTTGTACATCACGACATTTGCGCTTGGCGCCTACATCTACCCGGCGTATGTAATGGATGCGAAACGCGCACTTTTTGAACTGGGCTTGAGAAAGGCAATTTTCGTATTCCAGATGAAAGAACATATTGCGGTCATCGGCTTGAGCCTTTTGGCGGCTTACTGGTATTTCTGGAGGCAGGTTCCGTTGAGCGAACATGTGGCAACGCGAAGAATGCTCACCACCGTGCTGATGGCAGCAGTCTGGTGGAATCTCGTCATTGGCCATATCCTGAACAACCTCAGGGGAATCGCATGAGCAGTTATTTCTCGCTGCGGATTTTCTCACTCATCTTCGGCGGTGTTTACACGCTAGCGGTCATCTATAACCTGCCGCTGTTCTACTATTTTCCGGCGGTCAAGCAGTTCTCGCTGCATGATTTGCCCCTTGAGTCGTTCGGACCAGGCATGTCCTGGTTCGGTTGGATAGCGACAGCTGCTCTGAGTGCGGTGATTGCGGCAGTTGTTTTTCCTCCGTTGTTGCCGAAACGATGGATGGACCAACTGCCGCTGGGAGTTTTTTGGCTGGTGCCGTTGGCGATGCTGATCGGAGGCTTTTTCCGCGAGCAGGACTGGCTGCTCAAATAGCGAGGCCAATATGGGAAACACAGCATGAACACTGTAAAAAACAAACTCCTCTCACGGTCGATCATGGCGCTTGTTTTTCTGGCGTCCACCATGGCGTCATCGCTGACATGGGCGCCCTATGGCTACGACCCGGCGGCGCATCAGAACGATGCGCCGGGAAATGTCTATTTCGGCTCGGCCAAGGATACCAACGGTGATTATGTTGCTGGAGCAACCATTGTCCTGGACACCAAAAAAGTGGAGTTCGTCACCGTGACTGACCCCACAGGACGTTTCCGGCTGGAACTTCCGGTCGACATGTTGCCTGCGGATGTCACGCCGCGCTGTTCCCGCAAGGACTACAAATTGGGAGAAATCGTGAAACGGCTGCCCCCAGCTGGGGCGCCAACGCCAGTTGAGGTCAATTGCGTTCTAAACAAATAGACGCCAGCGGTCGATGCGCAGAATAATTGGCGGCGTAGTCGCGCTGGGGGTTCTCGTGCTCGGTGCTGTGACTCTTGACCAGTCTCAAGGTTCAGAACTCGATGCCCGTCGTGACGCCGAAACATTGCAGCGGCAACGCGCACATGTCTGGAAAATCCTGTCGTCGATTGTGCCAGTCTCAGGCAGCAAGCAGGCGTTTCTGTTTTCCGAATGGTTCAACGAGGCAGAAGTGTTCGCCGCCAAAGACCAGCGTATCGGGCAACCACGAGTACCTTTCCCCGGCCTGCCGATTGGCTCTTCCGCCGCCGTGGAGCTTCGTCTCAATCACTACGGCGATGCGCCGCTGATCACATTTGTTCATTACAATTTTTCCGCTTATCAGCACATCAGGCAACATCAGCTCTATCGCGAAAAGCGGCTTCAGGAAATTGGCCGGGTCGGCGACAACGATGCGACCTTCCCTTCGATGAAGACCATCCCGCCACTTCCTTCAAGTGCCGCGGCCATGATGACCGGTTGGTGGCCCGTAGATGCCAAAGGCCTTGTACCCATGCCGGTCTGGGATCCGGATACCACCGATCTGAAAGCGGGCGGCAACAACTATCCGGGCTGGAAACGAGTGGTAGCAATCGGGTCTGATGACGCCGTCGCATCCGGACAATCTCCTGCGCTGGTCTTTGCCGGAAGAACATTCCCGGCCCCACATCGTGTGCGCCTGCATGACCTCGTTCATATCAAGGTTGATCGCTCCATGGCACTAAGGTTAATGGCCGATATCGGGTCACGCAAGGCCGCCGTGCTGGTGCTGGGGCGACCTTTGGAGGCGGGAGATTTCCTGGCGTTGGTCGGCTTGCAAGTTTTCAGCGCCGAGTCTTCGACAGGAACCTGGGGAACCTTCTGGTGGCACGACCGACCGATGGAAGGGCCGTTTGCGAAAGACCGCCCGGACGACATGAAGGGAGTCTGGAGAAACTATCTCATGGACACCACGTCTGACGCGATGCTTCCCCGCGAACCAGATGGATCAGCGCACATTTGCTTCAATCCATGGTTTGAAGCGAAATTCCCCGATGGCGGACAAGGCGCCGGGGTAACGTCCAACTGCGTGAGCTGCCATAGTCGGGCCAGCTATCCCACGATCAATTTTCTGCCGATCCACCGTGGATACCCCGACCCACTCAACGACTCCGCCTTTGCGGCAGGACGGGTACGCACCGGACAACTGTGGTCAGTGGCCAATCCACTGGTTCGGTAGTCCCTCCACAGTTGTGCGTCAAATCTGCCGCAGGTCGTGAATCGCCTCGGCGTACTTACGCGGCTTTCGCTTCCTGTAGGGCAGGAGTCTCGATAAGAGGCCAGCCGATGCAAGCATCGTGGGAACGGAAGTTGCGCAGCCAGAAAGCCCAGTCCTGCGGCAGCAGCGCGAATGGATCTTCCTGGCCAAGCTCGCGCGCAGCCCACAGCGGCCAGTGCGGATTTGCCAAAGCCGGCCGGCCGAGCAGAACCAAATCGATCAATCCTTCGCGGATCACCTGATCGGCGACGGTCGGCAGTCCGAGGTTCCAACTGCATGCGACCGGGATTCCGGTTTCCCGCTTGACGCGCGCCGTACGCTCGACCATGAACGCCAGCTCGGCGAATGGGGTTTCCTTCAGTTCGTCGGTGTTGTAGCCGAAGCTGATGTCGGCCAAGTCGAGGCCGTGTTCCTTCATCCTGTTGACGGCGAAGACGGCGTCGTCGACCTGCACCCCTGCTTCATTCAGATCGTCGGAACCGAGACGCATGGTGAGCGGCAGGCGCTCGGGCCACACTTCGCGTACGGCATCCAGCGCTTCGAGCAGGAATCGCATCCGGTTCTCGAGGCTGCCACCGTATTCGTCGGTGCGCTTGTTGGCGATGGGCGAGAAGAAGCTGGAGGCGAGATAGCCATGGGCGAAGTGCATTTCGAGCCATTCGAAACCAGCCTCGGCTGCGCGCCGGGCGGCCTGGGCGTAATCGCGATAGATGGCCTTGATCTCGGCTTTGGTCAGCTCATGCACCGGATGCGTGTAGCGGCCGCCGTAGGGGATCGGCGACGGCCCCACTACCTGCCAGCCATTGGGATGATCCGGCGCCAACTGGATCGCGCCTTCCCACGGCTTGACCTCACTGCTCTTGCGCCCGGTGTGGCCGAGCTGTATCCCCGCCACGCCGCCCATGTCCTTGATGATGCCCGTTACACGCTTGAGCCCTGGAATCTGCGCGTCGTCGTAGATGCCGCCGCAGCCGATGCTGGTGCGGCCACCCGGGCTGATCGCCAGCTGTTCGGGGAAAACCAGACCGAATCCTCCCGCCGCGCGTGAGCCAAGCATCATCACGTGATAGTCGTTCATCAAGCCGTCCTTGGAACGGTACATGGTCATCGGCGATACCGCGATGCGGTTGCGCAGCGTGACGCCCTTGAGGGTGTAGGGACTGAATAGGTTAGGCATGGAATATCTCCGCGTGAAAGAAAAAAATTAAAGCGCTTGAATTGCTGTCGCTCAGGCTACTGCAAATCCACCATCGATGACAAGTTCGGTGCCGGTGATCCAGCATGCGGCATCGGAGGCGAGGTAGTAAACACCGTTGGCAACGTCCTGGGGGCGACCTCTGCCCAGCGGGTGGGCAGCTTCGAAAGCGGCGGTCGCCGTGGCCACGTCCGGTACCAGCCCAAGTTTCAGGAAGTCCTTAAGTACCTTGTCCCCCATATCCGTATTCACCATTCCCGGATGCACCGAATTGACGCGGATGCCGTAGTTGAGCTTGGCACATTCAATGGCTGCCGCCTTGGTCAACAGGCGTGCGCCGCCCTTGGAAGTGCAGTAGGCACCCAGGGCAAAGCTGCCCTTGAGACCGGCAACGGAAGAAATATTGACGATGGAGCCGCCACGCCCCGCAATGCCGCCGGGCTTCATGGCGCGGATAGCGTGCTTGACGCCGAGGAACACGCCGGTGACGTTGACACTCATCGTCAGGTTAAAGTCTTCCAGTGTGCAGTTTTCCAGCAAGGAGGTGGTCTCGACCCCCGCGTTGTTCACCACGATGTCGAGGCCGCCAAAACGTTTCACTGTGGCGGCGATGGCGGCTTCCCAATCCGCTTCCCTGGTCACGTCCAGATGCACGAACATCGCATCGCCCAGGCTTGCCGCCGTCTTCTTGCCGACTTCATCCAGCAGGTCACCGATCACGACCTTGGCGCCGCCCGCCGCAAGCGTTGCCGCGGTTGCCGCACCCAGACCGCGCGCCCCGCCGCTGATGAAAGCCACCTTGCCGTCGACTCTAAATTCATTCATTTTCATTTTCCCTCAGGTTATTTTGTTATCGCTCTGTGTCGGGTTGAGAATGCTCAAACGTTGAACCCTGTCCACGGCAGGCGATAGCCGTTCTCGCACAGGCCGTAGCCGACGGTACCGTCAGTCTTGCGGTATTCCATGATCTGTTCGCACATGATGAAAGTGTCGAGCGAGAAGAACCAGCGCAGCAATGGCTTGCTGGTGAACTCGTGGTGGCGGTCCTTGCCGTCAATGAATTTCCAGTGCGCCGAGGCAATGGAGAAGGTGTCCTCGGCATACACCTCCTTCTCGTCAATGTGCTTGACCTGGAGCCACTCCTTGCCGTCGTGGTACATGCGCAGATAGGACGTCTCGTCCTTGGTTGATACGCCGCGCACGCCGGCGAAGGCGGTGCCGTCCTCGAACACCGGCCAAGCCAGGCGATAGGTCTTGAGGCCGTCCCAGTTACGGTTGCCGGCCGCGATGTCGCGGAAGCCGTTGCCGTCGATCTCGGTGCGAATGCCGCGCTGGGTGATGTGTCCGGTGACGCGCGACGTACCTTCAAGATGGACATGCGCCATGTCCTTGGCGAACGAGCTGGTCTTGTCGGCAGAGAGCTCGATGCAGTCGGCCAGCGGATGCAATTCGTCCCAGCAAAGGTCGACCGAGAAATCTTTATCCGAGAACAGGATGCGCGTTTTCTTCAGCGGTTCCACCGCGTGTACGTACATACCCGCGACCTTGATACCGTTCAGCGGCCGGTCGGTGCTGTGCGGCAGGTTCATGTTGACGCGATTGAAAATCGGCAGGCCGTCCTTGAAAAAGACGAACCAGGTGTTCATCTCCCTGCGGTTTTCCATGAAGCCGACGCGGATCAGCGCGGCAGTCTTGGTTTTCGGGTCGTAGAAATTGTAGTAAAAGCTTTGCCCCCAGAGTGGCAGGCTCGTGTCGGAAATCAGGCCTTCGTACTTTTCGAAATCGTTGCTCATATAGTCTCCATCATGTCGTGTGTTTTTTATTCAGTGGTCAATCGGCAAAGAACTCTTCGAAGGCGTGCTGATCGACCGGAATGGTTTGCCCTTCGGCCAGCTTTCCGTCGCGGAGGCGATAGAGGTAGGCCTGCTGGCTTTCGTAGCGGCGGCCATCAGGTCGCGAGCCGCTGACCTGGAGATACATCATGATGTTTTCGCCATCCGCCAGCACCACTTCCGGCTTGACCGTCATGCTTCCGCCGGTGAGCTGCTTGATCCGTTCGATCGCGCCGGCAAAGGCTGCGTAACCGCGATAAGTTCCGCTCAACGTGGAGCGGCCGCGAATGGTGTAGACAATATCGTCGGTGACAAAGGTCGCGGCGGTCTTCAGGTCGTTGCGGTTGAAGGCCTCGAAAAAAGCCGTGAGGACCTGGAGGCTGTCGTGGTTGGCCATGGTCAATCGTGTCCACACAGTTGCCTGAACGTTTTCACAGAACTTCTTCCATTTTCACGCGCAGCAGCTCAACGACCTGATAGGAGACGCCAAGCATCCAGCCCATCAGCACGTCGTGATGAGTCTTGCCGCACACGGCAATGCGGTACATTGTCGCCAGCGTGATGGCGACCAGCTTGTAGGTGTTGAGGATCGTGTAGTACTTCAGCGTCTCCGGATCGACCGACAGACCGGATGCCTTCTCGTAGGCAGCGTAGAACGCCTGCGCCGACATGAAGCCGCCGACCAGGAAGGTCTTGCCGTGGTCAAGGTGGGTACCGAAGATCGGCATTGCTGCATAGGCCAGATCCTCGTGGCGATCGCCGAGGTGCCCCAGTTCCCAGTCGAGGATCGCGCTGATCCTGTTGTCTTGCTCGGTATAGAGGAAGTTGCCGGTGCGGTAGTCGCCGTGGAGGATGGAAATGCGCTCCGTCTTCGGCATGTGCTCGCGTAGCCACGCCATGGTGAGACGCATCAGCGGAATATCTTCGTTAACGTCCTCCTCCCAGATGCGTTCCCACCAGTTGAGTTGCCACTCAACTGCCTGGGTGCCCAGGGCCGGCGCCGCCATGGTACTGAGGTCGACAGTACGCCAGTCGCGGGTATGAATTTTCGCCAGACAGTCCACGAACTGGGCGCCGAGAATCGGACGCAGCGAGGGTGGGAAAAAAGGCCCGAGACCGGCGGAAAGGTCCGGCGGCAGGTTGGTCGGCTTGGTGACGCCAGTGATGAAGCCGCAGACGATGGCCGGATAGGGGAAGTACTTGCCGTCCTCGTCCACCCAATACACCTCCGGTACCGGAACGATGCCGTCGAAGGCCTTGATGATCTGATATTCCCTTAGTCGGCTGGCTTCGGCCGTGGACTCGGCGGGCTCCATGCGCAGCACCATGGAACGCGTGGTGCGGCCGACGCCTGCCAGATTCCAGGTCAACTCGAAGGCCATGTGCACCTTGGAGGCGCCGCCGACCAGCCAGCGCGGGTTGGCGATTTCGAAGGCGTCTTTCAGTTGTACTTCGAGAAACGCCCGCATTGCCTTGACCAGCGTTTCCAGCGGCATCTGCTTGTAAGGCGGACCGGCGCGGCGTTGCAGCTTGCGCACGAGAACGCGATCTACGGTCGGCTCGCAGGGAAATTTCTGCCGCAGCTCGGAGATCCATTCCGCCGACGGGTGATTCTTGTCTACGGTAATTGTCATTGTTCCTGTGTTCAATAATTAAACGACTAAGCTCTCGCGAACCAGAATCCGGCCAGGACTATTCCCGGGAACACCACGACCCAGGCTTCGAAAAACAGGCGCCACTTGATCGGGGCATCTTTCAGTTCCATGAAGTGGATCATCACCAGCCGCACCTTGACGGCGGCGATGACCAGGATCGCGGCAGTGGCAATCATGGATGTCGATGCACCGCTCTTCAGCCACCAGGTGCTGGCGCAGGTTGCAAGCATCAATACCATCCACACGAACGTTACGGGACTTAACCAGAGCGCCCTCAGTTGCGTCATTGGTCACCTCATCAAATACAGCAGGGGAAACAGAACAACCCAAAGCAGATCGACCATGTGCCAGTAGGTGGCACCGCTTTCAAGACCCACGACGTTATGGCTTCCGTAAGCGCCTGCGCGCGCCTTCTTCCACAGAACGAAGAGCATCACGGTACCGGCGATGACGTGCAGGAAGTGGATGCCCGTCAGGATGAAGTAGTACATGAAGAAGTCGTTGGTCAGCATCGAAATACCGTGGCTGAACTTCTCCGTGTATTCCACCACCTTGATCGAACAGAAAGCCAGGCCACAGAAGCCGGCAAGCGCGAGCAGATGCGGCACCAGCTTGATGCGATTCATCTTGGCCGCATGCACGGCGAGCACGACGAACCAGCTGCTGGTGAGCAGGATCAGGGTATTGATCCCGCCATAGTTGAAATTGAGCGCCTGCTGGGAGAGATTGTAGAGATCGAGGTTCTTGCTGCGTCCAACGACGAAGGATGAAAAAAACAGGCCGAACATCAGCATGTCGGCCCCGACAAAAATCCAGACGCCCGGGTCTCCCGGCAGGCGTCTGGTTTTTGTTGTCAAGGATGATGACATTTCCATTCTTGTTTCGTGCGCTTATTATCTCGTTGCGGCTCTCGCCAGTGCGGCGACTTCTTCCTGTTGCAGGCGGTTGATGGCCCCGAACATGTGATAGCTGAGGATCAGCACCCAGAAGAACCAGCTCCCAAGCGCAACCCAGTAACCGACAAAACCGCTCCAGGCAAATGGGCCAGTGTAGAAAAAGGGCAGGAAAGACAAGGGAATGATGGCGACCGCGCTGAAAATCGAGTACCAGGCTACCCACTTCGGAATCAATGGCTTGGTGCGCCGATCGATGAGGAAGACATAACCCAGCGCCAGTTCCTGCAAGGTCGTGGCCCAGTAGGTGGTGTCGAAGAAGAACCAGCCGAACTCATGCAGGGCGCGCACGATTTCCGGCGTCCTTTCCTCGATGTGATAGGCCGCTGCCATCCAGGCCGAAGCGCCGACGAGGCCGATCACGGCGGTGATGACGCCGCCCATCTGCTCGATCACCGCGATCACGCTGTCGGGGCCGTCGATCTTGATCATGACGCGGGATATGACCGCGCTCCAGACGAAGTAGAACGGGCAGATGATGACGCTGATGGTCATGCCGAAGCGGATGCGCAGGCTGTGCTCGGTGTAGTAAGCAAACAGGTCGTTGATGGGCATGCCCGGTTCATTGGGGGGAATGCCGACGCCAAGGTATCCCCATCCGACAAGCTGTCCGAACAGGAAGATCATTCCGCCCCAGGCGGCAAGTCGCCAAACGTCGTATTTCTGTTTGGGCGTGCGGGCCCTGGCCATTGGCGGGGCGACGTAATCGTCGTCATGTGGAATTGCGCCGACGGTAGTAGTACTCATGATCTTTCTCCTCTAGGTTGATTGCCTAAACAAAGCCCTTGTGTTGCGGGACTCAACAAATTCACACTTCAAAAACCGACTGCTCACTCGCTGCGACTTGACATGTAATCGATGTACGACCGTGGCCAGCACATTTCCAGCCATCCGGAACCGGATGCGCCGTCGATTTCGACGGACATGCCGGATTCATTCATGACCGTATCCGCCCTGACGGGGAAGGCGAAAAAGGCAAAGGTCTTGGCATGGACATTGACCGTTCGCCCCGCCGCGTCGCGCACCACGGCCTTGAAGGATTTCTGCTTGAGGGCCAGGTCGCGTTCGTAATCGAAATCAACCGAAGTGACCTCGGACACGATTCCATCCTTGTAGATGTAACCGCGCAGATGGACGATGCCTTCGGAATGGATTTCGAAGAAATGTACCGCCAGGTCTGGACCGGCTTGTCCTTCGAACCAGCGCCAGTGCTGGATCGCCGGCCAGTCGCGGTGGCCCCAGGAATGGTCGCGGTGCCCCGTGTATTCGAAAGGAATGACACGGCCGTCGATGGTCACCGCACCCTTGACCAGTCCGCTTTGCTCGAAGCGGTTGTCGGCGATCATGTTGGGACAGCCATCGCGGTGCCCGCCGTAGGCGTAGGCCGGATGAATCGCATCGAAGCGGAGATCGACCGCGACGCGCTTGCCCTGAAAGGTCACGTCAGCCGATTCCAGCGTCATGTTTTGACGCATGTGCATGCCGCCCACCCTCCAGTCGTCGAAATTCATCTCGCTCGGCACGACGACACCATCCTGGATTTCGAAGATGTGGCCTTCCTCGCCGATGGCGGGGCCGAACAGGCAGCACATGGCACCGGCATTGTTCTCGGCGTCCACCCAGGTGTAGAGAAAAATCGTGACACCCTCCTTGGGCAGCACCACCGCATAGGGAATCGACTCGCGGCCGCCGTTCTTGCGCAACACGTGGCGTCCATCGTCCGCCAACTTCGGCAGCATGCGCTTCTCGATCTGAATCTGGTCAAACTTCATTCGTGGCTGCTCCTTCAAATGTCCTTGTGTCCACGACGCCAACGCGTCGCTGCTTGAAACTACATGACTTCTTCCATGCGGGTGCGCAACATTTCCATCATCGGGTAGGACACACCGATCAGCCAGGCCATCAGGATGTCGTGATGGGTCTTGCTGCCGGACGAGATGCGATACATGGTTCCCACCGCAAGGGTGACCAGCTTGTAGAGCCCCATGATGTAGTAATACTCGATGCGTTTTCGATCCACCGACAGGCCCGAGAGCTTTTCGTAGGCGGCGAAGAACTCGTCTTCCGGCAACAGGCCGCCCACCAGGAAAGTTTTCCCATCGTTGATGTAGTGGCCGAACAGCGGCATCGCCGTATACGCCAGATCCTCGTGACGGTCGCCCAAATGACCGAGTTCCCAGTCGAGGATGGCACTGATCTTGTTGTCGTGTTCGGTGTAGAGAAAATTGCCGGCGCGATAGTCACTGTGGATCATCGATATCTGTTCCGCCGAGGGAATGTTCTCCCGCAGCCAGGCCATGGTGAGGCGCAGCAGGGGGATGTCTTCGTGAATATCTTCTTCGTAGACGCGTTCCCAGTAATTCAATTGCCACTCGGCGGCCTGGGTGCCGAGTGCCGGCGCGTCCAGCGTCGGCAAATCTGCCTTGCGCCAGTCCATGGTGTGGATTTTCACCAAACCTTCAACGAACTGCGCACCCAGGATCGGGCGCAGCACGGTGCCGAAATTGGTACCAAACCCCGAGGCAAGATCGGGAGGCATATCGGTCGGCTTGGTGACCCCGTTAATGAAGCCGCAGATCAGGGCCGGATAGGGAAAATACTTGCCCTCGTCGTCGACCCAATACACGGCGGGAACCGGCACCACGCCATCGAAAGCCTTGATGATCTGGAACTCGCGCAGGCGGCTGGTTTCGGCGGTCGACGCGGCGGGCTCCATGCGCAGCACCATGGATCGCGTGGTGCGGCCGACACCGGCCAGATTCCAGGTCAGCTCGAAGGCCATGTGAATCTTCGATGCGCCACCCACCAGCCAGCGCGGGTTGGCAATTTCGAACGGGTCTTTCAACTCTGCGGCCAGCATTTCCTGCACGCCTGCCACCAGCGTTTCCAGCGGCATCTGTTTGTAAGGCGGCCCGGTACGGTGCTGCAGCTTGCGCGTCAGCACGCGGTCTACCGTCGACTCGCAAGGAAACTTTTGCCGCAGTTGGGCAATCCACTCCGCCGTCGGACGATTCTTATCCAGGGTCTGCATCACGGTCGGACGAGAACCTTGACGGCGCCACGGGTCTTGTCATCAGCCAGTTCGAAGGCACCGCGGATGTCGCTCAGCGGCACCTCGTGGGTGATTAATTTTTGCAGGGGCAGCCGGCCCGAAGCCATCATCTCGATGGCGAACTCGTAGTCGGTGCGCAGCCCGACCTGGCCGTAGGCCAGCGCGTACATGAAATTGATTTCCTTGAACACGGCAGCCCACGAGTCGATCTTGGTCGCCACCTCCCACAGGCCCAGCACAACTACGGTGCCGCGCGGGCGGACGATGGTCGCCGCTTGTTCCAGCGTATTGGCGTTGCCGCCCACGGTTTCGACGACGATGTCGGCGCCGCCGTCCACATGCGACAGCACCTGCTCCACTGCATCCTTGTCAGTGCTGCGCACGACGACATCCGCGCCGAATTCACGGGCGAACTTTTCCTGCTGGTCGTACTTCGCGGTGACGATCACCTTGCCGGCGCCGAGAATCTTGGCCACGGCCGCAGCGACGATGCCGACCACGCCGGCGCCAAGCACCACCACTCGCTCACCGCCGCGCAGGCCGAGCCGGCGCAAGGCGGCGACCGGCGTGGCCGCCGGTTCGATGATGGCCGCGGCATGGGTCTCGATGGAATCGGGCAGGACGTAGAGCCCCTTTTCGCCGAACTTGATGTAATCAACAAAGCCGGGCGTGACGAAATCGCCGCGGCCAGGACACACGCCAAATGCGCCAGAAGAACAGTAGGGGCAACGCCCGCAACTGGTACTGTGGAACTGGTCGACGGCGACACGATCACCCGGCTTGAGCTTGCGGATATTTTTTCCGGCCTCGACCACGACACCGCCGTACTCGTGGCCACCGGCACCGATAATCGGAAACGGCCACAGCTTGGTCGGGCGCTCCGCGCCGCGCCACCAGTGCAGGTTGCTGCCGCAAACGCCGATGCCTTCGGTCTTGATGATGACGCTGTCTGCGTCAACTTCGGGCCGGTCGACTTCCTCAATCTCGATTTGTCGCGGCCCACGCATGAT
The DNA here is from genome assembly GCA_043738625.1 of Sterolibacteriaceae bacterium. Lineage (GTDB taxonomy): Bacteria > Pseudomonadota > Gammaproteobacteria > Burkholderiales > Rhodocyclaceae > JANYCD01. Next base: position 22,100 of record JAYUFR010000004.1, read on the forward strand.
TGCCGATCTCATCTTGGCCATTGGCGCTCTCCTCTGTTGGATGTTGTTGACTTCAATTCGCGTTGCCCATCTTTTCCATCAGCTTCGGCAAATTCGGCTGACCGGTTGCCGCTGACAGACCGCCGTCAGCCACCACGATGCTGCCGGTCATGAAGCTGGCCTCGTCCGACGCGAGGAATGCAAGGATGTTAGCGATTTCTTCCGGCTTGCCGCCGCGCTTCATCGGAATGTTTTCCACCCACGCGTCGCGCACCTTGAGTTCGTCGAGCGCATCCGCCATCGGCGTATCCACCAGACCCGGGCAGACGGCGTTGGCGCGGATGTTGTCCTGGGCATGATCGATGGCCAGCGACTTGGTGTAATTGATCACGGCGCCCTTGGCGGCGTTGTAGGCGGTGAATCCGTAGTCGGCAAACAGGCCGGAAATGGAGGCGTTGTTGACGATGGCGCCGCCGCCACGGCGCTTCATGTGCGGTATGCCGGCCTTGCAGGCATAAAAAACCGAGTGCAGATTGACGCCCATCATCTGGTGCCAGAGTGCGGGGTCGAGATCCGGCGTATAACCGCCGAAGCAGGTGGCGCCGGCGTTGTTGATCAGGATGTCGAGGCCGCCGAACCTGTCGACCGTCCTCGCGACCAGGGCTTCCACCTCTGCCTGCACTCCGACGTCGCACTGAAAGAACAGGGCCTTGTCCTCGCCGAGTTCCTTTATCAGCGCGATGCCGGGTTCCGGGCGACGGGCGGCGATGACTACGCGTGCGCCCTCCCCGACCAACTGGCGTGCCGTCGCCGCACCGATTCCGGTACTTCCACCGGTGATGATGGCGACGCGGCCCTCGAACCTGTTTGCTCTCATTGTTCTGCTCCGTCATTGTTGCCAGTGCACCTGCGGAGAACACCAAACCATGATGCGCGCTCCGGGCGCCCCATACCGGGACGCCAAGAGACGTTCGGCACGCAACTCCACTCTTTTTTGTCTCTCACCGCCTTGACGGCGCGAGTGAGGGTTCTCATGATACTACCCATTAGTAGCAGCCCGGAACCCATCCCTTAGGAGGGCTCCCATACGGCATATTTTTACTGTTCGTTCTTGTATGGACTTGATGCGAGAAAGCGCGGCAGTAGGGGGAACGGGCTATTTTGGCAAAAAATTCAACGCCCGGGCACGCGCCCGTGCAGCGGATCGGTTGGCGACACCGAACTTCCGATACAGATTCTGCAGGTGCCACTTGATGGTGGTGATGGAGACGTTGCTGGAGTCGGCGATCTGTTGATTGGACAACCCCATATCGAGGAATGACAACAGTTCCGACTCGCGTTTGGTCGGCGCATTCAGGGCGCTTTGATCCGATAACAAGAGCTCGGACCAGTCATGAAGAAGACGATTGCTGATGGGCAGGGCATGGCATATTTCCGCGAAAAACTCCCGCCCTTCACGCTGCGAGAATGACCATGAGGAAGGCTTGGTGTCGTTGACGATGCGGGAAACCGCCTCTGCCCGGTCCAGAAAAGGGCGAACAATACGTTGCCGGGCGGCCCGGCCCGCAGCCACTTTCGGCGCGAAGCGAAAGGT
>JAYUFR010000005.1:0-8586 GCA_043738625.1 Sterolibacteriaceae bacterium
TCGTCAAGGGCCGGGTGCTGATCGGCAACGGCGGCGCGGAGATGGGTGTGCGCGGTTATGTTTCCGCCTATGACGCCGACAACGGCAAAATGCTCTGGCGCTTCTATACCGTGCCGGGACGACCCGGACACAAGGACGGCGCCGCGTCCGACAAGGCATTGCATGATCGCGCGGACTCCACCTGGTACGGCAACTATTGGAAGTACGGCGGCGGCGGCACGGTGTGGGACTCGATGGCCTACGACCCCAAGCTCGATCTGCTCTATATCGGCACCGGCAATGGCAGCCCGTGGAACCAGCGCATTCGCAGCCAGGGCCACGGCGACAACCTGTTCCTCTCGTCCATCGTTGCATTGCGCCCGGACACCGGCGAATACGTCTGGCACTACCAGACCACGCCCGGAGAGAGTTGGGATTTCACCGCGACGCAGCACATGATTCTGGCCGAACTCAAGATCGACGGCCACCTGCGCCAGGTGCTGATGCAGGCACCCAAGAATGGTTACTTCTATGTGCTTGATCGCGCCACCGGCGAGCTGCTCTCGGCCAAGCCCTTCGTACCGATGACCTGGAGCACGGGCTTCGACATGAAAACCGGACGGCCAATCGAAAACCCCGACGCCCGTTTCTACAACACCGGCAAACCTTTTTTGATCGCGCCCAGCGGACTCGGCGCGCACAGTTGGCAACCCATGTCCTACAGTCCGCAAACCGGGTTGGTCTACATTCCTGTGCAGCAATTGCCGGTGACGTATGCGGAAGGCGACTCACATTTCGGGCCGCAAAAATTCAATCTTGGCGTTGAATTCGCCTTCGTCGCGACGCCACCCGAACTGGCTGTCAGCGGCTGGCTCTTGGCTTGGGATCCGGTGGCGGGCAAGGAGGTGTGGCGCACCCCGCATCCGGTGCCGACCAATGGCGGCTTGCTCTCCACCGCCGGCGGACTGGTGTTCCAGGGCGACGCACAGGGGCTGCTTACCGCCTACGCCGCAGGCAGCGGCGAAAAGCTGTGGTCCTTCGACGCCCAGACCGGCATCGTCGCCGGCCCCATCAGTTATGCGGTCGGCAACGATCAATACATCGCCGTGCTCGCCGGCTGGGGCGGCAATCTGCCCATGCTCGGCGGCGCGAAACTTGGCGCAGTCGGCACCAACCGCGTGTTGATTTTCAAGCTCGGCGGGACGGCAACGCTGCCGCCAAAAGCCGAAGAAAGTAATGCACCACCCAACCCACCTGCACAAGTGCACACAGCAACGCAGATCAAAAAAGGTGCCGCAGATTACGCCAGCTACTGCAACCGCTGTCATGGTTTTTCCGCGATCAGCGGCGGCAACACGCCCGACCTGCGCCACAGCCCGATGCTGATCGGCGACGCGTGGTTGAAAGTGGTCCGCGATGGCGTGCTGGCGAACAATGGCATGGCCGGCTTTGGGGCCGTGCTCAGCCACGACCGGATCGAGGCGATTCGCGCCTATGTGATCAGCGAGGCGCAGAAGGAAGCAGCCAAAAAACCGGCCCAATAAACGCATGGAGTCGGTTAGCTGGCAGGTCTCGCAATGCTTCAGCTTAAATGCATGGCTGGCTTTGGAGGGCGACAACGGCATTGTGGCACCGCCCAGACGCAGGCAATTCAATCATCGACAGATGAATGAAAAGTTGCGGCAGCGCCTAAGAAAATTCTTTTAAATTCACTTCACGGTCTGCCGCGGGCAGCCGCGGCTTGGACTGCTACTGTGTCAGTGTAAGAACGAGCGGTACTTAGTTTACCGTCGCGCGTATCCCACACATGCACAAACGGGATCTGGATAACGTCGTCAGTGCCTTTGATTCCTGCATGGTAGTCGCCGATGACCAACACGCGCCCGCCATCAGCCCCGATAAACGCCCCCATGCGGAAAACCCGGTAAGGCGTGAAATTCAAATTCCTCATGCAACAGCGCTGGAATATCGTCGATGCGTCCAGCAAGCGCGAAGTCATAGAAATTTTTTGCGTCAATTACAGGATCGTGCATGTCATAACCCCCCCGTGGCTAGAACCTCAAAATTCAACTCTGAATATACGCCACCTGCGTGTGCATGAATTCATACAAACCATGCTTGCCGTCGGCTCCGCCGATGCCCGATCGGCGCACGCCCGCATGGAAACCCTGGATCGCTTCGAAGTTCTCGCGATTCACATAGGTCTCGCCATACTTCAGGCCCTTGATCGCATGCATCGCGGAATTGAGATTGTTGGTGAAGATCGACGAGCTGAGGCCGTACTCGTTGGCATTCGCTTTCGCGATCCCCTCTTCCAGACTGTCGATCGGCTCGACCATGATGACCGGCCCGAAAATTTCGCGTTGCAGGATATCCATGCCCGGCTTGATATTGGCAATGACCGTGGGTTTGAAATGGAAACCGTTGCCAATTTCAGCCTTGCCGCCGCCGGTCAGGATTTCGGCACCTTTCGCGCGCGCGTCGTCGACCAGTTGTCCGATCCTGTCGACCGCGGCCCGATTGATCAGCGGCCCCATCTCGACCGGAGTGGCACCCAGCGGATCGCCGTAGATGATCGAGCCGACCGCCGCGGCGAGTTTCTCGCTGAATTCGGCGAGGACTTTGCGATGGACATAGACACGCTCGGTGCAATTGCACGCCTGCCCGGTGTTGATGGTTTTTGACGCTTTCAAGACTGCCGCTGCCAGATCGAGATTGGCATCGTCAAGCACGATGGACGGCGCCTTGCCGCCCAGTTCGAGGCTGACCTTGGTCACGTTGCGCGCGGCATTCGCCATGATCGCGGAGCCCGCCGCCGAACTGCCGGTAAAGCTGATCATGTTCACATCGCGGTGCCCCGCCAGGGCCTCGCCAACAGTTTTTCCCAATCCCGCCACCAGATTGAAGACGCCGGCCGGCAACTCCGCCGCGGCGGCAATCTTGGCAAACTCGTAGGCGCAGTAAGGCGTTTCTTCGCTCGGCTTGACCACAATGGTGTTGCCGGTGATCAGCGCCGGCGCCACCTTGCGCGCCACCATGAACAGCGGAAAGTTCCACGGCAATATGCCGGCGACAACCCCCAGCGGACGACGAAACAGGAAAATGTTTTCGCCCGGTCGATCACTGGTGATGATTTCGCCTTCGATACGCCGCGCCCACTCCGCCGAGTAGTCGAGATATTCGGAGGTGAAATAAACCTCCATCTCGGCCAGTGGCAACGCCTTGCCCTGCTCCACCGCGATCACCTTCGCCAGGTGCGCCGCATTGTCGCGAACGAGCTGTGCCATGCGGTGCAGATACTGGCCCCGCTCATTGGCCGGTTTGGCCGCCCAGGCATCCTGCGCAGCGCGTGCCGCAGCGACTGCCTGGTCAACCAGCCCTGCCTCGCCATCGCTGACGGAACCGAGTTTCGTTCCATTGGACGGATTGAGCACGTCGATGGAACGCGAACCGCCGGAGACAAAGCTTCCAGCGACAAAGTGTTCAAAGCGAAAATCCTGGTTTGCTGTCATTTTGTCCTCTGTCGTTATTGTTGGAAAGTGTTTGGCGCTGCCGCCGGGTGATCGAGAAAGTCCGGCAATTTACCACTGGCGGTGATGTGGTGCCGACCGAGTTCGTCGAGATTGACGCAGCCAAGCAGCGCCATGGTGCGTTCGGTTTCCTTGCGCAACAGATTGAGGACCCGCCGCACGCCGGGTTGCCCGAAGGCAGACAAGCCATACAGATAAGGACGGCCGATCATGCACGCCCTGGCACCCATCGCCAGCGCCTTGACGATGTGGGTGCCGCGCCGCACGCCGCCATCCAGTACGACTTCGAGCTTATCGCCCACGGCATCGACGATATTGGCAACAAGATCGATGGTTGCAGAACCACCATCAAGCTGACGCCCACCATGATTGGAAATAATGATGCCGGTCACGCCGCATGTCGCCGCATCGCGCGCGTCCTCAACCGATTGCAGGCCTTTGATGACGAACGGCTTGCCCCAATGCGCCATGAGTCGTTCAACGCGCGTCCAGGTGATGTTCTGTTCCATCTTGCTGGCAAAGTAGGCGGCGAGCGTACCCAGGTTGCCACCACCGTCTCCCGCAGGGACGTTCGGCAAGGTGACACCGCCACCGGCAAAATATCTGAAGCACCAACCAGGTCGCGTGGCGAAACCCATGAAATTGCGACGATTGACGCGCGGCGGAACGGTCAGGCCGTAGCGCAAATCACGTTCACGATTGCCGGCCACGACGGTATCGACGGACAGGCACAAAGCATCGTAGCCAGCGGCCTTGCAGCGATCAATCATTGCCAAATTGAGCGCGTCATCGTTGAGCAAATACAGTTGATAGATCTTCGGCCCCTTGCTCGCCGCAGCCACCGCTTCGATGCTGGTCGTGGCCATGGTCGACAGCGCATAGCCGGCGCCACAGGCAGCCGCTTCGGCAGCCACCGCTTTTTCACCGCCGGGATGGAACAAGCGGCTCATTCCCGTCGGCGACAGGACTAGCGGCCATTCGAGCTCGCATCCGAAAACCCTGGTGCGCAAATCTACCTTGCGGATATCGCGCAGGTAACGCGGCACGAGCTGATAGCGATCAAACGCCGAGGTATTGGCATAGCGCGTCACTTCGTCGTCGGCACCGCCATCGATGTAGTGAAACAGCGGTGCCGGCAGGCGCTGACGTGCCGCCTGTTCGAAATCGCGCAAATTGAAACAGTCGTCGATGTTGATCATGAGCCGTTACCGGAAAGCGCCTTCGTCTTCATTTTTCCGCCCGTGCAGCAAAATTATTCACGCATGTTCCATCCGAATAAAGTCGTTGAAACGTGCATGGTCAATAATTGTCACGATACGCTGGGGGTTGGCACCTAATGCAGTGGGGATTGCCAGGATGGCGTAATATAAAACGCCTTAATGAGCGGCCTTCGCTGCGATCATAACAAACAAATTCTTGAGGAGACACTTTGATGAATGAACCTGCTGACTTGTCACGCCGCGCCGCTTTGGGTACAGCTTCAAAGACAGCGCTGTCCGCCGGTGCAGTTGCCCTGCTGTCGTGGAACGGCGCAATGGCGGCACAAAAAGCATGCGGCATACGACACAAGGATTTCAAGGCAGCCCAGGACTGGGTGACGGCTTTCTTCAAAAAAGGTGCCGATGTGGTGCTCGGCTATTACGCCGACAAGTTCGTCTGGGAGGATGTTGAGTTTGCCCAGACCATCGTCACCAAGGAAGAGCTGCACAAGGCCTTCGTGGTGTTCAACAATTCGGGCCCCGACTCCCCTTTCGGTGTGCACAAGTTCGAGATGATTACCTATGACGGCGGCGCCGTTCCCGCCAAATCCCGCCCCGAGATCCGCAAGGAAACCGCACCGCCGGAAAGTTGGGACGAATTCACCTTCAACCGGCTGTCGAAGAACATCCTGCTCGGGTCCGATTACGACTACGACGAATGGGGCTACATGCAGTGGGTTTGGCAGGCCACCCACACTGGCGATTTCTTCGGCATTCCGGCCAAGGGCAAGACCACCTATACCCGCGGCACCACCACCCAAATGTATCGGGAAGGCAAGATTGTGCGCTGCCGCACCCACTGGAACTTCCGCGAGTTCGCCTGGCAGCTCGGCATCATCCCGCCGCCAAACGACGCCTGGCGCAACAACAAGTAATCCCCGCCTGAACCTTGAGGAGTGACTATGCGCTATTCAATTCTGGGGCGCAGCGGGCTGCGCGTTTCAAAGGTCTGTCTGGGTACCATGACTTTCGGGCCGGGTGGTGATTGGAGCCGGTCGGAGGCTGAGTCGCAGGCGGTTTTTGACGCCTATGTCGAAGCCGGTGGCAACTTCCTCGATACTGCGAACATGTACACCGGTGGCGAGAGCGAGAAGATCATCGGTCGATTCGTGGCCAGGGATCGCGAGCGTTTTATCATCGCCAGCAAGTACGCCAACGCAGTACCGGGGAAGAACGATGCCAATGCGGCCGGGGTGCATCGCAAGAGTTTGACCCAGTCGCTAGATGCCAGCCTCAAGCGTCTCGGCGTTGAGTATATCGACCTCTATACCGTCCACTGGTGGGATTTCACAACGCCGATCGAAGAGGTCCAGCGCGCATTGGACGATGCGGTAAAGGCCGGCAAAATACTGCACATCGGTTTGTCGGACGTACCGGCCTGGGTCGTTTCACGCGCGCAGGCTTTCCACGAACTGCGCGGATTGTCCCCGGTCGTTTGCATGCAGCTCGAATACAGCCTCGTGCAGCGCTCCATTGAAAGGGAACATCTGCCCATGGCCGAGGCCTACGGGATGGGTGTTACTGCGTGGTCACCGATGGCGGGCGGTATTCTCAGCGGCAAATACACGCGACAGAAAAAACATTCAGGGCCCGCGCGAATGGACTCGTTGCAGTTGCAGCCGCTCAGCGACCGCAACCGGGAGATCGCGGTGGCGGTGGATGCCGTCGCTGATCGCCTTGGCGTGCCATCCTCACAAGTGGCGCTGGCATGGGTGATGTCGCGCGGGGTCATTCCCATCGTTGGCGCAACGTCCGCAAATCAAATGCGGGAGAACCTCAAGGCAACGCAGCTTGTTCTCGAAGATGCAACGCTGGCGGAACTGGACAAGGCCAGCGCTTTCGATGTCGGCCATCCTTACTCGATGGCGCACTGGGAAATGCAGCTGGCGCTGGGCTATGGCGGCATGTTCGACCAGATCGACATACCGAAGTACCCGCCAGCCAGATAATCAGCCGTTCGGCCCGAGGGTGCTGATAGAACAGCACCCTCGTTTTTAGTGCGGGAAACGAAAATCTACGCTGCTGCCACTGGCAGCAGCGACTTCAGCGGCGTCGCCGCGTCAGCCAGCGCAGCGCGATCCGGTTTTAGATTGGCCTTGATCAGCGCCTTGCCCTGTACGTAGTCGCGCACCAGATTCAGGCAATCCAGCGCCAGAATCCGGCCTTCCTTCAGATACACCACCGAGAAGCTGCGCGCAGCCGGATCGCCGCGCACCACGACATCGTCGTAGCCGCCTGACAGCCCAACAGTTTGCAGCTTTAAATCATACTGGTCCGACCAGAACCACGGAATCGCATCGTAGGGCTCATGCTGTCCAACAATGTACTTGGCCACGACTCGCGCCTGATCGTTGGCGTTCTGCACTGACTCCAGCCTGATCGGTCCCGATGTCGTCGCATACTTGTTGATATGCGCGGCGCAATCGCCGATGGCGAAAACATCCGGCAGTTTGGTGCGGCAGAATTCATCGACATTGACGCCGTTGACGTCCTTGAGTCCGGCATCCAGCAGCGGTCCGACAGCAGGGATGATGCCGATACCGACAATGACCATCTCCGCAGGCAACACCGTGCCATCGGCCAAGCGTACGCCGGTCACTTTTCCATCGCGTCCCGCAAGATGATCCACGGCAACACCGAGGCGAACATCGACGCCATGAGCACGGTGTTCGGTTTCGAAGAAGCGCGACAACGCTTCCCCCGCCACACGCGCCAGCACACGATCCTGAACCTCAAGGACGGTCACCGACTTGCCCAGCTTGGTCAGTACCGCAGCGGCCTCCAGACCAATATATCCGCCGCCGATCACCACCACGTTGCGCGTTTGATCGAGCTCGGTGATCATCCGGTCGACGTCGGCACGATTGCGCACCGAATGCACACCGACCAGCTCACTGCCCGCACAGGTGAGTTTGCGCGGCGGTCCGCCAGTCGCCCAAATCAGCGAGCCATAGCCGAACTCGGCTCCGGTCGCCGTCGTGACGCGGTGGGCACCCGCATCCACAGCGACGACGCGCTGCCCCAACAGCATTTCGATGTTGTGCTCGGCCCAAAAGCCGGCCGAGCGAAGCAAGAGGCGATCAAACTCCTTGGCTCCGGACAAATACTCCTTAGACAACGGCGGACGCTCGTAAGGCAATTCGGTTTCTTCGCCAATGACGGCGATCGAACCCTGAAATTTATTCTGTCGCAGCAGCGCCGCTACCTGCGCACCGGCGTGCCCCGCACCAACGATCACCACATCCCGATGTTGCATCTGGTCACCCCCATCCGTTTCAATCAAGCAGAACCAAGACTGCTCATTCGTCTTGCGCGATCGCCAGGCCCAATCCGTCAAGTTCGTCCCGGTAAGGTATCTGGCAGGACAGGCGCGACGTCGGGGTCCGATGCTCGCAGCTATCCAGCATTTCGTCCTCATTGGCACTCATCGGTTCAAGGCGGTCCATGAATTCAGGATCAACAATGACATGGCAGGTGGCGCACGAGCAGGTGCCGCCGCAAAGCGCGAGAATTTCTTCCACGCCGCCCTCACGCATGATCTCCATCAACGACCGCGAACCTTCCGCTTTTATTGACAACTGGTCGCCGGCACGGTTTTTAACAATAAGTGTTCCCATTTTTTCCTTGAATATTGCTCTAAAGATTCAGGTTGATTAATTGCGTTCGAAACCCCGTCCTCGGCCAAAGGCCAAGTCCACGGCAGCAACGACGCCCGCAATAATACAACCCAAGCCTGTCATCGGCATCTGTGATGCATCGATGGCGCCCCTTGCTTGACAGTTTCAGAAATTTGCGGGCAAACTGTGTCACGAAATGCC
>JAYUFR010000006.1:0-2747 GCA_043738625.1 Sterolibacteriaceae bacterium
CAGCTTTCTTCTCGAAGTCCATGGGGCTGAGATACCCCAAGGTCGAGTGCCTGCGCGTCGGGTTGTAGAAGCGCTCGATATAATCGAACACATCGGCCCTTGCCTGGTCCCGCGTCCGGTAGGTTTTCCGCGCGACGCGTTCGGTTTTCAGCGATGAGAAGAAGCTTTCCATCGCAGCATTGTCCCAGCAGTTGCCGGAACGGCTCATCGAACAGGTGACGCCATTGCTCTTCAGCAACAGCTGGAACTGCTCGCTGGTATACTGGGCGGATTCAACCGGTCGTCGCAACACCTTGAAATTGGAGGTTGCGATGAAGGACCACCGGCGCGCATCGGATCGATGCACTCGGAACAAGTTGCGCTCGCCCGGGCGCCCACCTGCCTGGCAGCGTGAGAATCACTGCCGCTTCTGGCAAGCTATTGCTTTGGGGCGTTCGAGCGAGGAAGCAGCGGCGGATGCCAGTGTTTCGGCGCCCCTTGGGCCGCGCTGGTTTCGGAGTGCAGGAGGTATGCCGCCAACCCATCTGGCGCCGTCGGCAAAGCCGCGATCGGTGCGATATCTGTCCTTTTGTGAGCGTGAAGAGATCGCGATCGAGCTGGCCCAAGGGACCGGTATCCGAGCGATTGCCCGCAAGCTTGGCCGTTCGCCCAGCACGGTCTTGCGGGAGGTGAGGCGCAATGCAGCGACGCGAAGCGGTCGCCTGGATTATCGCGCCAGCGCAGCCCAGTGGCATGCAGATCGTGCAGCCCGGCGACCAAGGCCTGGCAAGCTGGCGGGCAATACCGCACTGCGAGAATATGTGGAACAGCGCCTCGCCGGGAAGGTCACGGATGTGCGAGGTGTCGGCTTTGATGGCCCCGAGGTAATATGGAGGAAGCGACGCGCCGTTCACCGTCAAAGCCGGCGTTGGGCGACGGCGTGGAGTCCGGAGCAGATCGCACGCCGGCTTCTGATAGATTACCCAGAGGACCAAACCATGCGGATCAGCCATGAGGCGATCTATCAGTCCTTGTACATTCAAGGGCGCGGGGCATTGCGCCGGGAGCTGACGGCTTGTTTGCGGTCGGGCCGAGCACTGCGCGTGCCACGCGAGCGCTCTCGAGGGCGCAACAAGTCCTTCATCGGCGAGGCCGTCATGATCAGCGACCGGCCGGCCGAAATAGCCGATCGCGCCATCCCCGGTCATTGGGAAGGGGATCTCATCCTTGGCCTCGGCAGTTCGGCGATTGGCACTCTGGTGGAGCGAAGCACGCGCTTCACCATGCTGCTCCACCTGCCACGCATGGATGGCTATTAGCATGGCCAAAGCATCAAGAACGGCCCGCCACTTGCCGGCCACGGCGCCGAAGCTGTCCGCAAGGCCATCGGCCGATCCATGAAGACTCTGCCCGAGCAGTTACGTCAGTCGCTGACCTGGGACCAGGGAGCGGAAATGGCGCAGCACGTCAGCTTGCGCATCGACACTGGGCTGGAAATCTACTTCTGCGATCCGAAGAACCCCTGGCAACGTGGTTCGAACGAGAACGCCAATGGGCTGCTGCGGCAGTACTTCCCCAAGGGCACGGATATCAGCCGACACTCAGCCAAGGAACTGGACGCGGTGGCCCATGTGATGAACACGCGGCCGCGCAAAACTCTCGGTTGGAAAACGCCCGCCGAAGTCCTCGACCATTTCCTTGCCGGGCAGTATGTAGCAGGTGTTGCGACGACCGGTTGAATCCGCCTTGAACGCCACGATCGCTGTGATGGATCAGCCCATCTTTCGGGCCGGGCCTTCGTGCGTGGATCGCTTGTTCCAGAGCATCCAGGACGAAGCTGGCAGTGGGTGCCGTGCTGACTTTCCAGCCGACGATCCGCCGCGCGTATGCGTCGATCACAAAGGCTACGTACACAAAGCCCGCCCAGGTATGGACATACGTGAAATCGACCACCCACAACGCGTTGGGTCGGCTGACGCGGAACTCCCGGTTCACCTTGTCGAGCGGACATGGAGTCTTGGGATTGCTGACGGTCGTAATCGTTGTCTTTCCAAGCCTTACACCTGCCAAGCCCATGGCGCGCATCAGCCGCTCGACCGTGCATTTGGCAACTGTGGCTCCCTCTCTGCGCATCTGGTGCCAGACCTTGCGCGTGCCATAGAGGCCGGAGCTGTCGTCGTGAACACGCTTGATCTGCTGCTTGATCTCGTCATCCCGCCGGGCACGCGCCGACCGTTTGGCAGGGTCAGCAAGCCGGGCCGCATGTTCGTGGTAGGAGGATGGGGCGCCAAGGGGATCAATGGCGCCAGTTCGCGGCAGATCGGCTCGACACCCAGTTCCGCACGGTGGCTGTCGATGAACGACATCACCATTTGCCTTGGCGCCAAGGAGTTCTGGCTCGCTCCGCCTGCGCAAAATATGCCGGCGCCTTGCGCAGGATCTCGTTGGCCCGGCGAAGCTCTTTCACTTCGCGCTCAAGCAGCTTCAGTCGATCCTTGTCGCTGGCGGTTTGCGCCGCTGGCCCCGCGAGCCAAGGTCGTTTGGGGCTCGCCTCCTCGCGGCACCAGCGGCGCAGAGTCTCTGCCGTGCAGCCAATCTTGCCTGCGATCGAGGTCATCGCCGCCCATTCCGATCCGTAATCGAAGCGGTGCTCATCAACCATCCGGACAGCGCGTTCGCGGACATCGGGCGAAAACTTGATTGTCGTCTTGCTCATGGTGGCTCCTTCTTCACACAAGTAGGAGCCTCCGGGAAACCCGGGGCGCTTC
>JAYUFR010000007.1:0-8368 GCA_043738625.1 Sterolibacteriaceae bacterium
CGAAGCGCGGTAGACTGACGGCAAAACGTCAGTACGCGAGGAGAAGCGGACGATGGTGGTCGCAAGGAAAAGTGGCAGGAATGCACCGCCGGAAGTCTATGCGCACAAGTTTTTCGCGCCGCCGCTGCATCCCGACGCGTTGCAGCGCGATACGCTCCTGGCGCGCATTCTCGGTAATTCCTCAGCCCGCGTCGTGCTCCTGCAAGGCCCGGCCGGCCACGGCAAATCCACTGTGCTGCAGCAGATTGCCGCCGCCTGCCAGAGTCGCGGCGCCCGCATCGGCTGGCTCAGCATGGACACCGCGGACAACGATGCGCGGCGTTTTTTTCTTCACATGCGAGCGTTGCTGTCCGCAGTGGTGGGCGGTGCGGCGACACCAGAGCTGCATGTCGAGACGCGCGAAGAAGCAGGCGACGATCCGCGCCCCAGTCTGCGCTCCGACTGGGTAATCAACCGACTGCTCAAGGCCGGCCTTCCGCTGGCGTTGTTCTTCGATGATTTTCAGGCGCTCGAAAACCACACCGTACTGGCTTTTTTTCGTGAGCTTTGCGAACGCTTGCCGCCCAACGTGCGCATGTTCATCGGCTCTCGCTCGGCGCCCGAGATCGGACTGTCGCGGCTGGTGGTCAACAATCAGGCGCTGGTACTACGCGCCGACGACCTGCGCTTTTCCCCCGGCGAAGTGGAGCGCTTCTTCGCCACATCGCTTGCAGGGTCGAGTGTCAGTGGTGCTGAAGTCGCTGCCATCTACCGCCGCACCGAAGGTTGGCCCGCCGCGTTGCAATTGTTCCGTCTCACCCTCGCCAGCCCCGAAGTGCGACGTTCGCTCGACCAGCTCACCGACTATCGTCCGCGCGAACTGGCGGAATATCTCACCGACAACGTGCTCGCCCTGCAGCCGCCGGAGATACAGGATTTCCTGCGCCGCACTGCGCTGCTCAACCGGCTCAACGCACCGTTGTGCAACCTGGTCAGCGGCCGCAACGACGCGCAGAAAATACTGCTCCGCCTCGAACGTTCCGGAATTTTCCTGCGCAGCCTCGATACCGACCTGCACTGGTTCGAATATCACGGGCTGTTTTCCTCCTATCTCGCCGAACAACTGCGCCAGCAGTCGCAAGCCAGCGTCATCGAGGTTCATCGTCTGGCGGCGCGCTGGCATCTCGAACATGGCGACGCGGAAGAAGCTCTGCATCATGCCGTTGCCGCCGGCGACTTTGTCACCGCGGCCGATACGCTCAATGCCTGTGCCTCACGCCTGGTCGCGGGCGCACATCTGGTGACCGTCGAACGCTGGTACAAAAAACTGCCCTTCGACGAAGTGGCGCGCCGCCCCGACCTCGCCATCAAGGTCGCCTATGCGCTCGTCTTCCTGCGCCGCCAACAGGAACTCAAGCCGTTGCTCAAACTGCTGCGCGGCTTTCCTGCCGGCGGCGACATCGGCGCAACGCTCAATCCCGATGTCGTGCTGTGCATGGCGGCAGTTTCGGTTGACGATACTGCCGCCGCTTTCGAGCTCGCCGCCCGAGTGCCGGTCCACGCCCACGATACCGACGGCTTTGCCGGCTTCGAACTCGGCGCGACCGCCAACGTGATGGCCTACCGGGCACTTTCTTTTTGCGATTTCGAAGGCGTGCGCCGCAACCTCGGCCTCGCCCGCGCGCACAACAAGCACGGCAACGCCACCTTCAGCGGAGGTTACACTGTAGCACTGCAGGGGATCAGTCTGCTGGTGCAAGGACAGCTCGGCGAAGCACTCACCTGCTTTGCCAATGGCATGGCCGAGCATCGCATGCACGAAGACAAATCGGTTGCGTCCGGTGCCCTGGTGGCCTGCTATATCTGGGCCCTGTATGAGGCCAACGAACTGGAACGCGCCGAGGCTCTGTTCGGTCAATTCCACGACATCATTGCCGATTCGGTGTTGATGGATTTTCTCGCCGTCGGCTATCTTTCGATGGCGCGCATCCACGACATGCGCGGCCGACATGACAAGGCGCTCGACATTCTCGATGAAGCCGAATCGATCAGCCGTGCCAACGGTTGGACGCGTTTCGTGGCGACCCTGGATTGGGAAAGGGTGCGTCGTGCGCTGCGCGCCGGCGCACCCGAACGCGCACAGGCCATCGCGACACAGCAGCTTGCGCGTCGTGACAACCATGACGAGCCGTGGATATTGTTTTCCCAGGATATCGAAGACCAACACATGGGCCGTATCCGGTTGGCGATCCGGCGCGCGGAACTTGATTCCGCCGCGGCACTCTTGCAAGTGGAGTTCACCCACCAGCCCGGTCGCATCAATCGACAGATCAAACTCCAGCTCCTAGATGCCCAGCTTCAACAATGCCTTGGCGCCGCCCCGGCGGCTTTGCGCAGCCTGAATGAGGCGCTGAAACTCGCCGCACCCGGCGGCTTCGTGCGCAGTTTCCTCGACGAAGGCGAGGCAGTGCTTGAGTTGCTGCGCGAACAAGTCAGACACAGGGACGCCACCGGCCCGGAACATGACTTCGCCCTGCGCCTCCTCAAGGAGAGTGGAACAATATCTGACCTGGTCGCTGAATCCAGCCAGCGGCTTGACGCACTGACGGATCGGGAAAAGGAAATCCTCACCTTCCTCGCCAACGGTGTTTCGAATCGCGAAATGGCCGGCCGCATTTTCGTTTCGGAAAACACGGTCAAGTTTCACCTCAAGAATATCTATTCCAAGCTCGCCGTCACCAGCCGCCTGCAAGCAGTCACAGCGGCCCGGCACATTGGATTGATCCGATAGCGACAAGCAAGTCGGGAAGCGACCTGTCGAATTCGATTATTTTTGATGGTGGGGCGGTTCTTCCACGGTGACCGCAGCATCGTCAAACGCCAGGACCTGCTTCATCGCCCTTCTGGCCGACTTGATTTTCCGCAACAGGCGAGCGTCGAATTTTTCAACGCCCAGCGCCAGCAAGCGCAGCGCCATGCCGTGACCGATTTGCGCCTGAAACTGCGGGCCATCGAGTTCGTCATGCACCCAGAAATCGATTGATCCGGCGAAGAACACCTGGAAGTCACGGGCAAGATCGCTCGCTTCCAATCCATTCCGGACATACCCGCCGTCGACCAGCCCCTGGACCACGATGCGCCAATAGCGATAGGCCCGTTTCATGAAGGCCGGGCGATGCACCGGATCCGGCACGCCAAGCAGAAAACGCATTAGCGGTCGATAAAAATTGGGGTCGGAAGTGTAAATATCGACGGCGATATCGGCCGCCTGGAAAACATGATCAAAAGGATTTTTCCGCCCGCGCGGCAGCAGACCACCCATATCCACCCGGTCCATGCAACGATTCAATAGCAGGTAAAGAACGGTGGCCTTGGACCCGATCAAGTTGTAAGTCGTCGCCGTACTCAATCCGGCTCTTTGCCCGAGTTCGACCATCGAAAAATTTGTCGATCCGGTTTCGCGGATCAGCGTTTCTGCGGCGTGGATGATGGCACGCCGCCGCCCTTCTTTTTGTTGTTCCCGGATCATTGTCGCGCGGCGGAGATGAACATTTCTTCATTGATTGACTGACGAATGGATGATAGCACCGGCCTGATGAGGCACGCTTCCTGCACGACAAACTGTGCGTGACTGGCTAAGTTTCTCAAGGATTTTTTAAAGGGCCAGAGCTCCTCTTTTCAGCCTATGTGAGTTGACACTTTATTTTTATAATGGATAATAAGTTTCAGTAGGCAATGCTCCTGCGGTTATGTTCAAAAAATCGTAAAACGCTGAGAGTTTGTCACCAGCCCCATAAAATCCGCCGGCCCAAAAAAACGCAACCGGGCACAACCGAGTTGCTTCGACCGGCATAAGAGGAGAGAGACCAATGTTTGATGGCGATGGTGTTATTTATCAAAACGCGTATGTAGTGGATGACCTCGACAAGGCGATCGACCATTGGGTCACCAATGTCGGCGCCGGCCCCTTCTTTGTCAGACGCCGCGTAGACAATCTGGAACTGGAATATCGCGGCAAGAAGTCGACGATCGATATTGATCTCGCACTGGGTCAGGCAGGGGCAATCCAGATAGAGCTGATCAAGGTCTACAGCGAAAATCCCACCGTCTATACCGACATGTACCCGAAGGGCAGTGGCGGCGGCTTTCACCACGTGGGTATGTTCGCCAAGGATTTTGATGCTGCCATCAAGGCGTACCAAAAAAGAGGGTTTGATATCGGCATGAAGGGCATGTTTGGCAACACACCCTTTGCCTATATGGATACGCGTTCGGAGATGGGGTTTTTTCTTGAGTTCCATGAAGATACCGCTGAAATTCGCAGCATCTACAAAATGATCGCCGACGCCGCAATTGGCTGGGACCGAAAAGAAAAAACGCGTCCACTCTAAGATCGCCAAGCCACAAAATCCGTTGGGCTCATGCCCGACCTGCGTCTGTCAGTAAGCCGAGCATTGCAAGGGCCGAGAAACCGGCCCTTGCAATGCTCCCTTCGCGAGCTGTAGCGCGGAAAAATAAGCCGTTAAAAATTACAGGAGAGAAAAAATGAACGAATTCAGGCTCGACGGCAAAGTAGCGTTGATCAGCGGCAGTGCTCGTGGTTTGGGCGCCGCAACGGCTGAAGCGCTTGTCGGAGGCGGTGCAAAGATCGTGATCTCCGACATTCTGACCAGGGAAGGCGAAGAAACAGCGGCGAAGCTCGGTAAAGACAACGCCATGTTCGTGCGTCTCGATGTGACAAAAGAGGCCGAGTGGGAAGCGGCAATCGCTGCCACCGTGAAACGATTCGGCGGCATTGATGTGGTGGTCAACAACGCCGGCATCGAAACGGCAGCGCTATTTGAGAACTGCACGCTGGAAGAGTTCAACCTTACGATGAACGTCAACGTCAATGGCGTCTTTCTTGGCGTCAAGCATGCGATCCGCGCCATGAAGCCGGGCGGCCTTTCCGGCCGAGGTGGTTCCATTGTGAACCTCTCGTCTGCCGCCGGTTTTAAAGGTACCACCGGACTGGGTGCCTATTGCACTTCAAAAGGTGCCGTCAGGTTGTTAACCAAGGCTGCGGCGGTGGAGTGCGGCCGGTTGAATTACGGTATTCGCGTCAACTCGATTCACCCCGGCCTTATCAAAACCGAAATGGGTGCCAAGACCCTGGCCGACTACGTGAAGCTGGGGCTCATGCCAGATGAAGCTACCGCCGAGGTCGCCTTCGCCAACGCCCATCTGCTCGGCTGCCTTGGTCGTCCGCAGGATATCGCCAACGGAATTTACTATCTGACCTCCGATGCTGCGCGCTGGGTTACCGGTATTGAGCTCTGCATTGATGGCGGCTACATCGCGGCCTGACCTCAACCCAATTCGGACGAAGGCGAAACCGCAATGAACTCTCCGAAGAGTGAACTTCTGCGTCAAGTCCAGGCATTGGAAGAAAACCGCATTGCCCTGACAGTGGCCGGCGATTTCGACGGACTTGAACGCTGCCTTTCCGACAATCTGGCTTACGGACATTCAACGGGCACGCTCGATAGCAAAGCGAGCATGCTCAAATTTCTGCGGGAACGCACCGTTGAATATGTTTCGATTACATCGGAACTTGATGTCGCGACCCGCCTGACACCCGACATCGTTTTAGCCAGCGGCTTGCTGACGACAAAGGTCAAAGTTGTGGGTCAACTCAAGGACCTGTCGGGGCGCTATATGGTGGTGTGGCGCCAGGACGGCGACCAGTGGAAGCTGGAAGCCTTGCAGGGATCCAACCGCAACTCGACCTGACCGCTCCGGCAGGTCGCATTCAACCCAGCGGCAATACACCCTTCAAAATCCGGACGCCATGCGGGAACGGTGAAAAAGGCGCGCGCGGAGCGCCGTGCAATTCCACGGCCATCGAGCAATTGGCCAGCGCGAACAGAAGGCAGCTGAGGCATGCCGCATCTTCGGGCAAATCATCAAGACTCAGCGGATCGAGGTAGGCAAGGATGTCATTGGCCCGCGCCAGAACATCGTCATAGAAAGCGCGGATGTCTTCCATGCTGGCCGCCGAGCGACGCTGCCAGCGCTCCTGCGACGTTTTCATTCCCCAGTAATCCACGTATTGTTCGAGATCCTCGAAACCCGGCGGCAGCCGTCGTTCGGTCACGGCAACACTCATCAACTGTTCCTCCGCAGTGCAGGTAAAGCGCGTGGTGTCGGTCGGCGTGCTTCCATCAGGCGAGTGCTTCCTTCAGCGACGGCGCTTTCACCCACTTTTCCACGGTCTCGATATTGGCGCGAATCAGGACTTCATTGTCCTGCAACTGCATGAAATTCTTGCCGCCCGATTCAAGCCCGCGCTGCGTGCGCGCGACATTGCTGAGATCTTCCAGCAGGACTTCGCTGACGCGCGCGACATAAGCTTCCTGCTGAAAGCGTTCCCGCATGTTTTCCGCCTTGGAGACATAAAAACGAATTTCATGGCGGGTACGGTTATGCGACAGCGGCCAGAAATGGTGGGTCCAGAAGCCGCCGGGGCCGACGTCGATATGCATGTTCGGCCAGACATGGAGAACGTCCATGGCCCAGTCCTTGGAGCGTGTTGGGTTGATCGCCGGGTGCTCAAGGAATTTGGTGATGTCGGCGCCTTTCGCGTGCGCCAGGACGCTGGCGGAGTCGACCGAGCCGTAGGCAAGCGCTTCGACCTTGTTGTTCGGGCCGGGTGTGTATTGGGAATTACCGTACATCGAAACGAAGCGATGCGGGCCGAAGAACTTGACGTCCAGCACATGCGCGTAGGGGTTGTCGCGCGAGGAAAAAGTCGCGCCGATGGTCTGGGGGTGAATGGCGGGGATATGGTAGGCCTCGCTGAACGCATCGGAGACCACCTTCCAGTTGCAATCGAGATCCGCCTGAACGATGAACGGATTGGCTGCATTCAGGTAATGCACGCCGGAAAAGAAATCGGCCATGTCGCCGAGATACTCTTTCAACCCGACCTCGGGTTCGGGCGTCAGGTTAATGAAGACCCAGCCATCCCACACCTCGCAGGCGATCGGTGTCAGGCCACAATTTTTTTTGTCGACGTTGAAAAAATTGGGTTCGTCCGGAATGCTGAGCAGGCGCCCATCGTTGCCATAGGTCCACTGGTGATAACGGCACATCAGGCGCTTCGCGTTTCCAGACTCGGCGACCACCACCTGATTGCCGCGATGCGAGCAGACATTATGGAAGGCACGGACCTGGCCCTCCTTGTCGCGCATCAGGATCACCGAAGCCTTGCACACCTCGACCTCCTTGCGCACATAGTCCCCCGCCGTCGCGATCTCTTCCTCCCGCGCGAGCAACAGCCATGAGCGGCGGAAAACATGCTCCTGCTCCATGGCATAGAACTCGGGAGAGCGATAGGGCTCCATCGACACCGGTGACGTCGACAGGCCCGCCATCTCGGTGTAAGTGGTCTTGTGCTCGTTGCTCAAAGCAGGATCGCGAACGTTCATCTCTTCTCCTTTTCTGTCTTTGGCGCTCAAGCAGTTGGAAGCGCCTATTTGCCGCAAGTGTAAATTATATCGATTGTTTTATAACTGCTTATAATTTTTTACCGTGCCGCAGACTCAAGCCTTTACTGAAGCAGGTAAGTTACCATCGGGATGGTCGATCCATTGCGAAGGAAGCAAAGATGTCCGGCGTGATCAACCTCAAGCAACTCAACCACTACAACATCCGTGTGCCCGCGGAGTTGCTGGAAAAGACGCGCGCCTTCTACACCGACGTCATCGGACTCAAGGAAGGCTGGGCTCCGGGCCCGGCCAAATTTCCAATCCGCTGGCTCTATCTTGGCGATCAACCGGTGCTGCA
This sequence comes from Sterolibacteriaceae bacterium, assembly GCA_043738625.1. Classification (GTDB taxonomy): domain Bacteria; phylum Pseudomonadota; class Gammaproteobacteria; order Burkholderiales; family Rhodocyclaceae; genus JANYCD01. The sequence continues at coordinate 7,807 of JAYUFR010000007.1, forward strand.
TTTGAACGGATTGCCGGATGATCAATCAATGTCCGGCCTTGCGCCAAAGTCGACCGGATGGCTGGACCATATCGCCTTTTCCTGCAGCGACCACAAGTCCGCCAAGGCGCGCCTGGATGAGCTGCGCGTTCCCTACGCCCATAACGAGTTCCCCAATTTCGGGATCGTTCAGTTCCTGCTGCACGACCCGGTCGGAATTCAAATCGAACTCAACTTTGCCGGGGAGTGTGGCTGAGATGTCTCAAACAATGCTGCAACTGCGCAAGTTCCTGCTGTCGCTTGGCCTGGCTGCGCTCGTGTTGGGCAGCGCGATCTCGATCATCTCGCCGCTGACATGGGGCGATGCCGCAGAAGGTTCCCAGGTTGTTTCCATCAAGGGGACACACGAATACCAGGATCCGGCGCTGCTCGAAAAAGCCTGGGCGCTACCGGTTGCCAGGCTCTACCGAGCGGACATTGATTATCAGCAAAACGGCAGCTTCTGCGGGCCGACGACCATCGTCAACGTTCTGCATTCACTGAGCCTGCCCGGCGATCAAGCCACCCTGCTGAATGGCACCGG
>JAYUFR010000008.1:0-2718 GCA_043738625.1 Sterolibacteriaceae bacterium
TTGAAAACAACATGGAACTGCTGCAATCGGCGAGTCGCCTTGCCGAACAGACCGCCGCCGGAGGCTGAACAAACTATTTCATTGCCAGCCCCGTTACAAACCTTGCGGCGTCTATTAATTTACCCATTGGTTAATTAATGAATTGTCTGCGCCAATGCCACCCGACCAACTCAGTTCGACCTGCGTATCTGCGCTGTCCTAATGGTCTCGCCGGTCAACGTACTTCGTCGATTTTGAACTGCTGCTTGAGAGGACGCTGGAAGCATCGCTCCAATCCGTAGTCCGGCGGGTCTCGGGATGCAGCAATACCCGAAGCCCAACTTCCAGCGGAACGCCTTCCTTGCACATTACCTCAGCGCCGCTCGGCAGGCCACTGAAATGGGTAACGGCCAGCCCTTTGTTAACCGCGGTTTCCATTCCCGTGTTGGGCACTTCAAACTTCCCACCCAATTTCATGCCTGGCCAATCCAGGGCGTTTATGGCCATTTCTTCGGGCTCGCTTGTTCGCGGATACGAGGCGATCTGTTCCAACGCCCGACGGAATTTTGCGCATCGTTCGTACAACGTAAAAACCGCCCTGTCCTTGTCGTCGGCGAATTCCGTTTCGAGAACTTTACGCACCGAAGTGATCACGCTGAAAATCTCATCTTCGTTCAGCTCGCGCTTGCGGCCTGCCGTGCGATGCATTGTGTCGGATTCGCGCCTTGAGTCAATGTGAACCGCATCACTGAGTGTGGTCATGGCTTGTTCCTTTCAAAAGATTGTCGGGGAATATTCCGCTGGTGGTTGACGAGTGAGGTTGGGCAGCGCCTCTCAGTGCGAATAAAACACCGAACGCCCGATCCCGTCTGTACGTTGTCGTACACACTTGGAATACGCCCTCAATCCTTGCCGATCTTCCCAGGCAAGGGATCCAGCGTCAGGTGCTGATGTCCGGCGCCATGGCGAGCTTGCAGCCGTTGATCTTCCAGCTTCCATCCGGCTGCTTTTCCATCAGATAAAGGCCGAGCACCGGCTCGCCGTCGGGGCCGATGAAGAACACCTGCTGCACCGGCAATTCTGCGCTGACGTCAAGTGCGCGAAATTGCGTATCGCGTGGCCGATAGACTGCGGGGAAGGCGGTCTTCACCATGCGGAGAAAGTTTTCCGGGGTGCCGAACTTCTCCTGGATGAAGGGTGATGAATAGGAAAAGGCCAGCGCTCCGTCATCGTGCTGCAGCGCCGAAAGCTGCGCCTCGATGACCTTGCGGATGGCGCCACGGTCAACCTGCGTTAACCCTGCGACCGGGTCGTCCTGAGTCCGCCCGATCACAGGCAGCAAGAGCAAAACCGCCACTACTATCAGTGCAAGAATTCGTGCCATCGCTGGATCCCCGCCATGTTTCGACGGAACAATCCTAGCACGTACGACGGTGCGGTTCTTTCCTGTCATCCGGGCAACAACGTATTCCATCTTCAGTGCTACTCTTGGTCTTATGCAAAACATTCTTTCAGTATCGAATCTCTGCAAGACTTACGCCTCCGGTTTCAGCGCGCTCAAGAACATCAACCTGGCCATTCGCCAGGGAGAAATCTTCGCGCTACTAGGCCCCAATGGCGCGGGAAAGACGACGCTGATCAGCATCATCTGCGGCATCGTCAATCCCAGTAGCGGCGCCGTCCTGGTCAACGGCCACGACATCATCCGTGACTACCGCGCGGCGCGGTCCCTGATCGGGCTGGTGCCGCAGGAGCTGACCACCGACGCATTCGAAACGGTGTGGGCCACCGTGTCATTCAGTCGCGGCCTGTTCGGCAAACCCGCCAATCCGGCGCACATCGAAAAGATGCTCAAGGCGCTGTCGCTGTGGGACAAGAAGGACAATAAGATCATGACCCTGTCCGGCGGCATGAAACGCCGCGTGATGATCGCCAAGGCGCTGTCGCACGAGCCGCAGATTTTGTTTCTGGACGAGCCCACTGCCGGCGTCGACGTCACGCTCAGGCGCGACATGTGGGAGCTGGTGCGCGGGCTGCGCAGCACCGGCGTGACCATCATCCTGACCACCCACTACATCGACGAAGCCGAAGAGATGGCGGACCGCATCGGCGTCATCAGCAAGGGCGAGATCATTCTCGTCGAGAGCAAGTCCGAACTGATGCACAAGCTCGGCAAAAAACAACTCGTGCTTCAGCTTCCACATACGCTGGCGCAAGTGCCGGCCGCACTTTCCACCCACGATCTGCAATTGTCGAAGGACGGTTGTGAACTGACCTATACCTACGATGCGCAGGGCGAACGGATCGGCATCGCGGCACTGCTCAAGGACCTCGGTGACGCAGGTATCCAGTTCAAGGATCTGCACACCACGCAAAGCTCGCTTGAAGATATTTTTGTCAACCTGGTGGAGGACAAACGATGAATCTCCATGCCGTCCGCGCCATCTATGGGTTCGAAATGGCCCGCACCTGGCGCACGCTGATGCAGAGCATCATCTCGCCGGTGATTTCAACCTCGCTCTATTTCGTCGTCTTTGGCGCCGCCATCGGCTCGCGCATCCCGCAAGTGGGTGGCATCAGCTACGGTGCCTTCATTGTTCCGGGGCTGATCATGTTGTCGTTGCTGACCCAGAGCATCTCAAACGCGTCGTTCGCCATTTTCTTTCCCAAGTTCACCGGCACGATCTACGAGCTGCTGTCGGCGCCGATTTCCTATTTTGAAATTATCGTCAGCTATGT
>JAYUFR010000009.1:0-2709 GCA_043738625.1 Sterolibacteriaceae bacterium
CTCCAGCGCGACTTTCTCCAGTGCCATCGCCAGCTTGAAGAGGCGGTCGTTCTCCAGGCCCAGCTCCCCGAGCACCTCGTAGCAGGTCTCGCGCATGAGCTTGGCGCGCGGGTCGTAATTCTTGTAGACGCGGTGGCCGAAGCCCATGAGCTTGGAACCCGAGTTCTTGTCCTTCACCTGCTTGATGAACTCGCCGATCTTGGAGACGTCGCCGATTTCCTCGAGCATGTTGAGCGCCGCTTCGTTAGCGCCGCCGTGCGCGGGACCCCACAGGCACGCGATGCCCGCCGCGATGCAGGCGAAAGGGTTGGCGCCCGAGGAACCGGACAGGCGCACGGTCGAGGTCGAGGCATTCTGCTCGTGGTCGGCGTGCAGGATCAGGATGCGGTCCAGCGCCCTGACCAGGACTTCATTGACCTTGTACTCCTCGGCCGGGACCGCGAACATCATGCGCATGAAATTCGCCGAGTACGACAGGTCGTTGCGCGGGTAGATGAACGGCTGGCCGATGTTGTACTTGTAGGCCATCGCGACGATCGTCGGCAGCTTCGCGATCAGGCGGAACGCCGAAATCTTGCGGTGCTCGGCATTGTTGATGTCGAGCGAATCATGGTAGAAGGCCGACAGCGCGCCGACCATGCCGACGAGCACCGCCATGGGATGCGCATCGCGCCGGAAACCGGTGAAAAACCGGTTGAGCTGGTCGTGCACCATGGTGTGGCGCGTGACCGTGCCCACGAACTCGTCTTTCTGCCTGGTGTCCGGCAATTCCCCATTCAGCAGCAGGTAACAGGTCTCGAGGAAATCGCAGTGATGCGCAACCTGCTCGATCGGGTAGCCGCGGTAGAGCAGCACCCCGGCGTCGCCGTCGATGTACGTAATGCTCGAATTGCAGCTCGCAGTCGACAGGAAGCCCGGGTCGTAGGTGAACATCCCCGATTTGCTGTAGAGCGTGCGGATATCGATGACTTCCGGCCCGATGGAACCGGAGAGCACCGGGAAGTCGATCGATTTTCCGTCGGCGAGCGTCAGTGTGGCTTTCTTGTCCAAGGGTTTCTCCAGTTCAGGTGTCGCAGTTCAGCTGGCTCGCAGCACGTCCACCAGCGCCTTGTGGCGAGGCGGGTAGTCCTCGCTGCGGCCATTGACGATGTCCCACAGGTCGTTGTCCTGGTACTCGAGCAGCTCGTTGAGAAGATCCAGCGATCTTGCGTCCAGGCTAGCGGCCTTTTGTTGCAGAAAACGTTCCAGCACCAGGTCGAGTTCGAGCAAACCGCGGCGGCATTTCCATTTCAGGCGATGCTGTCCGGCCGGATCAAGCATCACGCTCCACCTCACACCGCCCGCTTGACCATCATGTCCTTGATCTTGCCGATCGCCCGCGTCGGGTTGAGATTCTTCGGGCACGCATCGACGCAGTTCATGATCGTGTGGCAGCGGAACAGCCGGTACGGATCTTCGAGGTTATCGAGCCTTTCGCTGGTCGCCTGGTCACGCGTATCCGCTATGAACCGGTAAGCCTGGAGCAGGCCCGCCGGGCCGACGAACTTGTCCGGGTTCCACCAGAAAGACGGGCACGCAGTCGAGCAGCAAGCGCACAGGATGCATTCATACAGGCCGTTGAGTTCTTCGCGATCCTCCGGTGACTGCAGGCGTTCGCGCTCGGGCGCGGGCTCGTCGTTGATGAGATACGGCTTGATCGAATGGTACTGCTTGAAGAACTGGGTCATGTCGACAATCAGGTCGCGCACTACGGGCAGGCCGGGCAGGGGCTTCAAAACGATGGTGCCCTTGAGCGCAAGCATGTTGGTCAGGCAGGCCAGGCCGTTCTTGCCATTGATGTTCATTGCATCCGAGCCGCACACCCCTTCGCGGCAGGAGCGGCGAAAGCTGATGCTCGGATCCAGCGCCTTAAGCTTCATCAACGCGTCGAGCAGCATGCGCTCGCTGCCGTCGAGTTCAACCTCAAGGGTTTGCATGTAGGGCTTGGCGTCAGTGTCCGGGTCGTAGCGGTAAATCTGGAAAGTACGTTTGGTCATGAGGGGTTCTCGCTTCTTTCGATTCTTTTCTGGTCGCAGACTGTCGCTTAGAACGTACGCGTTTTCATCGGCACGGACTCTACTGTTAGTGGTGTCATCTGCACGGGCTTGTAGGCCAGGCGATTACCTTCGCTGTACCACAGGGTATGCTTGTGCCATTCGGCGTCGTTGCGACCGTTTGGATGCTCTGCGGTATCACCGAAATCGTCTACCGAATGCGCACCGCGGCTCTCCTTGCGTGCAGCGGCAGAAATAATGGTGGCCTGGGCCGCCTCGATCAAGTTTTCCACTTCCAGCGCCTCGATGCGCGCAGTGTTGAAAATCTTTGACTTGTCCTTCAGGCCGATGGCGTTGACGCGATCGCGCATGGTGGCGATTTTAGTCACGCCTTCGTTCATGATGGTCTGGGTGCGGAACACGCCGGCATGCTGCTGCATGGCCGCGCGTAAGTCATTGGCCACATCCTGTGCATACTCACCGTCGGTCGAATTATCCAGGCGGGCAATGCGGGCCAGGGATTTATCAGCCGCATCGGCCGGCAGGGGCTTATGCGTGGTGGTGTTGTTGTATTCAACAATGTGGTTGCCGGCAGCAATGCCGAACACCAGCAGGTCAAGCAGCGAGTTAGTGCCCAGGCGGTTGGCGCCATGCACGCTCACGCAGGAGCATTCGC
>JAYUFR010000010.1:0-8274 GCA_043738625.1 Sterolibacteriaceae bacterium
CGGCTTAAAGGGCGGCCTGACTTCGAAGGCCAAGATGGATCAGATGGGGGTGCACTCGCCGAGTTTCGGTTTTCTGACCAACGTCATGTCCAGCCCGGAAAACGCGGCGATCACATTCAGCAGCATGATCCATCCCCGCGTCGAGGCGGAAATCGCCTTTGTCACCAACCGCGAGCTGGGTGGACCGGATTGCACGATTGACGAAGTGCTTGATGCGACCGAGGTCGTGATCCCCGCGGTGGAGGTCATCGATTCACGCTTCGAGAACTTCAAGCTGGACCTGATCAGCGCCATTGCCGACAACGCATCGTCATGCCGCTATGTCACGGGGGGCAGGCCGCGTGGTCCGAGAGATATGGACTTGCGCACGGTCGGTGTTGTCATCGAAAAAAACGGCGTTATCCAGGCGCTTGGCGCAGGAGCAGCGGTTCTCAATCACCCGGCGAATTCCATCGTGATGCTGGTACAGCATCTGGCAAAGTATCGTGAAACATTGCCCGCCGGCAGCTTTGTCATGACTGGCGGAATCACCGAAGCAATACCGGTGCAGGCTGGAGATTCGGTCATTGCCCGGTTTCAGGATATGGGCAGTGTCTCGCTCCACTTTGTGTGAAACATGCAGCAACTCTATTTTCCGATTTACCTTTTTGGGGCAAACCATGCCAATCATTCAAGTGAACATGCTTGAGGGCCGCACCACTGAGCAAAAGCGCAGCCTTGCCAAAGGCCTGACGGAAGCGGCAGTGCAAGCCCTCGGCGTCAACCCGCAGTCGGTGCGCGTCCTCATTCATGAACTCGAGCCCGAGCATTTCGCCGTCGCAGGCATCACCGCCGGCGAGAAGCCGCTGGCGAATGGCAACGGCAATGGTGGCACGCGATGAAGAAGATCAAGTGTGCCGTGATCGGACCAGGGAACATTGGTACGGACCTGATCTACAAGCTCAAGCGCAGCGAAGTTCTGGAGCCGGTATGGATGGTGGGCATCGATGCCTCGTCGGAAGGTCTGCAGCGCGCCCGCGAGATGGGGCTGAAGACCACCCACGAGGGTGTGGACGGCTTGCTGCCGCATATTGCCGAGGACGGAGTGCAAATCGCCTTTGATGCCACGTCGGCCTACGTGCACGCCGAGAACTCGCGCAAGCTCAATGCGGCGGGCGTATTGATGATCGATCTCACCCCTGCGGCAATCGGCCCCTATTGCTGCCCCGCGGTCAATATTGCGGAGCTGGCGGGAAAGAATGTGATGAACGTCAACATGATTTCCTGCGGCGGCCAGGCAACCATCCCGATGGTGTACGCCGTGTCAAGAGTCCAGCCGGTAACCTATGGCGAAATCGTGGCCACGACTGCCTCCAAATCGATCGGTCCGGGGACACGTGCGAATCTGGACGAGTTCACCGAAACCACCGCCAACGCAGTATCCAGAGTCGGGGGATCGGCGCGCGGCAAGGCTCTGGTCGTGGTCAATCCGGCCGAACCGCCTCTGATGATGAGAAACACCATCTATTGCCTGACCGAATCGGAACCCGATCGAAAGCGGATTGCCGAGTCCGTGGCGGCGATGCTGATCGAGGTGCAGAAGTACGTGCCGGGATACAAGCTGGTCAACGGTCCGGTGTTCGACGGCAATAAGGTCGCAATCTATCTTGAGGTCGAAGGGCTTGGCGACTATCTACCGAAGTACGCGGGCAACCTCGACATCATGACGGCGGCGGCGGCTCGAACGGCGGAATTGTTTGCCAGCGAGATATTGAATGGCACGCTGACGCTGAAACCGACAAATCAAAACTTGCACGCGGAGGTAGCGCTATGAGCGATCAAAAATTCAAGGGCCGAAAAATCGTCCTGCACGACATGTCACTGCGTGATGGCATGCATGCGAAACGCGAGCAGATTTCGATTGATCAAATGGTGCGCATGGCAACGGCAATGGACGATGCCGGAGTCCCTGTCATCCAGGTCACGCATGGGGCCGGGCTGGGAGGAAATTCCCTGCAACACGGCTTCGCACCACATACCAACGAAGAGTATCTCCAGGCTGTGGTGCCGCTGATGAAGAAAGCGACGATTTCTGTGCTGCTCATTCCCGGCATGGGAACCATGAAGGCGCTCCAGTCGGCCTATGACTGCGGCGCCCGCTACGTCCATGTGGCAACCCATTGCACCGAGGCGGACACTTCGCCGCAGCACATCGCCTACGCGCGCAAGCTTGGCATGTATACCACCGGCTTCCTGATGATGGCGCATTTGAACTCGCCGGAAAGACTCGCCGCGCAAGGCAAATTGATGGAGTCTTACGGTGCCCAAGCCATCTACATCACCGACTCGGCCGGCTACATGCTGCCGGACGATGTCAAGGCGCAGGTGCGTGCCTTGCGCGACGTGCTGAAGCCGGAGACCGAGATCGGATTCCACGGCCATCACAATCTCGGCATGGGCATCGCCAACTCGATTGCAGCCATTGAAGAGGGGGCCAGCAGCATCGACGCCTCAATGGGAGGTTTCGGCGCCGGTGCCGGCAATACGCCGCTGGAGGTTCTCGCTGCCGTCCTGATGCGCATGGGGGCAGAAACGGGTTGCGACCTGTTCAAGTTGATGGACATCGCCGAAGACATTGTCATTCCGATGATGGACCATATCGTGCGGGTCGATCGGGCATCGCTGACCATCGGCTATTACGGCGTCTATTCAAGCTTCCTGTTGCATGCCAAGCGAGCCTCCGAACGATTCGGTGTGCCGGCCCGCGACATATTGGTCGAGCTTGGACGCAAGCAAATGATTGGTGGGCAGGAAGACATGATCGAAGACACCGCGATCACACTGGCCAAGGAGCGCAACCTGAACATATCGGCGCATGCTGCGTAGTTAGAAACCACGACCAAACAAGAATCAATACAAGGAGGCTTTCATCATGGCACTACGAGGATTGTTGCGGGTCGGCGAAGTAGCCTTCCGCGTCATGGACATGAAGCTCGCGCGGCAACACTACGGCGAACGCATGGGACTGATTGAAACCATGGAGGATGCGGATGGTCGCGTGTATTACAAGACGTGGGACGAACTCGATCATCACAGTGTCGTGATTCGTGAAGCGGATCGGCCCGGGATCGATCACTTCGCGTTCAAGGTCTATGACGATGCCACCCTGTCCGCTCTTGAACCAAAGATCGAAGCGTTCGGCTTGAAAGTGGAACGCATCCCGGCCGGTGTCTATCCGAAGAGCGGGCGCCGACTCAGTTTCGTGTTGCCAACCGGGCACACGATGCATCTCTATGCGGAAATGGAACGTGTCGGCAACACTATGGGATATCTCAACCCCGGCGTGCTGCCGGATGAGGGGGTTATTCGCGGGTTCAGGATTGAACGCCTGGATCACATCCTGCTCGGCGGTCCCAACATCGAGGAAAACGAAAGGTTGTTCACCGAGGTGTTCGACATGAGCGTCAGCGAAAGAATCATCGACGCCGAGTCGAAAGCCAACCTGGCCATTTTCTTCAGCGGTTCGAACAAGCCGCACGACATCGCATTCCAGGCCCAACCGGACGCCAACCGCTTCCACCATGCGTCATTTCGTCTCCAGTCTGCGGCGGATCTGGTCCATGCCGCGGACTTGATCGGGAAGTACCGGATTCCGGTGGATGTCAGCTCCAACCGCCATGGCGTCACGCGTGGTCTGACGATCTATTTCTTTGATCCGTCCGGCAACCGGAACGAGGTGTTCACCGAGGGTTACATGCACTATCCTGATTCACCGACCATCGTCTGGGATACCAACGACCTTGGACATGCTTCCTGGTCCCACGACAACGTCGTGCGTCCGAGTTTCTTTACCGTCCTGACTTGACGGGATGGGTGAGCGGACGTTGCGTAAATTCAATGTTCTATGGTTCTGCCTGATCGCGCTGGGGGTTGATGCTGCGTGCGCCGAACCGCGCGCAATCCCGAGCTTCAAGAAGGACATTCAACCCATATTCAACACCCAGTGCGTGTTCTGCCATGTCACCGGCGCCGAAAATGCCGGGCTCAATCTGGCACGTCACGATGCCTATCGGAATCTGGTATCGACCAAGAGTACCGAGTCGGAACTGCTTCGTGTTGCGCCCGGCGATCTGGAAAAAAGTTATCTGATGCATAAATTGCGCGGGACTCAACTCAGCGTGGGCGGCAGCGGAGATTCAATGCCCAAGGTGGATCCCGCCCGATTTCTGGATGCCGGGCAGGTGGAACTGATCGAGAAATGGATACTGGGAGGCGCTCCCAACAACTGAATTATTTCGCTAGAGGAGAAAGCAGCCATGTCCCAGGAAAAAAAGGGCGAAATTCAGAAGGTTTCCAATCGCAACACGCGTCGCAATGTACTCAAAGCGATGGCAGGGGGTTCGGCGCTTGCTATCGGGTCATTGGCTCAACCAGTGGCACAGGCGGCGACCGGTGGCGCAAAACCTTGGTCCATGCAGGCCGATGTCGTCGTCGTCGGTAGTGGCGCAGCGGGATCGGCTGCTGCAATCGCGGCGGCGAAGAACGGCGCATCGGTCATCATGCTCGAAAAGATGCCGTACCTGGGTGGCACGACGGCCAAGTCAGACGGGATTTTCTGGATTCCAAATAATCCGCTACTGAAAAGCCGCGGCATCGTTGATGCGCGCATCGATGCGCTGCGCTACATGGTGCGTCTGTCCTATCCGACGCGATACGATCCGCACGACAAATGGCTTGGCGTGTCCGAGCACGAGTTTTCGCTCATTGCCACTTTCTTCGACAACGGCGACAAGGTCATTGAAAAGCTTCAATCGGCCGGTGCTCTGAAAATTGCATCCTGGAAGGACTGGGAAGGCAATGACTTCGCTGACTACCATTCCCCATTGCCGGAAGACAAAGTGACCCGTGGCCGTAGTCTGATTTCCGCCGTGGCTGACCCGGTATTTACGGGTGGTGGCAATGGCGCCGAATTGTTGCGGCAACTACATGCGGTATTTGGCCAACTCAAGATCAAGACTTACCTGCAGCACCGCGTTCAAAAACTTGTCCGCAACGCACATGGGGATGTCAGCGGCGTTGAAGTGGAGCGGAACGAAGGCGGCCCGATCAACATCCAGGCGCGCAAGGCGATCATTTTTTGCAGCGGGGGCTTCACCAACAATCCCGATATGTGCAACCGCTTTCTGCGCGGACACATTTGGGGAGGCGGCGCGGCTCCGGGAAGTACCGGCGATTTCATCAACATCGCGGCTACGGCAGGGGCGGCACTGGGGAACATGTCCAACGCGTGGTGGGGTCAGGTCCCCGTCGAGGTGGCGCTAAAAACCCGCAGTGTTCCGCAAAACGTGTGGGTGGTGCCCGGCGACAGCACGATTCAGGTCAATCGTTTCGGCAGGCGTTTTGCCAACGAGAAAGGGCTTTACAACGAACGCACCCAGGCCCACTTTTACTGGGACGCCGTGCGCGATGAATATCCCAATCTGCTCGGCTTCATGATCTGGGATGAGCGCAACGCAAAACTGTTTCCCGGTATCAGTCCGATTCCACCCGCGGGTACCAATGCGGAGCATGTGATCAAAGGCGACACATTGGATGCGCTGGCAGTCAACATTGCCACGCGGCTTGAAAAACTGGCGTCACATACGGGAGGGGTCAAGCTGGATGCCTCATTCCTCGGCAACCTGAAGGAATCTGTTGCCCGCTTCAACGAATTTTCGAAACAGGGCGTCGATACGGACTTCGCGCGTGGCGCAACTCCGGCACAAATCGGCTTCCACCTTTACGGGCGGAAGAGGGATCCAAGTCCCTATCCAAATCCCAGCATGTATCCGATCGCGGAATCAGGGCCGTATTACGCCGCGATACTTGGCGCAGGCACGCTCGACACCAAGGGCGGGCCGATCATCAATGCAAAGGGACAGGTCATGAACACCTTCGGCGAGGTGATTCCCGGCCTTTACGGTGCCGGAAACTGCATTGCGAGCCCCGCAGGGCAAGCTTACTGGGCGGGTGGCGGAACCATTGGTCCCGCGCTTACCTACGGCTATCTGGCGGGCGAAAATGCGGCACAAGAGCGCGTCAAAAGTGCCTGAATGGTGTTCCGCGACGCTACCGGATTCGACTTGCGGGTCTCGCCGCGACGGTGTCTATAATGTGCGGGTCGTCAAGGCGGCATTCACTCACCAAAAACCTGAAGGAGGACAACATGATCAAGGTTACCGCGATGTATCCCTACAGCGAAGGCAAGCGGTTCGATATCGACTACTACTGCAAGTCACATATTCCGATGGTGCAAAAGGCGCTCGGCCCGGCCCTGAAGAGCGTTACGGTCGACTTTGGCATGGGTGGTGGCGCACCGGGATCGAAGCCGGCGTTCGTGGCGATGGCGCATTTGATATTTGACTCCATCGAATCCTTCCAGACTTCCTTTGTGCCGCATTTACCTGAGTTATCGAAGGACGGCCCCAACTACACCGACATCCAGGCCGAGGTGCAGATCAGCGAAGTCAAGATGTAAGCAACTGGCTTTGGCCCATGGGCGGCCGGTTTGGACGCGTTAGCCCGAGGTTCAAGGTATCAAGCTGAATAGAAAGGCCTTCGTTAGCGGAGGCCTTTGCTCTTGGGGCATCCGTAGTTGGATTGATTGCGGCCTACCATGCAGCGAAGCGCTACATCCGAGTAGAACAGTCTCTATCGATCGGCTGTATGCCGTCAGAAAACTATCCGCTATCGACCCAAAGCGGTCGTTCAACGTTAATTGAAAACTAACCCTGTAGCTCCGCTTATCAGAGGTCGGAAGTTTGTCGAGAGCATGGAATTTTCTCCGCAGTTTATTAGGCTCTTACACTCCGTAAAGAATTAATGATGTTTAGATTGAGTTGCTCTCTCAACTCGGCTATTCTGATCCTGCGGTCTCTGCCAGATCGCCCCCCAAAAAAACAACCAAGGACCCCCCATGAAAGTCGTTGCCGCAGCGCTGCTGCTCGTTCTCGTCACCGGTTGCGCCTCCATTACCGGAAACAAGCTTCAACCAGTTACCGTGCAAACGATCTCCGGCGCCAAAGAGATAGCGGGAGCAGGCTGCGCGCTGACCAACGATGCCGGAAAGTGGTTCGTTACATCGCCTGGCAGCACCACGATCCAAAAGAGCACCGGCGATCTGGCGGTTGATTGCAGCAAAGACGGCGCGACCGGCCACGAAACGGTCGTCTCGAAATCGAACGGTGCTGTCTGGGGCAACATCCTTCTTGGCGGCGGGATCGGCTACGTTGTCGACCGGAACACCGGTGCTGGCTTTGACTACCCCAGTACCATCACCGTCACCCTCAGTGGGGAACTGATCAGTCCCGTGGGTGAGTCCGTTGGGTTGAAGCCGGTGGCTGGAACGTCCACCAAGGTAGAGTTGCCGGCCGACCCGCCAAAGACGGAAGTCGTCAAGGCAGACATCAAGGCGGACAACACGCAGGAGACCATGCCAGAAAAGCTGCGTGAGCTGCAGAAGATGCACAAGGACGGCCTCATTACGGACTCAGAGTTCAACAAGAAAAAGCAGGAATACCTGAGTCGGATGTAAATCGTCGACAACCTGAACCAAGAGGGGCTTCTAATGAAGACATTAAAGCATCTGTTGTTGCTGGTTATCGCCGTTTTGTCGTGGGGACTTGGCGGCTGCGCCACCTACCGCAACAGCTCGAACGTCAGCTCTCCTGAACGGACGGACTACAGCCAGCGGACACCAGTAGTAATAATCACCGAAGGCACCCCTCAGGAGAAATACACCGAGATCGGGCCGATTGAGATCAGCATCAAAAAACTCACTGTGTTCAACGCGGATCCGACACGGGAGCAGGCCAACGATCTGCTGAAGGAGAAGGCTAGGGTGATTGGGGCCGATGCCGTGATTCATGTCCGGTACGAAAGTGGTATCGGGATGACGACCTGGGGCTACATGGATGCAAAGGGGATGGGTGTGAAGATGGATCCGACCCCCATCGCTCCGGTTGCTGAAGTCGTCAATGCACAAGCGATCACCCAGGCCAAGGTCGACACTGAAAGCAAGCCGGCGAGCGATCCAGCTAAGAAGATTCGCGAGCTTAACGGACTGCTAAAAGACGGACTGATAACAAAGGCAGACTACGACAAAAAGAAGGCAGATTTCCTCAGCGGAATGTGACTCACGTCCGGAACACCTGGAGCTCCGCTTCGTGCCGTTAGCAAACGCTTCCGAAGTCGTGCGGCCTATTTGTACTTGGCCAGTTCGAGTTTGCCGAGCTGGTTGCGGTGGACCTCGTCGGG
>JAYUFR010000011.1:0-8247 GCA_043738625.1 Sterolibacteriaceae bacterium
GGACAATCTCCAGCGTAGAATCATTTCCATCGAGGCGCGTTTGGACGCGATGATCGCCGAACAGCAAGACCTGTTTTGAATGTTCCGGACGGCCTCCCCGGTTTCCCCTGCGGTGTTTGTCAAGGCTGGTGTTTCCTTGAACCAATGTCTTTATGACACGGCCGCCGACCCAAGACGCTGCTGTTGTGAGCGCCCTTCACGGGCGCACCTGATGCAGCAGAAACGCGACCTCCCTGAACCCAGGTTCGGGATGCAGGCCTAACGGCACAGGCGGGGGAATTTATTCAAGGCGCTGAAGGTTTTCCTTCAGCGCTTTTTTCATGGGGGATGAACTAATGGCGCGCTACTGGCTGATGAAATCCGAACCGTCCGTGGTCGGCATCGATCATGTGCTGGCCATGCCGAACCAGACGGTGGACTGGTGGGGCGTGCGCAACTATCAAGCACGCAATTTCATGCGCGATCAGATGGGTGTCGGTGACAAGGTATTTTTTTATCATTCGTCATGTCCCGAACCGGGTATCGCCGGCCTCGCCGAAGTAGTGAAGCGCGCCTATCCGGACCGGACACAATTCGATCCCAAGAGTCCGTATTTCGATGCGAAGTCGACGTCCGAAAACCCGCGCTGGGTAAATGTGGATGTGCGCATTGCGAAAAAAACGCGGCTGATCGGCCTCGACGAACTGCGCGCTCATCCTCAACTTGCCAACATGCGCATCCTCCAGCGTGGCAACCGCTTGTCGATCACGCCGGTTGATCCAGCCGAATGGAAATTCATCACGACGAAGCTGATGAAATAAGTTTTTGGCTGCGTGCTGCCTGAATGCCGGGAATATTTTTACGCAGTTCTTCCGGCGCGCGAAAAAAAGAAAGCCAATAGCCCGACGGACAGGAAACCGCCCATGCCAAGGGCCAGGCTGAGGGTAGAACCCCATAACAACGGAGCGACCACGCCGGCAACAACGGCATACAGTGTTGACTGGAGAAATGACTGGCAGCTGGAGGCCATGCCGTGCCGTTGTGGAAACAGATCCATTGCCAGCAATTGCAGACAAGGCATGGTCAAGGCCATCCCGGTGACATAGCAGAAAAGGGGAACGAGCGGCCACGGCAGCCGTGGTGCCATCAACGCATTGAGCGTGATGTTGGCGATCGTTGCCGCCAGCATGACGACACACCCCAGTGCGATGGTACGCCGCGGCGTCAGGCGGCCGGCCATTCGGCCGTTGATTGCACTGCCGAGCATCATGCCCAGCACGATCGGGATGAACAGCCAGGCAAACGACTGTGGCGACAGCTTCAGATGCTGGATGAGAAAAACCGGCGACGACATGACATAAATGAAAAACCCGCCGAAGCAAGCTGCCAGGGCTATCGACAAACGCAGGAACTCCGGTGAACTAAAAATATTGCGGTAGCCTTGCCACAGATGTCCGGGAGACAGACTTTGTCGTTTCGCAGGTGGCAGGGTCTCCGGCAGGAAACGCCAGCAGGCAACAAACAGCACGACAGCCACCAGCGCAAGAAAGAAAAATATGACATGCCAATCGAAGAAAGCGAGAATCCAACCGCCGATGACGGGCGCAATCGCCGGGGCAATGGCGAAGACAACGGTAACGTTTGCCATCAACCGCTGGGCGACAGGTCCGTCGAAAAGATCGCGCACAATGGCGCGCCCCACCACCATTCCGACGCCGCCGACCATGCCCTGCAACGCACGGCCCAACCAGAGCATTTCGATGCGCGTGGCGAATGCGCAAAACAGCGACGCCAGCATATACAGCGCCAGGCTTGCGAGGATCACCCGACGACGGCCCAATGCATCGGAAATGGCGCCATGCCACAGCACCATGAATGCAAACATGAGCAAATACAGGGTGAGCGTCTGTTGCATCTGGATCGGCGTCGCACCCAGACTGGCACCAATCGTCGGCAGAGCCGGCAGGTAAGTGTCGATGGAAAATGGCCCGATCATCGCCAGGCCGGCGATGATCACGGTCAGTTCGAGCTTGGCGGATTTCGAGTCAGTTGGCGAGGCCACGGCGATACTGGACTGCTTCGGCCACGTGGGCCGCATTCACATTCGTGTTCTGCGCCAAATCAGCGATGCTGCGGGCAACCATGAGGATCCGATGATAAGCGCGCGCCGAAAGATCAAAGCGAGTGATGGCCTGTTTAAGTAGTTGCGTGCCCTGCTCGTCCGCCTGGCAATGCTCATCGATTTCCGCCGGGCTCAACTGCGCATTGGGTTTGCCCTGCCGGGCCAGTTGCCGGTCGCGCGCCGCAATCACGCGTTCGCGCACTTGCGCTGAAGACTCGCCCACTGCCTTGCCCTGCAATTCGGTATCAGACAACGCGGGTACTTCGATCATCAAGTCAATGCGGTCAAGCAACGGGCCGGAGAGTTTGGTGCGATAGCGCACCACCTGATCCGGAGTGCAGCGACACTTGCCATTTGAATGCCCAAGAAAGCCGCAAGGGCAGGGATTCATTGCCGCAATCAACTGGAACCGCGCCGGGAAATCGGCGCGACGCATGGCGCGAGCAATGCAGATATGTCCACTCTCCAATGGCTCGCGCAGCGACTCCAATACGCGTCGGTCAAATTCCGGCAGTTCATCGAGAAACAGCACACCATGATGCGCCAGCGAAATCTCGCCCGGACGCGGCACGCTGCCACCACCCACCAGCGCAGCAGCAGAGGCCGAATGATGCGGCGCACGGAATGGGCGCCGCCCCCAATCCTCAATCCGAAAGCGGCCATGCAATGAATGCACTGCAGCACTTTCCAGCGCCTCGGTGTCAGTCATGCCCGGTAACACACCGGCAAAGCGGCTGGCCAGCATCGACTTGCCAGTACCCGGCGGACCGCTCATCAGCAACGAGTGGCCGCCTGCCGCGGCAACCTCGAGCGCACGTTTGGCTTGCGCCTGACCGCGCACTTCGGACAGGTCGGGATAGTGCGTCGCGACAACCATGGCAGCACCGACATGCGGCGCAATGGGCTGCACGCCGGCAAGGTGAGCACAAACTTCAAGCAGTGTGCGAGCCGGCAGAATACGGGCCGATTTGACCAGCGCGGCTTCTGCCGCGTTTTCGATGGGCAGTACGAAAAATCGCTCGCGATTGGTTGCGGACAGGCACATCGCCAGTGCACCACGAATCGGTCGCAGTTCGCCGGAGAGCGAAAGTTCTCCAGCGAATTCGTAGGCGTCAAGTCCGTCGGCCTTGATCTGTCCCGACGCAATCAGAATGCCCAGGGCAATCGGCAGATCGAAGCGCCCGGACTCCTTGGGCAGGTCGGCCGGGGCGAGATTGACGGTGATGCGGCGTGCCGGAAATTCAAAACGGCAATTCTGGATTGCGGCCCGCACCCGGTCACGGGCTTCCTTGACCTCGGTATCGGGCAATCCCACTAAAGTGAATGAAGGCAGGCCAGATGCAAGATGCACTTCGACCGTCACCTCGGGAGCATCCATGCCGGCAAGGGCACGGCTTTTCAATACGGCCAGCGACATGCGCTTTATGCCCGCCGCCGCACGCTACTTGCTCTGCCGCTGTTCCAGTTCGGAAATGCGCGCTTCAAGGGCAGTCGCTTTCTCCCTCGTTCGCGCCAGCACCTCACGCTGCACATCGAACTCTTCGCGCGTCACCAGATCAAGCCGCCCGGCAAGTGAAGACAGCATCGCCCGCATGTTCTTGTCCACATCGGCAAGCGGACCACTGGCCGCAAGCTGCGACAGGCGGGAAGACATCTCGTCAAAAAGCTTGTTGTTGATCATGCCTTTATCCTGAAAGAAATCATTTCGAGTCTAGCATAGTGGCTTCCTTAACGAGGTTGGCACCGACTTGGTGCGTCGAGTTAGCCCACCGTGACAAGAAGGTGCGCGAACATCGCGTTGATGGCATGCAGCCAGTGTAACTGTATGATTATGAATACTAACGCGGGCTGGCACAGTCCGTGCACTGAAGACCGCGCAAGTTATTATTTTTCCCCATAGGAGATTCACAATGAAGAAAACCCTGATCGCCGGCGCCTTGGCTGGTGCGTTTCTCATCCCCGCCACTTCGGTGATGGCGGATGACGCTGCGCCCGCGCCTGCAGCTTCTCCGCTCACCTTCAACGTCGGCGTGGTTTCCGACTACCTGTTCCGCGGTGTTACGCAGACCCATGGTGATCCGGCCCTGCAAGGCGGGATTGACTATGCGTTCTACAATGGTTTCTATATCGGTGCCTGGGCTTCCAACGTCACCTGGGTCAAGGACTACACCAACAAGGGCGACGTTGAGGTCGATCTATACGGTGGATACAAAGGCGCGTTTGCAGGTGGTGACTGGAATTACCAGTTGGGCACGATTTGGTATACCTACCCCGGCCATGGCGATGCGAATGCCTTTGGCGCCAATCCGACTACCAATGAAATCCTGGCAAGCCTTGGCTACAAATGGTTGAGCGTCAAGTATTCGTATGCAACGTCCAGTCATTTCATCGGCTGGTACTCCAAAACCGGTGGAAAAACCGACGGTAGCGGCTATCTGGAAGCGAACGCCAGTTACGACCTCGGCAGCGGCTGGGGTCTCACCGGTCACGTCGGCCATCAAACGGTCAAGGACTTCGATCCTGCGAATTACAGCGATGCCAACATCGGCGTGACAAAGGACGTCGGCTTCGGTGTCGTCGGCTTGATGTATTCGCACACCAACGCCAAGGGCAAAACAGGCGAGCCCTACTCCTGGCCGAACAACAATTTTGTCTCCGGCGTCGGCTCTACCTCGGGCTTCAAAAACGTCGCCAAGGACAAGGCCGTTCTTACTTTCCTCAAAACGTTCTAATTCAATATCAGATCCCGCCGCTATTCACATCTGAACCGGCGGAAAATTAATCAATTCACATCGTGAGGACAACGCCATGAAACTGGTAACCGCCATCATCAAGCCGTTCAAGCTTGACGAGGTGCGTGAGGCCCTCGCCGCCGTCGGCGTGCAAGGCATCACCGTCACCGAAGTCAAGGGATTCGGCCGGCAAAAGGGGCATACGGAGCTTTACCGTGGCGCCGAATACGTCGTTGATTTTCTGCCCAAGGTCAAGGTTGAAGCAGCCGTCGCTGACGGCATACTTGATCAAGTGGTTGAAGCAATCGAAAAATCGGCCAGCACCGGCAAGATCGGTGACGGCAAGATTTTCGTGTTCAACCTCGAAACTGTCATTCGCATCCGCACCGGTGAAACCGGTGAGGAAGCGCTCTAAGGGGAACCCAGTCATGAAAAAAATGCTCGCAATTGTGCTGACGGCGCTCGCTGTCGGCGTTGGCAGCTTGGCCTGGGCGGACGATAAACCCGCCGAAGCCACCGCCGCGCCCGCCGCTGCTCCTGCTGCTGTCACACCCACTGCGACGGCGCCTGCCGCCGATGTCGCTGCTGCTCCCGCTGCGGCCCCGGCACCGACGCCAAACAAAGGCGACACCGCGTGGATGCTGACTTCCACCGCGCTGGTGCTGCTGATGTCGATCCCCGCCCTGGCCCTGTTCTACGGCGGCCTGGTGCGCAGCAAGAACATGCTGTCGGTGCTGATGCAGGTGTTCGTGGTGTTCTCGCTGATCACCGTGCTGTGGTGCGTCTATGGCTACAGCCTGGCATTCACCGAGGGCAGCGGCGTCACCAGTCCATTCTGGGGTGGTTTCAGCCGACTGTTCCTGAACGGAACTTTCAATTCGACCGACGGCAGTTACTCGATGGCCGCCACCTTCAGCAAGGCCACGCCGATGTATGAGTTGGTGTATGTCGCGTTCCAGGCGACGTTTGCCGCCATCACGGTCTGCCTGGTGTTCGGTTCGCTGGTGGAGCGCGTCAAGTTCTCCGCAATCCTGATCTTCTCGATCATCTGGTTCACCATCAGCTATCTGCCGATTGCGCACATGGTCTGGTTCTGGGCGGGTCCGGATGCCTACACGGCTGCGGACAAGGTTGACGCGGTGAATGCCACTGCCGGTTGGCTCTGGCAAAAGGGCGCGCTCGACTTCGCGGGCGGCACGGTGGTGCATATCAACGCCGGTGTGGCCGGCCTGGTTGGCGCCATCCTGCTCGGCAAGCGTCTCGGCTACGGCAAGGAAGCGATCTCGCCGCACAGCCTGACGATGACCATGATCGGCGCTTCGCTGCTGTGGTTTGGCTGGTTCGGCTTCAATGCGGGTTCCGCGCTGGAAGCCAACGGCTCTGCCGCGCTGGCCTTCATGAACACCTATCTGGCCACTGCTCTGGCAGTGCTGTCCTGGATGTTCACGGAATGGATCTTTAAGGGCAAGCCTTCCATGCTCGGTGCAGCTTCCGGCGCAGTGGCGGGCCTGGTGGCGATCACGCCGGCGGCCGGCAATGTCGGCATCCCGGGCGCTTTTGCCATCGGCATTTTGGTGGGGCCCCTGTGCTTCTGGGGTGTCACCGGTCTGAAGAAACTGATCCGCACCGACGACGCGCTCGACGTGTTCGGCATACATGCGCTCGGTGGCATCTTCGGCGCGTTGGCGACGGGGATCCTCAACTCGCCTGACCTTGGCGGGCCCGGCTTCTACGCCGACTGGTTCTCGATGAAACAAGGCTATGGCGCTGGTTTCGAAGGCATGCTTGCGCAGTTGATCATCCAGGCCAAAGCGGTTGGAGTAGCCTTTGTCTGGTCTGCCGTCGCTGCGTTCATTGCCTTCAAGATCGCGGACCTCATTGTCGGCCTGCGTGTCCCCGAAGACGAAGAGCGCGAGGGTCTGGACATCAGCTCTCACGGCGAGTCTGCCTATCACAGTTAAGAAGCAGGATCGTTCGACAAAACGGGCACCTTCGGGTGCCCGTTTTTTTGCCGGTCAATTCAGGAACGCGATTTCAGATAGGCGCGCCAGCCACCGAAATGCGTAATGTCAGCGGCCCCCGCCACAGCGGCGGATTCGCAGACAAAACCCTGCACGGCGGCACCGTCCGCCAGCGTGATGGTACCGATCCCGAGCGGTGCCGGAATCCCGCCGACAAACGAGCCAAACTCACGCGCGTGCAGTTCCCACACTTCGATTTCGATTGCACTACCGCCTTCATTGACGCGCACCATGCCAGGCCGAAACGGCGGGCCGCCGGGCAATGCGTACATACGGTAGTTGGAAGACGACCAGGTTGCAGCGACCAAACGACCGCCGCGCGAAGTCAATTGGCCGTTGAGCGGCAAACCGGAAAGGTGTGCGCCGCACACAGCGACCCGTATCTGGCCAGATGACAAACCGGTTTCAATTGCACCTGCCGGCAATAATGTTCCGGTCGCGCCGAGACGCGTCATTGTTGCCGCCTGCAATTTACGGGCCAAATGCAGCAGCGGGCCATCCTGATGCGCGGGCGCAAAAACGGTGATGCCAAACGGCAGACCGTCGGCCTGAAAGCCGGCCGGAATCGCCGTCGCGGCGTAATCCAGCAGATTCATGAAATTGGTGTAGTAGCCAAGATTGGCGTTAAGCCGGATCGGGTCGGCTTGCATTTCTGCAATCGTGTAAATCGTGCCGGCGCTGGGTGTGACAATGCAATCCACCGCGCGCCACAGCGCAGCGCAAGTCCGCTTGGCGGCCTTGAGTTGGTAACCGTAAGCGTAAGCGTCGGCAGCGCTCCAGCGCTTCGCACCGCCGATGATCTCGCGGATGACCGGCAGCAGCGCCTCCGGCTTCGCATCGAAAAAATCGCGGATCGCGGCGTAGCGCTCGGCTACCCAGGGCCCTTCATAAAGCAGCCGGGCAGTGTCGAGGAAGGGTTGCAGATCGATCTCCACGCACTCGCCACCCAGCGCCGCGATGTGTGCCACGGCTTCCTTGAACAGTCGCTCGGCTTCTGCATTGCCGAAGAACTGCAACTGCGTTGCGCGCGGGATACCGACGCGGAAATTGCGCGCGGCACCGAAGTCAAAACCGTGGCCTTCCAGCGGGCGTGAATAGGCATCATCCGCATCGAAGACTGCTGCGATGCTGGTCACCCGCTCTGCATCCCGCGCGGTGAGGGCGAAGATCGAAATGGTGTCGAGCGAACGGCAGGCCGGCACCACGCCTGTGGCAGACAACCAGCCCAATGTGGGTTTGTGACCGACGATGTTGTTGAAAGCGGCGGGTACCCGACCCGAGCCGGCGGTGTCGCTGCCCAAAGAAAAGCTGCAGTAACTCAACGCAACCGCCACCGCCGAGCCGCTGCTGGAACCTCCTGAAATGTATTCCGGGTTGAAGGCATTGCGGCACG
>JAYUFR010000012.1:0-2686 GCA_043738625.1 Sterolibacteriaceae bacterium
CAAAACTGGATCGCCCCCGCCCTTGCCGCCATGAAATCAGGACAGTTGCAGCAGATTGACCTGATTGCCTTCGGCGATGAGGACTCGCTGACACTGACACTGCAACGCCACGACCTGTGGAAGTTCTGGCGGCGGCCGGCGGCCCTCGACGAGTTGTCGACGTGACCCGCATCGTCAACCGCCGTTCGCCGGAGCGCACCGTATGGGCGCTCGAACAGGCCGGCATCCCGCCGCTGCTGGCGCGGTTGTTCGCGGCGCGCGGCATCGCGCGGCGCGAGGATGTCGACACCCGCATCGCCGGCCTGTTGCCGCCCGAACAGATGAAGGGCATCGCCGAGGCCGCGACGATGCTGGCCGATGCGATTGCCGCCGGCCGCCGTTTGCTGATCGTGGCCGACTACGATTGCGACGGCGCCACTGCGTGCGCGGTCGGTATTCGCGGCTTGCGCGAGTTCGGCGCCAATGTTGATTATCTGGTGCCGAATCGCTTCGAGACTGGCTACGGCCTGTCGCCGGAAGTGGTGCAACTCGCGGCAGCCATGACACCCGACATCATCATTACCGTCGATAACGGCATCGCCAGCGTCGACGGTGTGGCGGAAGCCAAGCGCCTCGGCATCGCCACCCTGATTACCGATCACCACCTGCCGGGCAGCGAATTGCCCGACGCCGATGTCATCGTCAATCCCAACCAGCCCGGCTGCCCGTTTCCGAGCAAGGCCATGGCTGGCGTCGGTGTCATGTTCTATGTCCTGCTCGCCACCCGCGCCGAACTGCGCAAGCGCGGCGCATTCGCCGACAAGGCGGAGCCGAATCTGGCCAAGCTGCTCGACCTCGTTGCACTGGGCACCGTGGCCGATGTTGCGGCGCTCGACCACAACAACCGCATCCTCGTCGCGCAGGGGCTGGCGCGCATCCGTGAAGGCCGCATGCAGCCCGGCCTGCTGGCGCTGTTCCGCATGGCCGGGCGCGACCCGCGCGCCGCGGCCTCGTTCGACCTCGGCTTTGCGCTGGGGCCGCGCCTCAATGCCGCCGGACGTCTGGCCGACATGGGCCTTGGCATCGAATGCCTGATCACCGACGACGCCAACCGCGCCCTCAATATCGCGCAGGAACTCGATGCGCTGAACAAACAGCGGCGCAGCATCGAGGCCGACATGCGCGACACGGCGGAAACATTGTTGGCCAGTGTGTCTGCGGATGATCGCGCCAGCCTGACGCTGTTCGATCCCGGCTGGCATCAGGGCGTGATTGGCATTCTTGCCGGGCGCGTGAAGGAGAAACTACATCGCCCCACCTTCGCCTTCGCAAGGGGTAGCGATGGCGAACTCAAGGGCTCGGGCCGCTCGATTTCAGGGCTGCATTTGCGCGATGCACTGGACCTTGTTGCCAAGCGCCATCCGCACCTGCTGCTGCGCTTCGGCGGCCACGCCGCAGCGGCGGGCCTGACCTTGCGCGAAGTCGATATCGGATTGTTCGAGCAGGCCTTCGAGGAAGTTGCGCGGCAGTTGCTCTCCCCCGCCGAACTGACACGCACGCTGGAGACCGACGGCTCGCTTGAACACGGCTACTGCAACCTCGACACCGCGCGCATGATCCAGCAGGAGGTGTGGGGCCAGGGATTTCCACAGCCATTGTTTGCCGACCAGTTCGAGGTGGAAAGCCAGCGCCTGCTCGGCGAGAAACATTTAAAACTTTCACTGCGCAAGGCCGGCAGCCGTTTCGAGGCCATCTGGTTCAACGCTCCCGACGCCGTACCGGACCACATCATCGCCGCCTACCGATTAAGCATCAACGACTTTCGCGGCCTGCAGAGCGTGCAGCTTGTGATTGAGCACTGCGAACCGGCGTAGCTTCGATCAGAACGTCGCCAGCACGTTGACGAACCAGCCGCGGCTGCGATAGGACAGGTCGGTCAGGTCGTCCGAGTAGTTGGTGAAGTTGTAACCGGCACCGATCTTCACGCCTTCCGTGATGTGGCGATAGACCGCCACCAATGCGCCAGCGCGGGAATCCTGGGCATCGAGCGCACGCAAATTGCGCAGCTCCAGCAGTGCGTCCCATTCCTTGATGAAATGCCAATCGGCACGCAGCACGGTGAGGTCGGCGCGGCTGGAGAACCAGTCACCATTCACCTTGCCAACTTTCAACTCGCCAATGCGCACCGCATATTTTCCGCCGACGCTCAACCACGGAAACAAATCGTAGATGGTGTCGACCGCGAGCACCTGGCTCTTTTGCGCGTAGTCGGCATTGCTGCCACTGGCAGTGACCTGGCCTGCCGTCGGCAGATTGTAGAAGTTGGTGTACTTGAGCAAGGTGTTCCAACGGTCGTTGTTCACGGGCCGGTACGCCGCTGCCGCCACGACTTCGTGGTATCCACCATCGTAGAAGGCGCCGTTACTGTTGTTGGAGTCGGACCAGTTGAGCTTGCCCAGCAAACGCCATTCCTTGCTCAACTGATAGCCCAGCGTGTTGCGCACCAGCCAGGTATTGCGATGACCGCTCGGGTTGGTGCCGAGGGTGGTGTTGGCCAGATTGCTTTCGGTATCTTCGCGACGCAGTTCGACATTGCCGCTGTATTTGAGCCCGCCCTCCTTGTAGCCCGCCGAGAGACCGATGGCGCGACGCCGGATATCACCCGCCAGCGGATCCGAGAGACGCCCGACTTCCATCTTGGCGCCCA
>JAYUFR010000013.1:0-8153 GCA_043738625.1 Sterolibacteriaceae bacterium
TCGCAGCGCTTCGTCGCGCGTCATCTCTACTTGCGCGCGGCGAGATAGCGGCTGAATTCATCGGCCACTTCGTGGTGGCGCAGAGCAAATTCCACCGTCGCTTTTAGATAGCCGATCTTGGAGCCGCAGTCGTAGCGGGTACCAACAAAACGATAAGCCAACACCTGCTGCTCATTAAGTAGGGCGGCAATGCCGTCGGTCAATTGAATCTCGCCGCCCGATCCAGGCGCAACATTTTCCAGGTAATGAAAGATGCGCGGCGTCAGCACATAACGCCCTACTACGGCCAGATTTGAGGGTGCGTCCTCCGGCTTTGGTTTCTCGACCATTGCTGATATCTGTTCCACGCGCTCGGCCAATGGTTTGGCGGCAACGATACCGTAGCTCCTGGTGTCGGCCCGCGGTACTTCCTGCACACCGAGCACCGAGCAGTGATAGTAGTCGTAGGTGTCCACCATCTGCTTCAGCACCGGTGGGTCACCATCGAGCAGATCGTCGGCCAGCAAAACGGCGAACGGTTCGTCGTTGATCACATGCCGCGCGCACAGCACGGCATGGCCAAGGCCCAGCGCCTCCGCTTGCCGGATATAGATGCAGTTGATGTTTTTCGGCAACAAATTCTTGACGAACTCAAGCATTTGCATTTTGCCCTTGCGTTCCAGCTCGTTCTCCAGCTCATAGGCTTTGTCGAAGTGGTCTTCGATGGCCCGTTTGCTGCGGCCGGTCACGAAGATCATGTCGGTGATGCCCGCTGCGACAGCTTCTTCCACTGCATACTGGATCAGCGGTTTGTCGACGATAGGCATCATTTCCTTGGGGCTGGCCTTGGTGGCCGGCAGAAAGCGGGTGCCAAGCCCTGCCACGGGGAAGACTGCTTTGGTGACTTTCTTCATTGTTCCAACAACTCCCTTAATTGTGACTCGTCCAGAATCTTGACGCCCAATTTTTGCGCATTTTCAAGTTTGGCGCCGGCTTCACTGCCGGCGACCACGTAATTTGTCTTTTTCGATACCGATCCAGTGACTTTGCCGCCTTTCGTCTCGATCAACTCCCTGGCGTCTTCGCGCGACATTGTAGGTAATGCACCAGTCAACACAAAGGTTTTCCCCACCAGCGGCATCGCTATCGCGGGAGTCTCTCCCTCGCTCCAATGCACAGCCGCGGCACGCAGCTGCGCGATCACCTCGCCGTTATGCGGCTCGGCAAAAAAACGGACGACGGACGCGGCAACAATTGGTCCCACATCGGGCACCTGCCGCAGGCGAGCCTCGTCGGCCGCCATCAGCGCGCCGAGGTTGCCGAAATGGCGCGCCAAATCCTTCGCCGTCGCTTCGCCAACATTGCGTATTCCCAGCGCATAGATGAAACGGGGCAGCGTCGTGCTGCGGCTTTTCTCGATCGCCGCCAGCAGATTGGAGGCTGACTTTTCCGCCATGCGCTCGAGGTTGGCCAGCGCCGCAATGCCAAGATGGTACAGGTCGGCCGGAGTTTTGACGATAGCCCCATCGACCAGCTGCTCCACCAGTTTCTCGCCCAGCCCCTCGATGTCCATCGCGCGGCGCGAGGCGAAATGCAGCAAGGCCTGCTTGCGCTGGGCAGGGCAAAACAAGCCACCGCTACAGCGCGCAACAGCCTCGCCCTCTGGTCGTTCGACCGCCGAGCCGCACACCGGGCAGGTCTTCGGCATCACGAACTCGGTGACAGTATCCGGCCGGCGTTCCCGCAACACCGATACCACTTCGGGAATCACGTCGCCAGCGCGCCGCACGATCACGGTATCGCCGACGCGGATATCTTTGCGTCGTACTTCGTTCTCGTTGTGCAGCGTCGCGTTGGTCACCGTAACGCCGCCGACAAACACCGGCGTAAGCCGCGCGGCCGGCGTCAGCGCCCCGGTACGGCCGACCTGCACGCCGATCGCCTCGACCACGGTCATGGCTTCCTCGGCGGGGTATTTGTGCGCCACCGCCCAGCGCGGCTCACGTGTGACAAAGCCGAGCCGCTGCTGCAAGGCAAGGCTGTTCACCTTGTAAACCACGCCGTCAATGTCGAACAGCAGGCTATCGCGCAGCGTGTGGATGCGGGCATGAAATTCAATCAGTCCGTCGGCGCCCTGAGCCACGGTGCGGTGCTCGCTTACCGGCACACCGAAAGACTGCAACGCATCCAGCACACCGCGATGGGTGGTCGGTTGCGCCCAGCCGACGGTTTCACCGAGGCCGTAAGCGAAGAAGGACAGCGGCCGCCGCGCCGCCAGCGCAGGATCGAGTTGGCGGATGCTGCCGGCCGCACCGTTACGCGGGTTCACCAGTGTCGGCTTATCCAGCGTGCGCTGCCGCTCGTTGTAGCGCTCGAAATCGGGCCGACTCATGTAGGCCTCGCCGCGCACTTCCAGCACTTCAGGCGCATCGCCCTGCAGCCGCAGTGGAATAGTACGCATGGTGCGCACGTTCTGCGTTACATCCTCGCCGGTCTCGCCATCGCCGCGCGTCGCGGCCTGTACCAGCACACCACTTTCGTAGCGCAGGTTAACGGCGAGACCATCGAACTTCAGTTCGACCGCATACTCGACTTCGGCATCACTTTCGCCCAGACCAAGTTCGCGCCGCACCCGGGCGTCGAAGTTGCGCGCACCGGACGGCTCGGTATCGGTCTCGGTGCGAATCGACAGCATCGGTACCTTGTGGCGGACCGGCGTGAATTCCGGCAGCGGTTTTCCGCCGACACGCAGCGTCGGCGAGTCGGCAGTTCTCAGTTCGGGATGCTCAGCTTCAATCGCTTGCAGTTCGCGGAACAGGCGATCGTATTCCGCGTCAGGGAGCGTCGGTGCGTCGAGCACGTAATAGACGTGGTTATGACGTTCGATTTTCTCACGCAACTGCCGGGCCTGTTCTGAAACTTCGGATAAGGATTCCATCAAACGAAGAGTCGCAGAGCCCGGCGTCCCCCCGCCGGCAAGCCGCTTTCGGCCATTGTTGTCTGTATTTCCGCAACCTTGGTGCGGATGCCGGAGAGCACGTTGTCGGCCAAGGGATGATGCTGATCGTCCACTAAAACACCATCAAGTCCATTCGCGAGCTGGTGCGCAACAGCCACCAGACGATCGAATACCTGCGCTCCATCAGATACACGTGGTACATCGAGCCAGAAGGTAACTCCCTGCGTTGCGGTGTTCTGCATTTCCTCCGGATCAAAAGGCGCTGCACCATGATTCGCTAGTGAGAACAGTGGAGTTCCAGCTTCATCGACGAAATAGAAACTGCCATCGGCCGCCAGTTTCAATCCGGATGCCTCGGCCAGGCCACGCAACTTGGTGCAAGCGAAGCTGTCCCCCGAGCGATGAATGACATGAACCGCAACCTGCACATCGACACTGGCACAAAGATCGTCCAGGGCGCGGGCGTGCGCAAGACACTCATCCGCTGCAACGAATTCCAAGTCTCCGCCTCCCTCCCTCGCAAGCGCTTGGGCGGCTGCGATGAACACAACGAGCTCGTCTTCCCCAATAGCACCTTGTCGATCAGCAAGCGGCAGGGTTGCGCGGAGGTCTCGGTAAAAGCCTGACCCATCTCCGTCGAACATCTTCCAGGTTCCCGAATCGTCACCGATGATCCATTGCAGGCGTTTGGTCAACCTTCCGGACTGCATGGTGATGAATTCGCGTAGTCGCTGACCTGAAACAACTTGTTCAAAACGGAAAGGTACGACGAGTTCAATCGTCGGATCGGCCAGGGCTTCGTCCGGTTCCGACTTATGCGAAAGCACCATGGGTTCGACAACGGGTTCGGCGAAGATGGGTTCCAGTCGTTCGTCGTCCGGATGAACATCCGCAGTCAGATCGCGACCGTATTCGGGTTCAGGTTCAGGTTCCTGATTCTGCAGCAGGACATCCGCTTGGCTTTCACGAAAAATTTGTTCGGCGGCCTGGCGATACTTGCGTTCCTGCCAGAGGTTGTAACCCCACACCGCAGCCACGGCTGCCGCCCCGGCCACGATCAGGTTCAGTTGCAGGTCACTGATGATCATGCAACAGTCTCTTCGGCCATGCGCAGCGCCTCTTCCATATCCACCTCCACAACACGTGATACGCCACGTTCCTGCATGGTGACGCCGATCAGGTGCTGGGCCATTTCCATGGCAATCTTGTTATGGGAGATGAAGATGAATTGCGTATGTTGCGACATGCGTTTGACCAATTCGCAGAAGCGGTCGGTGTTGCTGTCGTCCAGCGGCGCATCTACCTCGTCAAGCAGACAGAAGGGCGCCGGATTGAGCTGGAACAATGCGAACACCAGCGCTATGGCTGTCAACGCCTTTTCGCCCCCCGACAGCAAATGAATCGTCGTATTTTTCTTGCCCGGTGGCTGGGCCATGATCTGGATACCTGCATCCAGAATTTCATCCCCGGTGAGAATCAATCTAGCCTCGCCGCCACCAAACAGTTGGGGAAACAAAGTTCCAAAATGGCCATTGACCGCGTCATAAGTCTCCTGCAATTGCTCACGCGTTTCGCGGTCAATACGGCGAATGGCGTCTTCCAGTGTCTGAATTGCTTCGGTCAGGTCACCTGACTGGGCATCGAGGAAGCCTTTGCGTTCCGATGCTGACTTCAATTCTTCCAGTGCGGCCAAATTGACCGGACCAAGCGACTCTATTTCAGCATTGAGTCGAGTGATATCGCCTTGCAGGACACTTTCCTTAAGGCCCGGCACCAGGTCGACGGCGATCAACAATTCATCAGCCTCGCTGTGAATATTGACCTCACTTAGACGCTGTTGATACTGCTCTTCATTAAGTTGCGCGGCTTGCTGTTTGAGCTTGAGATCATTGATGCGGTCTCGTAGCGGGTTCAATCCTTGCTCCAGCTTGAGGCGGGTTTCATCCAGCGTGCGCAGCTCAAGTGCCGCCGCTTCCAGCGCATTGCGACGCTCCACCACAAGCGCTTCACGACCTTGCGTAGTTGCCAACGCGGATTGCAACTGTTCTTGCAGAACGGTGTCACTGATGCCGGCCAGTTCCTCCCCAGCATTTGCTGTTTCTCCGCCAATGCGTTCGAGCTGCCCGCGCGCGGTTTCCGCAGCACGGCCAAGGTCTTCGAGCTTGGCGATGCATTCGCGTTCGGAAAATCCTGCTTCCTGTGCTTCGCGTGCGAGTTGCTGTTCGAGTGCGCGCGCCTCACGCAACGCGGTGTCATTTTGCCGCTGCTGATCAAGCGCCTGTTCAAGTTTGGCGCGTATCAGATCCAGTTGCTCGCGCCAACGACCCGAATCTACTTCGGCACGCGACCTGGCGCTGCGCTCGGCTTCTTCGCCGCGTACGATGTCTTCCAGATCACGGGCTATCTGCGCCGAGCGCTCATCGAAGCGCGCCTGGGCCTGGGCCAGTTTAAGGACTTCGACCTGAACCGCATGAGCCTTCTGCTGGCTTTCCTGAACATCGCGTCGGCACTGGCTTAGTGCGGCTTGCGTTTCCGCAAGGTGTTGCTCTGCCTCCTGCTGTGCCGCCCGGGTGGTCTCTTCTTCCTGCTGATATTCCGTGATCAGAACCCCGAGTTCCTCGATCTCGCGCTGGCGCTCAATCACGCCATGCGTTCGGGTATCCGGCACGGATAGAATCAGGCCATGAACGGTGCGCAGATGCCCGCTCTGATTGACCAGAACCTGGCCCGGCCCCTCTGGTGCCACGGCAAGGTCTGCCACCGCGGTAATACCTGCCAGCCATTCGTCCAGGACGCAGGCCCAGCGCGGATCGTCGCAACGGACCTTGCTGCGGAGCGAGTCCAAACCAGCGGCCCGCGTAACAGTGCTATCGGGCAAC
The DNA here is from genome assembly GCA_043738625.1 of Sterolibacteriaceae bacterium. Lineage (GTDB taxonomy): Bacteria > Pseudomonadota > Gammaproteobacteria > Burkholderiales > Rhodocyclaceae > JANYCD01. The sequence continues at coordinate 5,818 of JAYUFR010000013.1, forward strand.
GCCAAGGCCAACGTCGCCGGTGGTGGGAAAGCAAGCGCTTTATTGGCAGTGGCGATATCAGTCGCCAATGCTGCCAGCCGCTCACGCAATACCGCTTCTATCGCGGTTTCCCAGCCGGCATCGACGTGAAGCGTCTTCCATAACGGTTGAGCAGCGGACAAACCATGTGCTTGCAGCCAATCACCAATCTCGCCACTTGGCCGAACCCGTTCCTGCAACTGCTGTAGAGCGTCGCGCCGGGCGCGGGTTTCGGTCGATTGCCGATGAGCGCCCTGCAAGTTTTCGCGGGCCGACTTCAGCAGTGCTTCCCTTATGGGAAGCTGAGTTTGCAGTTCGGCCAGTCTCTGTTGCTGAAACTGGAGATTACCTTCGGCTTCGGTTTGGGTGTTTCTGGCCGTATTTAGTTCGACCGGATCGGGAGCGTTCAGGGCGGCTGTTTCTTCTTCCAGCCTCGCTCTTCGCTGCGTCAGATTCTCCAATGCACGCAGAGCGTGTCCTTGGTTGACATCTGCCAGTCGTGCGCCCTGCTCTGCTTCGCTCAGCGCACGCCGTGCTTCGGCAACCGCGCTGCCGGCAACCTGAACAGCACTTTCGATATCCGGCAGGCTGCGCGCGGCCTCTTCGTGACGTGCCCCAGCGGTGGTGGCCCGCAGCCGGGCATTGTCCAGCAACGCGCGCCAACGTGTTTCATCCTGCGCCAACTGCGAACTTTGGCCATGCCAATGGGTATCTTCGACCGATAGCTGGGTGAGGCGCTGCTCCAGTCGCTGACGTGATTCACGCAGATGCGCGATTTCGGATTCAAGCCTGCCGACCTCTGTATTGGCGGCATATAGCTCGGCTTGTGCCGAATGCAGCGTGTCCGAAGCGGTGAAATGCGCCTCGCGGGAGCGCTCAACCTGAACCTCTGTTTCCCGCAACTGAGCAGTCTGGGACTCGAACTGAATACCCGCTTTGTCAATCTCGCCGGAGAAGCGAAGCGAATCGGCACGGGCATCGTTACGCTTTTTCAGCCAAAGCAGGTTTTGTCGCCGCGTCAGGTTCGCATGCAAATCACGATACTGATGGGCCACCGCCGCCTGGGTTTCCAAGCGGACAATCTGCCCTTCCAGCTCATTGCGAATATCGTCGACGCGAGCGATATTTTCGCGGGCATCCTCCAGACGATTCTCTGTTTCCTTGCGCCGTTCCTTGTATTTGGTGATACCCGCCGCTTCTTCCAGAAAGAAACGCAGTTCGTCCGGCTTCGCCTCGACGATGCGGGAGATCATGCCTTGACCAATGATGGCGTAGGCCCGCGGCCCCAACCCGGTACCGAGAAACAGGTCGATCACGTCACGCCGGCGAACATGCAGATTGTTGAGGTAGTAGCTTGAGTTGCCTTCACGGTCGAGCACGCGCTTGACCGTGATTTCCGCATACTGGGACCACTGCCCTGAAACGCGGCCCTGATCATTGTCAAAAAAAAGCTCCACACTGGCTCGACTGACTTCTTTGCGAGTGCCTGAACCCTTGAAAATCACATCCTGGATCGATTCGCCACGCAGCTCGGATGCCTTGGATTCACCCAGCACCCAGCGCACCGCATCAATGATGTTGGACTTTCCGCAGCCATTGGGACCAACCACTCCCGCCAGCTGTCCAGGAAAAACGACAGTCGTTGGGTCCACAAAGGACTTGAACCCGGATAATTTCAGTTTTATCAGACGCACGCTTGATTGTTCAGACTGGGTTGGGTTGGACTTTGGACGAACGGATATCCGCAACGCTGCATTATAATCACTACCACTGCTCCGTCGTCACCCCGCTGCCATGCCCGCCAAGCCGAATAAAACACTCGAAACGTTTGCCAATCCGGCGTCACATCGGGACTACCAGATTCACATGGAAATCCCCGAATTTACCTGCTTGTGCCCAAAAACCGGGCAACCGGACTTCGGTGTGCTCACGCTGGATTATGTTGCCGACCAGCTTTGCGTCGAATTGAAAAGTCTCAAGCTGTACACTTGGAGCTTCCGCGACGAAGGACATTTTCACGAAGACGTCACCAATCGCATCCTGGACGATCTGGCAAAGGCAATCAAACCGCGCTTCATGCGCTTGACTGCGCGGTTTTATGTGCGGGGCGGGATTTTTACCAATATTGTTGCAGAACATCGAAAAAAAGGCTGGAAACCGGCTTTCAAGGTCGAAATGATGGGGTTCTTGACCCAGTCGAATATACGCGGTTAGCTTTACCGGATTGGGAGGTGTGGCAGAGTGGTTAAATGCACCGGTCTTGAAAACCGGCAGGGGTTAACGCCCCTCGTGAGTTCGAATCTCACCGCCTCCGCCAA
>JAYUFR010000014.1:0-2648 GCA_043738625.1 Sterolibacteriaceae bacterium
CGCGCGCGCCGCCGAGCAGTTCCGAGGCGCGGTTGGCGAGCACCTCGTTGAGGTTCATGTTGCTCTGCGTGCCCGAACCGGTTTGCCAGACGGATAATGGAAACTCCTCGCTATGCTGGCCAGCCAGCACTTCGTCCGCCGCCCGCATGATGGCTGTCGCCTTCTCTTCATTCAGCAAGCCAAGATCGCGGTTGACCAGCGCGCACGCACGCTTGACCATGGCCAGCGCGACGATCAGTTCCTGCGGCATGCGCTCGGTGGAGATATGGAAGTGATGCAGCGAACGCTGCGTCTGGGCGCCCCAAAGCCGATCAGCGGGAACCTCAATGGGTCCGAAAGTGTCGTGCTCGGTACGGGTCTCGGTCATCGTGCGCTCCGGTAACAAAATTACGACTGCATCCTATTCGCAAAACCGTACAAAGCATAGAATCGACCATCCCCCGCCCCAACGACATTCCACCAAGAGGTAAGCATGGCCCACAATCTGTTTGATACCCTGCACAGTTTCACCCTCACCTCCGGCAAGATCGGCAAGTTCTATTCGCTGCCCGCGCTGGAAAAAGCCGGCGTCGGCAAGATTTCCCGCCTGCCGGTGTCTATCCGCCTTGTGCTCGAATCAGTGCTGCGCAACTGCGACGGCAAAAAGATCAGCGAAGCGCATATCCGCCAGTTGGCCCAATGGAAGCCGAACGCAGAGCGCACGGCGGAAATTCCATTTGTTGTCTCACGCATCGTATTGCAGGATTTCACCGGCGTGCCGCTGCTGTGTGACCTGGCAGCGATGCGCGGCATCGCCCAGCAACTCGGCAAAAATCCGAAGATCATCGAACCGCTGGTGCCGGTCGACCTGGTCGTCGATCACTCGGTGCAAGTCGATTATTTCCGCCAGCCGGATGCCCTCGACCTCAACATGAAGCTTGAGTTCAAGCGCAACCGCGAGCGCTATCAGTTCATGAAATGGGGCATGCAGGCGTTCAATACCTTCCGCGTCGTGCCGCCCGGCATCGGCATCGTGCACCAGGTGAACCTTGAATATCTGGCGCGCGGCGTACACAAGAAGAAAGATGGCAACGACACAATCTATTACCCCGACACCCTGGTCGGCACCGATTCGCACACCACCATGATCAACGGCATCGGCGTGGTCGGCTGGGGCGTTGGCGGTATCGAGGCCGAAGCCGGCATGCTCGGCCAGCCGGTGTATTTCCTGACTCCCGACGTGGTCGGTTTCGAACTCAGTGGCCGCCTGCGTGAAGGGTGTACCGCCACCGATCTGGTACTCACCGTCACCGAACAGTTGCGCAAGGAAAAAGTGGTCGGCAAGTTCGTCGAGTTCTACGGTGAAGGCGTTGAGGCACTGACCCTGGCCGACCGCGCCACCATCGCCAATATGGCGCCCGAGTATGGCGCCACCATGGGTTTCTTTCCGGTGGACGACGCCACCATCGCCTACTTCGAAGGCACCGGCCGCACCAAGGAAGAAATCGATGCGTTCAAATCCTACTTCAAGGCGCAGGGTTTATATGGCGTGCCGAAACCCGGCCAGATCGACTACAGCCAGACCGTCAAGCTCGACCTGCAGTCCGTCACCCCCTCATTGGCCGGGCCAAAACGGCCACAGGACCGCATTGAGATCGGCAAGGTCAAAACCACATTCAACGACCTGTTCAGCAAGCCGATCGCCGAAAATGGCTTCGCCAAACCGGCGGCAGACCTGAACAAAACCTACACCGACAGTGACGGCGTCAAGGTCAAGAACGGCGACATCCTGATCGCCGCCATTACCTCCTGCACCAACACCAGCAACCCCGGTGTGCTGCTCGCCGCCGGCCTGCTGGCCAAGAAAGCCGTCGAAGCCGGACTCACCGTCGCGCCCCACATCAAGACATCGCTCGCGCCGGGTTCCCGCGTCGTCACCGAATATCTGGCAAAAGCCGGCCTGCTGTCCTATCTGGAGACGCTCGGTTTTCCCGTCACCGCTTACGGCTGTACCACCTGCATCGGCAATGCCGGCGACCTGACCCACGCGCTCAACGAAGACATCCAGGACAACCAGTTGGTGTGCGCCGCAGTGCTCTCGGGCAACCGCAATTTCGAAGCGCGCATCCACCCCAACATCAAGGCCAACTTCCTCGCCTCACCGCCGTTGGTGGTGGCCTATGCCATCGCCGGCACCGTGCGCAAGGATTTGATGACCGAGCCCCTGGGCAAGGGCAAGAACGGAAAAGACATTTGGATCGGAGATATCTGGCCAACCAGTGCCGAAATCCAGGCGGTGATGAAAGTCGCCATGGACCCGAAGGCCTATGCCGACAACTATCGCAAGCTCACCGCCAAAGGCGATTTGTGGAGCCAGGTGCCCAGTGCTTCGGGACAGGTCTACAACTGGCCGGCATCGACCTACATCGCCGAGCCACCCTTCTTCGACGACTTCTCGGTAAAACCTCCAGCCATTGGCGGCGACATTCACGGCGCGCGGGCGCTGGGCGTCTTCGGCGACTCCATCACCACCGATCACATCAGCCCTGCCGGTTCCATCAAGGAAGCCTCACCGGCCGGCAAATACCTGATCGCCAACGGCGTCGGCAAGACCGACTTCAACAGTTACGGCGCGCGCCGTGGCAACCATGACGTGATGATGCGCGGCA
>JAYUFR010000015.1:0-2642 GCA_043738625.1 Sterolibacteriaceae bacterium
TTTCATCTCCTGCCAATCGCAAAATACTCCAGCCCTGCGCGACGTGGATGTGCCGGATCATAGAGATTGCGTCCATCGAAAATCGTCGGTGTCTTCAGCTTGGCCTTGATTGCTTCAAAGTCGGGACTGCGAAATTCCTTCCATTCGGTGACGATTGCCAGCGCATCGGCGCCGGTCAGTGCGTCCATCGGCGTTTGCGCGAAGGTGATGCGCACATCGCTGCCATAGATGTGGCGGGCTTCGGCGATGGCCACCGGGTCGTAGGCACGCACCTTCGCACCGCGCTCAAACAATTCACCGATCAACACGCGGCTCGGTGCCTCGCGCATGTCGTCGGTATTGGGTTTGAACGCCAATCCCCACAGCGCGAAAGTTTTTCCCGACAAATCGTCGCCGAAACGCTTGACGATCTTGCGTGTCAGCACGTGCTTCTGGATTTCATTGGCTTCTTCGACGGCCTGCAACACCTGCAAGTGCTGACCCGACTCTGCCGCGGTGCGGATCAGCGCCTGCACATCCTTGGGAAAGCAGGACCCGCCGTAGCCGCAACCGGGATAAAGAAAATGGTAGCCGATACGCGGGTCGGAACCGATGCCCTGGCGCACCAGTTCGATGTCCGCGCCCAAAGTCTCGGCGAGATTGGCCAGTTCATTCATAAAGGATATGCGGGTCGCCAGCATGGCATTGGCAGCGTATTTGGTCAGTTCGGCCGAGCGCAGATCCATCATGATGACCCGCTCATGGTTGCGCTGGAATGGCGCATACAGCTGACGCATGAGTTCGATCGCCTGCGCATCTTCGGCACCGACGATGATGCGGTCGGGTTTCATGAAATCCTCGATCGCCGCGCCTTCCTTGAGAAACTCCGGGTTGGAGACGACGCTGTAGGGAGTATCGACGCCACGCTTCTTCAGCTCTTCGGCGATGGCCGCGCTGACCTTGTCGGCCGTGCCGACCGGGACCGTGCTCTTGTCGACCACAACCTTGTATCCCGTCATGTGCTTGCCGATATTGCGTGCAGCGGCAACAACATATTGCAGATCGGCAGCGCCGTCCTCGTCAGGCGGGGTGCCCACGGCGATGAATTGCATGGTACCGAAAGCGACGGCTTCCTCGACATTGGTCGTGAACCGCAAGCGGCCAGCCGCCTCGTTCTTGCGTACCATCGCCTCCAGGCCGGGTTCGTAGATGGGAATGCCCCCCTCATTGAGGATGCGGATCTTGTTCGCATCCAGATCCAGGCAGAGCACGTCATTGCCGACATCCGCGAGGCAGGTGCCCGACACGAGCCCGACGTAGCCGGTTCCGATTACAGTAATTCTCACCGCGTCTCCCTTTTCGATAGCGAGGAGTAAGGAGTAAGGGGTGAGGAGCATAAAACCACGTTTGCTTTACTCCTCACTCTTACTCTTCACTCCTCACGGCGTTAAATCAAACTCTTCAGTCCGCTTCGGCGGATACGTTTCCCATCCGCCGCATGCCGGACAACGCCAATAAAACTGGCGCGCCTTGAAACCACAATTGTCGCAACGATAACGCGCAACGCGCCGGGTATGGCCGTGGATCAGATTCTTCATCAGTTCCAGATCCGGGCGGCGTTCCGCTGACGCCATCAATATCTGCGCTTCGAGCAGTTTGTCGAGCCCGAGCAACGTCGGATTGCGCCGCAGTTCATCGCGCACCAGCGTGTAGGCGGCTTCCGGACCGCCCAATGCCTGTTCAGCCTGCACCACAGAATCGAGCAGGTCCAGTGAAGGATGCCGTTCAAGATAAGCGCGCAACAACTGGATGCCCTGTTCGGTACGGCCAAGTTTGCGATAGGCCTCCATCAGCTTGCCCGCCACCAGCGCGACATAAACTGCGTTCTGTGTTTCAACCCGGGTCCATGCCTCGATCGCGGCATCGCTATCGCCACAACTCCAGGCCAGGTCGCCTTGCAAGATGGTGGCGCGCACACATTTGCGGTTGGCGGCAATTGCCCGCTCCAGATAACGTCCCGCCTCGGCGGTCCGTCCGTGCAACAGTTCCGCGGATGCCAGTTCACAACAGAACTCGGCGATTTCCTTTTGCCACAAGTGATCAGCATGCCCCGGCAGCGACTCGGCGATGGCGATGGCCCTGGCCCAGTCCTTTTCCTGCTGGTAGATTTCAAGCAGCGACTTCAGTGCTTCTTCGTCGCGTGAAGTCGAACGCAGCTTGAGGAAAATTTCCTCGGCACGATCGAGCAACCCGGCTTTCAGGTAATCCTGCCCCAGTTCCGATAAAGCGTGCAGACGCTGTTCATCGGAGAACCCTTCGCGGCCAACCAGATTCTGGTGAACGCGAATGGCGCGATCGGTTTCGCCACGACGACGGAACAGGCTGCCCAGGGCAAAATGCAATTCGACGGTTTCCGGATCGACCCGGGCGGCTTCGAGAAAGGCTTCAATCGCCTTGTCTGGCTGCTCATTCAGCAGAAAATTGAGGCCGCGAAAATAAGAACCTGGCAGAGCGCGCGACTCGCGTACCAGTTGCTTGATGTCGATGCGGGCGGCAACCCAGCCGAGGGCAAAAAATGCCGGCAGGGCCAATAGCCACCACAGCTGGATTTCCATGTCAGTCCCGCCGGGCCGCCTCAAGGGGCTTACGCGCCCCCTTGGGGG
>JAYUFR010000016.1:0-8110 GCA_043738625.1 Sterolibacteriaceae bacterium
ACAGACAAGGAACGACACAATGGGTTTTGGCGCACTGATCATCGGCGATGAAATCATCCGTGGCAAGCGGCAGGACAAACATTTTGCCAAGTTGATTGAACTGCTCGCTGCGCGGGGTTTGACGCTTGACTGGGTGACCTACGCGGGCGACAAGCGCGAGTTTCTGGCGGAAATTTTGCGTCGGACGCTGGCTTCAGGCGATATCGTGTTCAGCTTTGGCGGCATCGGTGCCACGCCTGACGACCACACGCGCCAGGCAGCGGGCATGGCGGCTGGCATCGAATTGGGTTTGCATCCGCAAGCCGCTGCGGAAATTCGCGCCAAATATGGCGAGCAGATCAACCTTAATCGGCTGCAACTGGCCGAGTTTCCGATTGGCAGCCGCATCATTCCCAATCCGGTCAACCGCGTGCCCGGATTTTCATTTGCCGAGCATCACTTTGTGCCCGGCTTTCCGCAAATGGCCTGGCCGATGGTCGAGTGGGTGCTTGACCATTACTATCGTGATCGCTTCAATCGCTCAATCGAAACCGAAGTATCCATTGTGGTGTGGGAAGGCAATGAGGGGGTATTGATTGACCTGATGCAGCGCATCGAAATCGACTACCCGGGCATCAAGGTTTTCAGCCTGCCGTCGTTCGGCGATGACAAGGTGCGTCGCCATCTGGAGCTCGGTGTGCGCGGCGACCCCGCGCAGGTGGGGCCGGCCATGACGGAGATTCGTGCCGCAGTGGCGGCGCTGGCGCTGGAATTTGAGGAACGTTGAGGTTTGACGAGCACAAAAAAAGAGCCCCGGTACTAAGTACCGGGGCTACAAACCAGCCCTTTGCGGGCCGGAGGAGGAGACATCGTTTGCCGGAGCTTTTACTTAGGCAACCTTCTTGACCTTCGCCGTGGCGGTCGAGCTGACGGCCTTGACGGTGGCATTGGTAGCGGCCGTTACGTTGGCTTCGGCGATTTCGGCAACTTGCTTGGCAGCCTTGTTGATGCTGTCGTAAGCAGAGTTCGCGGCGGCAATGGCTGACTTGACGGCGGCCACAGCGACATCAGAACCGGCTGGGGCGCTCTTGGCAGCCTTGTCCAGGGCGGTGCTGATATTCTTGTTAATCTCGCCGTATTGGGCTTCAAATACTTTGGTCAGTTCTTCCTGGGTTTGCGAACCGATTTCATAGACGCTGCGCGAGTAGGCAACGAATTTTTCCAGGGTCGGCTTGGCCAATGTGGATTGGGTGCTCAGCAGTTCTTGTACATCCTTGATCGCCAACAGGCTCTTGGCGCTGGTGACGGAGCCTTCAAGAACCGAACGGGCGGTATTCAGGTTGAGCGCGGCAAAACGTTCGGCACTGGCAAACGCGGTATTGGCGATGGTCAGCAGTGATTCGACGTAGGTTTTGTTGCTGGTGGCGAATTGCTCGGGGATTGCGTAGGACATGGGTTTCTCCTTGATATCGGTTCAAAAAAACTTCGAGTAGTGGTTTGCTTCACATCTTGAATCTCGCCACACCCGGTGATTTCAGGGAGTCGCGATGTTGCGCTGCATCATGACCCAAATTATAAGGGTGAAAACCCCGCTGTCAAGCCTTTTTTGATGCAACGCACCATATAAATGAAAATTTCAATAAATCATTATAATTCAATAGGTTAAATTTTATTTTTGACCATGTAGAGGAGGCCTGATATGGTGGCGCAATAAAAAAGCGGCCTGACTGGGGCCGCTTTTTTACGGGGCAAGGCTGCTCACTGAGGATCGGGCGCCTTGTTTTCCGGAGCAGATAACTCCGGTGCTGCCTTGAGCGGCGGATTGACCGCGCGGCTGGATGTAGACGGGACCGCAGGGCCTTTGTTGCGCGGCTGGATGATGGCTCTTACACGTTCGTGTTTCGCTGAAGAAACAGTCGTGCCGTTCGGGCCGTTGGAGACCAGATAGGTTTCGGTCTTCGCATCAAACGCGATGTACTGCCCACGAACCTCATCAAGCCCGCTTTTAACCCAGGCACGGGTGAATAGCTGCGTTGTGTCCGCCGCGCCGTCGTGCTCAATCCGTTCGGCCTCTCCTTCAATGTATTCGTCCTTGCCTTCGCGCTTTTGACGGAAACGCGCCAGTCCATCGGCGCCGCCACTTGCAACACCCTTTTGATAACCGCTGGCATCTTGCGTAACGACCATCTTGTCGGCACGTATCACCAAAGTCCCCTGGGTGAGTTGCACGTTGCCTTCGAATACATGGATCTTCTTCGCATCATCCACGGTGATGCGGTCTGCTTCGAGATTGACCGGCTTGTCGCGATCGGCTTTTTCCGCCATGGATGACAAAGAGACGCACAACGTGCTGAACAACACTGCCAGCAACCGGATTTGCTTGTTGAACATGATCAATGGGTCCTATAGAAAATTCCATGCGTCCGGCCCCTGAGCACCGACACGCTTGTCTTGCCGTTGTAATCCATTCCGCTGCCGACAACAATGCTTTGGCCCTGGCTGATCGTGACCGGGTCGTCGCTGTGCGCCGTTTGCTCATCAGGGTATGCGGTCATCCTGGCGGTTTCAAGTATGGTGTCGGGGGCACTGGTCGCGCTCTTGTGCACGAGACGCACCTGATCCATCAGATGAACTTCCTTCCCGTCGTGGTTCAACCACGCGCGTTTTGCAGTGATATGCGTTGGTGACTGCCCCTGGAAAACGGTCAATGCCGGATTGGCCACCTCGGTACTGTCATCGTCGGGGAAGTGGACGAGTTTCTCGGCAGTGAGAAAGTTCTTCAGGTCCCCGGCGACATCGAAGCGCTGAATGGTGAAATGTTCAATGATGGAATCAGGGTCGTGTCTTGCCTTCGCCCGGCTCAGGGGGTCGTCGAAATTCGTGGTACGTTGCAGCCAGAAAGTGAGTGCGGCCAGCAGCCCCAACAGCAGCAGGGGAAACAAGGTTGTTCCCAGATTTTTCATGTCAGGTAAGTTTCCATGGCCGCGTCCAGCTTGCCTTGGGCACCGAGGATGAATTCACAGACCTCTCGTACCGCGCCATGGCCGCCATTCTTTCGGGCCGCATAATCCGCATGCTGATGCAGCAGCGAATGACCATCGGCTACCGTGGCAGAAAATCCGCAGGCGCGCATCAATGGCAGGTCTACAACATCGTCGCCCATGTAACCGGCCTGCTTGAAGCCAAGACCAAGGCTCGCCAGCAGTTTCGCCATGGCAGATCGTTTGTCGTCGACGCCTTGCAGCAACAATGTAATCCCAAGGTTTTGCGCTCTCAATTCCACCGCCCGGGACGTGCGTCCAGTGATGATCGCCAACTTTACGCCCGCGCTCGCCAGCATTTTCAGACCGTGGCCGTCAAGGCTGGAGAAAGCCTTCAATTCGTCACCCTGGCTGCTATAGTAGAGGCTGCCGTCGGTGAGCACACCGTCGACATCGAAGCCCATCAGCATGAGTCCGGCCGCTTTGCTCTTTGCGGCATCCATCAGATCACCTTGGCGCGAAACAGGTCGTGCATGTTGAGCGCACCGATGAGTTTCCCGCCGTCATCAATCACCAGCAACTGGCTGATCTTGTGCTGCTCCATCATTTCCACGGCTTCCACGGCAAGCCGTTCGGCGCCGATGGTACGCGGGTTGTGCGTCATGACCTGGCCGACGGTCATGATGCGCAGGTCACCCTGTTTTTCCATGGCGCGGCGCAAATCGCCATCGGTAAATATCCCCAACAACCGCCCCTCGGCGCTGCTGACCACCGCCATCCCCAGCCCACCTTGCGACATGGCGCGCAAGGTGTCAGGCAGCAGCGTCGATTCGGCGACTGCGGGAATTTCCGCAGCGCCGCGCATGACATCGCGCACATGCGTCAACAGCCGTCTGCCCAAGGTGCCGCCGGGATGGGAGCGGGCAAAATCCTCGGCACCAAAACCACGCGCATCAAGCAGCGTTACCGCCAGGGCATCACCCAGTGCCAGCGCCGCAGTAGTGCTGGCTGTCGGCGCCAGGTTGAGCGGACAGGCCTCTTCTTTTACGCCTGCGTCCAGATGCACATCGGCCTCTCTGGCCAATGAAGAGTCGTTGTTACCGGTAATCGCAATCAGTCGTCCGCCCTGACGTTTGATCAGCGGCACGATGGTCAGCAGTTCGTCGCTCTCGCCTGAATTGGAAATCGCTATTACCACGTCCTCGCGCGTGATCATTCCCAGATCACCGTGCACCGCCTCGGCAGCATGAACGAAATAGGCTGGCGTACCGGTGCTGGCAAGGGTGGCGGCAATCTTGCGCGCGATGTGCCCCGACTTGCCGACGCCACTGACAATGACACGGCCATGGCAGGACAAGATCAATTCAATCGCGCGGGTGAACTGAGCGTCAAGCTTCTCGGCAAGTGCCGCCACCGCTTCGGCTTCGATGCGCAACACGCGCCGCGCCATCGCCAGTGCGCGATCATGGGTAAATGTTTGGGTCATGGACGGCGGACGGTTATCATGACAACGATTATACAAGTGTCAATCATGACCCCATCGACCGAATGATTACGCCTCTGGAACTGGTTGTGCTGTTGCTCACCATGGCCGTGCTGGTGGTAGTGGTGTTTCGTTCCTTCAGTCTGCCGCCGATCATGGGTTACCTGATGGTTGGTGTAGCGATCGGTCCCCACGCGCTCAACCTGCTACCCGATACCGCCAGCGCCGGCCATCTGGCCGAGTTCGGTGTCGTGTTTCTGATGTTCTCCATTGGTTTGGAGTTTTCCCTGCCGCGTCTGTACAGCATGAAACGCATCGTTTTTGGCCTCGGCGCAGCGCAGGTATTCGTGACCCTGCTAATTGCGATGTTGCTGGCAAAAGGGTTCGGCCTTGGCTGGCCGGCAGGTTTTGCCCTGGGTGGCGTGGCTGCGATGTCGTCAACAGCGGTGCTCTCACGCCTGCTGAGCGAGCGGCTGGAGCTTGATTCCAAACATGGCCGCGAGGTGCTCGGCGTATTGCTGTTTCAGGATCTGGCGGTCGTTCCGCTGCTGATTCTGGTGCCGGCCCTGGCACAGCCTGCCGCAATGGCGCAGACCCTGGCGCTGGCAGGATTGAAGGCCGTGCTGGTGCTGACGGTGGTGATTTTTTTCGGCCAGCGCCTGATGCGCGCCTGGTTCTTCATTGTGGCGCGCCGCAAATCGGCGGAACTGTTCGTGCTCAACGTGCTGTTGATCACATTGGGATTGGCTTGGGTGACGGAACTGGCTGGCCTGTCTCTCGCCCTTGGCGCATTTGTCGCCGGCATGCTGATCTCCGAAACCGAGTATCGCTATCAGGTCGAAGTAGACATCAAGCCCTTCCGCGACGTGCTGTTGGGGCTGTTTTTCATCACCATCGGCATGATGCTCAATCTGTCCGCCGTGGCTGTAAATCTGCCATGGGTGATGCTGGTGCTGGCGCTGCTGATGGGTGTCAAGCTGGCTGTCGCCGCCGCTTTGTCGCGCATGTTTGGCGCGACCCCAGGTACTGCCCTGCGCACCGGCCTGTGGCTGTGTGCGGGAGGCGAGTTCGGCTTCGTGTTGCTGGCACAGATTCGACAGGAAAGCCTGGCCGCTGATCAGGTGCTGCAAGTCGTGCTTGCGGCACTCGTGCTGTCGCTGTTGCTGGCACCGTTAATCGTGCAATTTTCGGATCGCATCGTATTGCGTTTCGTCGCGTCCGAATGGCTGACCCGCTCCATGCAACTGACAGAGATCGCGGTGCGTTCAATGGGAACGGAGAAACATGCAATTCTCTGCGGCTATGGTCGCACCGGCCAGCATCTGGCGCGTTTTCTGGAACAGGAAGGCGTCTCTTTCCTGGCGCTCGACCCGGACCCGGACCGGGTGCGCGACGCCGCTGCCGCCGGCGAACCCGTCACGTATGGCGACTGCGCACGACGCGAGACACTCGTCGCTGCCGGCATTGCGCGCGCCGATGTGTTGATCATCACCTTCTCTGATCGACAGGCAGCCTTGCGCGTGCTCCACCATACCCGTCAGTTGCGGCCTGATTTACCCGTGCTGGTGCGGGCCGCCGAAGATGCCGATGTGGATCGTCTGCTTGCAGCCGGCGCGACCGAGGTGGTGCCAGAAGCCCTCGAGTCCAGTGTCATGCTGGCGACCCACGCCTTGGCCTTGCTTGGCATTCCGATGTCCAGGGTGATACGGCGCCTGCGCGAAATGCGTGAGCAACATTACGTGTTGCTGCGGGGTTTTTTTCACGGCGCGACTGATGCGAACGATCATCTGGCGGACGCTGACCAGCGCAGGCTGCTTGCTGTGACGCTGGGCGAGGGTGCCTATGCCATCGGCAAACGCCTGGCCGACCTCCAACTCGATGCTTGTGGAGCAGATGTTTCCACCGTGCGCCGCAAAGGCGCTGCGCGCAAGAGCAGCAGCCGGGAAGACGTTTTGGCGGAAGGCGATGTGGTAGTGCTGTTGGGAACGCCGCAATCGCTCACAACTGGGGAACAGAAGCTGTTGCGGGGTAAATAAAGCTATACCGCTATTGCGTTAACAGCTCGATTCAAGAGAAATCCGTCGCGGGTCGTAAGCAGAGATCAAGGTCTCTACCCTCTTTCTCAAACCGAACCGCCACGTCGTGCCAGATCGCGAAGTTTTGAGCGGCGACCTGTCCGATACAAGTCGAGAAGTTTCGCTTCTTTGTAGTTCAGGATCAGACCCTGGCGCTCCCGGTCTTGGGTATCTTGCAGCAATACAAGCCAGCGCTGCGCGTTGTACCACGTGCCATTGAACTTCCGCTGTCCGAGAATTCGTCGTATGACACGATACGAAACCCATGACCAAAACAGTAGTGCGAGGACACCACCGCCGAGCCAAAGGTAATAAGGCCCATTCGGACCAAGAGTCAACCACCAAGCCAGCGCAGCCCGATACTTGAGTGTCATCCAGACTTCAATATCCATAGTGCCGGATTATAGGCAAGCGCTCGGCAAAATAGACAAGAAATTATTTGGACTTTTATTCCCCCACAGAATTAATTTATCCCCCAAATCCAGGTTGCTGGTGGTGAAATAAAAAGCCCGCCGAAGCGGGCTTTTTATTGGTCAGGAGACTATGCCTACATCGCCATGCAAACAATATAAGACGTGGAATCGTCAACCGCCGTTGTCGCCAGTGCCGGAGTGCCACGTGTTTGGTTCATGGGTACGACTCGCAGAGAGCCCGTCGCTGTGTTGCCGTCATCCAGCGTGACATCCAGTTGTTTGGCAAATTTCCCCAAAATACCTGACGAACATACCAGATAGGTAGAGCTGAGCGCCAAGGTTGGTAATGCCGGATCGGGGCCAACGTAGGCGCCACCGGTGGCAGCGGCGCCACTCTCGATGCCGATTTTTCCGCCATCAGCATTCTTTGGTATGTAATCTGGATCGGTGACGCTGGTCGACCCCGAGGCCAATCCGGCGAGGCGGGCATGCTGCCAGAACAGGAAGGTCTCATCGGTCGCAGTGACTGAGTTCCAAGTTCCATCAATTACGGCGTTCCCAACGCAAGGACCGCCACAGGCGGTCCCACCAGATGACGTGGGTGTAGTCGCATTAGCCGAGCCTGTTGCGTGATTTGAGGCATTTCTGTCATCCCCAGGCAATGCCTTGTACTTGTCCTGATAGCCATAGATGAACAGGGGAATATTGCGGAAGTCCTGGGCGAAATTCTTGACTTTCGCGCTATTGATCAACTCCTGGCCCTTGAGCACACCACCGAGCAGCAGGCCGATGATGACCAGCACGATGGCGATTTCGACAAGGGTAAAACCAGCTTGTTTGCGAGGCATTTTGTCTCTCCTTTGGATTAGCCTGAGAACTATAGAGCAGATTCCATGCCAAGGCTATTTGGGGCCTTGGCGTGCGGAATTGCAACATTTTACGCATCAATCTGTCGAGTTTTCGTCAGAGGTGCCACGAAAGCCGACACCGCGCCACGTTTCGAGGGCCTTTGGCAAGGGCCGGCCCGGTAGAATCCCGACATGAATACTGAAGCCAAGTCTGACAACGGCAAGCACTCGGTCGTGCTGGAGTGGATGGAGCATCATCGCCGCGTGCTACTGGTGGTGATGTTGGCCTTGCTCCACATTACGTTGATGCAGAAGATCACTGGTTTTACCG
>JAYUFR010000017.1:0-2632 GCA_043738625.1 Sterolibacteriaceae bacterium
GGCGCCATCCAGCGCGGTCTGCTCGAGATCGAACAACAAGGCGGCGAACACTTCTTCGGCGAACCGATGCTCGACATCGCCGACCTGATGCAGACCGACAGCAAAGGCCATGGCGTGATCAACATCCTCGCCGGCGAAAAGCTGATGAACTCGCCACGTCTCTACGCCACCTTCCTGCTCTGGTTGCTGGCCGAACTGTTCGAGCAACTGCCCGAAGCCGGTGACCTCGACAAACCCAAGCTGGTGTTCTTCTTCGACGAAGCCCACCTGCTGTTCAACGAAGCGCCACCCGCGCTGCTCGAAAAAATCGAGCAGGTGGTGCGCCTGATCCGCTCCAAGGGCGTTGGCATTTATTTCGTCACACAGAATCCGCTCGACGTGCCGGATACCGTACTCGGTCAACTCGGCAACCGCGTGCAGCACGCCCTGCGCGCCTTCACGCCGCGCGACCAGAAGGCAGTGAAGACCGCCGCGCAAACCTTGCGCGCCAATCCCAAACTCAACGTCGAAACCGCGATCACCGAACTCGGTGTTGGCGAAGCACTGGTGTCTTTTCTCGACGCCAAGGGCACACCGGCCATCGTCGAACGTGCCTGGGTATTGCCACCCTCGTCGCGCATCGGGCCGCTCACTGCGGACGAACGCACTATCGCGATCAAGGCGTCACTGCTCTACGGCCATTACGAAAAAACCGCAGACCGCGCATCGGCCTACGAGAAGCTCAAGGGTGGAACCACATCGACAAAAGCCACCTCCACCACGTCCACCAACCCGGCAACGGAAACTCCGACCACTAATGTCCCGCCTGCTTCCGACGGCGGCATTCTCGGCGAACTGGGCGGCATGCTCGGCGGCGTTTTCAGCGGTGGCAATTCGCGCCGACAATCACCGGTGCAAGCAGCCGTCTCCAGCGCCGCGCGCGCCATCGGCTCGCAGGTCGGACGCGAAATCATTCGTGGTGTACTGGGTTCCATTCTCGGCGGCCGGCGTCGCTAGATCGCCGTTGCATGAAAGATAGAGCACACACCGTCGGCGTCTGGCTGGCGCTGATCGCCGCGTTCAGCCTTTCAATGAAGGCGATCTGGGTCAAGCTCGCCTATCACTGGCCGATCGAGGCGGTGACGCTGCTCGCACTGCGCATGGCCTTCTGCCTGCCCTTCTTCGCCGTGATCGGCCTGCGCGAGTCGCGCCGGCTGCAACCGCTTTCGCCGCGGCAATGGTTGGTCGTGATGACGCTGGGCCTGCTCGGCTATTACGCTGCAAGCCTGCTTGATTTCATCGGCCTGCATTACATCTCGGTCAGTCTGGAACGACTGATCCTGTTCAGCTATCCCGCCATGACCCTGATCCTTGGCGCGGTGTTTTACCGCCAACCCATCGGCAGGCGCAATTTCGGCGCGTTGCTGCTTTGCTACGCCGGCATCGCCGCGGCCTTCGCCCACGACCTGCACATGGCGCGGGACATGCGCACCGTGTGGATCGGCGGCGGCTTCATCATGACATCCGCGCTGTGCTACGCAATCTATCTAGTGGGCAGCGGCCGCATCATTCCCATGGTCGGCGCAGCACGCTTCGCGGCATTGTCAATGCTCGCCTCAACCGGAGCAATCCTGTTGCATTTTTTGCTCACGCAGCCGCTGCGAGCGCTTGACCAACCCTGGCAGGTCTATGCGCTGACGCTGGGATTGGCGCTGTTTTCCACGGTGCTGCCAGTGTTCGCCCTGTCGGCCGCGATTCCGCGCATCGGCAGTGGAAAAGCCGCGCTCATCGGCACCATCGGCCCGGTGATGACCATCGCCATGAGCACTTGGCTGCTCGGCGAACCGGTCTCGCTCTGGCAATGGATCGGCACCGCGCTGATCCTGGCCGGAGTACTGCTGGCGGGAAAAAGGTAGCTAGCCGCGCAGCCGGTTGATGATTTCGGTCGTCAAGCCGGCCTGATTCATCGCATAGAAATGCAGGCCCGGTGCGCCCAGCGCCAGCAGGCGCCGGCACAACTCTGTCACCACATCGAGGCCATAGGCGCGTGCGGAATCGGCATCGTCACCGTACGCGGCGAACCTGTCGCGCATCGCCGAGGGAATCACCGCGCCGCAGGCCTCGGAGAAGCGCACCAGCTTGGCGAAGTTGGCGACCGGCATGATGCCCGGCACGATGGGAACCTGCACCCCCAGCCCACGCGCCGCATCGACGAATTTCTCGTAACCATCGGCGTCGTAGAAATACTGGGTAATGGACGAACTGGCGCCAGCATCCACCTTGCGCTTGAAGTTGAGCAGATCGTCGCGCGCGCTCTTCGCCTGCGGATGCACCTCGGGATAGGCTGCCACTTCAATGTGGAAACGGTCGCCGGTTTCGGCGCGAATGAACGCCACCAACTCGTTGGCGTAGTGGAACTCGCCGGCATCGACCACGCCCGAAGGCAAGTCGCCGCGCAGCGCGACAATGCGGTGGATGCCCGCGGCTTCATAGCGGGCCAGCAGCGTGCGAATGCTCTCCCGCGTCGAACCAATGCAGGAAAAATGTGGTGCGGCCTCAAGACCATCGTGCTTGATTTCAAGCACCACATCCAGCGTGCGCTCGCGCGTCGACCCGCCGGCGCCGTAGGTGACGGAAAAAAACTCCGGCCCCA
>JAYUFR010000018.1:0-2612 GCA_043738625.1 Sterolibacteriaceae bacterium
CTGCTTAAAAAATCACTGGAGGAAAATCCGCGATTTCATTTTCTTGCACTGGACTTGATCTAACTCATGTTGCGACACGCCATACCGGCCCACATGGGCGCGTACAGCTGCAGGTGAAACCCCTCCTGCCAGGATGCATGATATGATAAGCCAGCAAAAATAAAGTCTTAAGTGACATGCGAAATTATCATGTCCGGACCCTATGCCCAGACCATTTCTAAAAACATTGACAGGCATTGCCCTGGTACTCGCGCTCCAGACAAATCCGGCCTTGAGCGAAGAGCGCATCCAGGTATGGACTTTTGAACACGCTGCCCAGCAAGCTCTGGCAACACACCCCGCGATCCTGTCACACCAATCTTCCTATGATGCTGCCAAGACTGACCTCGATGCGGCGTATTGGCAGCGCTATCCGACGCCCAGCCTATCAGCTTCAAAGCAGGAAAGCGGCCCGTCGAACACCGTCGTGACAATACAACAGCCGCTCTGGACCGGGGGTAAGATCACCGCGAACATCGATGGTGCCAAGTCCCGCCTTGATATTTCTGAAGCCGTCATCAACGAGGCCAAACGGGACACCCTCCTCAATCTGGTCACCGCCTACACAGAAGTGTTGCGTCTCCAAGCTCGACAGGCATATGCCATCAAGAATGTGCGCGAGCACGAAAAATTATTACAACTCGTCACCCGCCGCGTCGAACATGATGTGACACCTCCGATCGACAAGGGACTGGCCCGATCTCGCCTCTATCAGGCGACCAACGACCTTTCCACTATCACCCAGGATCTTTCCAACGCGCTGATGCAGATGTCCCAGTTGACGGGTAAAAAAATCGAAAAGATAGCGACCCTCGATGCCGACACGCCGGACGTGCCCAGAAGCGAAAAGGATGCACAGAAACTGGCGGTTGAGTATTCTCCTACGCTGGTCAGGCTCGCCGCCGAAGAATCGGCGGCGGACGCCGACATCAGCTCCAAGAAATCGGTGTACCTGCCACAGCTGGCCCTTACATATGAAAAGATTTATGGTGGCAACGTCCCCGGCAGTTACCCCGCCGGCAACCGCACCATGCTGACGATGAACATACAGCCCGGCTCGGGTCTCTCATCGATCTCCGGCGTCGACTCGGCGACCGCCAAGCGGCAAGCGGCCAGACAAAACCGTGATACGGCCTTGCTTGACTTGCAGCAAAGCATCTCCACCGATTGGAATCAACTGATCTCGGCGCGTCTGCGTTTCGAAAATTCCACGCAATCGAGTAAAATATCCAATGAGGTGTTCGAATCTTATGTGCGCCAATATACGACGGGCAGAAAGGGCTGGCTCGAAGTATTGAATTCAGCCCAAGAAACCGCTAGCGCCGAAATGGCGGCAGCTGATGCCTCAGCCCAGATAACCCGTTCCGCCCTGCGCCTCCGGCTACTGACCGGCAACTTGAAGATGTCACCTGCCACCAATTAAAACCCCTGCCAATTGAAACTAGAATCCGCCCTCCCCCTGATCGAACGCTCGGCCAAACTCATAGGCCAGGTCGTGCCGCGCGAGCGCATGGATGAGATCGCCCATGCCCTGCAAAAACTTTCGGAGCAAACTCCTGCCGTCGTGGTGATCCAGACGGCATGGAAATCGGCGGGGCTGCACGGCAAGCCAAAAACCCTCACTGCCCCGTCCGCACACAACCTGCCCTTTCTGGGTTGGCAAACCGAACAAGGCTGGTTCACGGTGGTCGCACAAAACGCGGACCGCGGCTGGACAGCGCAAGGCATCGCGGGACAACTCGTCAAGATCGACAACTTGAGCAAGACCGAATGCGTCTCGCTGCCCGGCAAGCATACTTCTACAACGCATCCTGCACAGGTCACGACAGGCTCGCTGGTCTGGGACGCTGTATATGAACACAAAATGATCTTCCTCGAAGCCGCCCTGGCCACCGGGCTGACCAATATCCTGACGCTGGCCACCTCTCTTTACACCATGCAAGTTTATGACCGCGTGATCCCCAACCACGGCTTCCAGACGCTTTGGGTGCTCTCCTCCGGCGTGATCATCGCCATATTGCTCGAGCTGTTGATCAAGCATGTGCGCAGCGTCACGATAGACAAGACCTGTCAGCGCATAGACACCGATCTGTCGCGGTGGTTTTTTCAACGCTCACTAGGCATCCGTCTGGATTGTCGCCCTCAGTCTGTCGGCACTTTGGCATCGCAGATACGCAGTTTTGAAATGGTAAGGGGAGTACTCACCAGCACCTCGTTATTCATTCTTACTGACGTTCCATTCGCGATCCTGTTCATCTTCGTCATCGCCCTGCTCGGCGGGTGGGTTGCCGCAGTACCTCTGGTGGTGTTTCCGTTCGCGCTGGGTGCAGGACTCATGTTCAACAAATGGATCACCCGCGCATCCCGCGATCATTTGACACAAAGTAATAACAAGACCGGCTTGCTGGTCGAATCCATCGACGGTGCCGAATCGCTGAAAGCAAATGCCTCCGAATGGAAATTCCAGGCGCGCTGGAACAAACTCATCGACGAGCTTGCAGAATCGGATTACAAGATCAGACACTACTCGTCCATCTCACAACATCTCACCGTTGTGCTGAGCCAGATCGGCT
>JAYUFR010000019.1:0-22341 GCA_043738625.1 Sterolibacteriaceae bacterium
CTTAGAAAGCCTCACAGCCATGGATCAGAAGTCCGGCTTGAGTGCCGGTTCTCCATCCCGGCTCTTGGTGGTTTTCATCACGGCTTGCGATGCGCCCACTAGCTCGCCGTCCACATAATGATCGCAATCCACGAACACCGTGCTGCGCCCCGCCTTGCGAATCTTGCAGATCGAACTGAGCCAGGAACCGATGGCGATGGCGCCGATGAACTGGTAGCTCATCGACACCGTCACGAAGGATGTTCCCGATTCGCCGAAGTGGAAGTAGGTGGTCAGGCCGCACGCCATGTCGCTCACCGCGGTCATGAAACCGCCATGCGTGGTGCCCCGGATATTGGAATGGCGCGGCTCGATCCAGATGCCGAACTCATACCCCACGTCCACCTTGCGGCAGTAAAGCGGGCCGACAATGCTTTCGAACGTTTCCCTGAAGTTCAGGGTTGGCGCGGCGAGGTGGAAGCCTTCCGGGATTGATTTCATCTGTGTTTTAGCGTTCGACATGAGCGGCGGCTTTGAGGCGGCAAAGCCGCCTCAAAGCTGTCCGGTCGATGGGGGGGTAGAGCCCATTTGTTGCGAGCGCATCTTTTCGCAGCCTTTCCAGCAGGCTCTCCATGTCGCCTAGCCATTGACCTAGAGCGTCCGTGACATGCACCTCTACATGTTGCTGCGTTGACGGATTTCTGAGGAATACCTTCCCATGGTTGGGACCACCCATATGGTAGGCGCGCGGGACTCCGGCTTGGTGGGTTGAGTGATCTCTCATTTCCTTGGCGTGCGACAGCCATGATGTTGGATCAGACTCAATTTGAAATAGCTCTGCGAGCTCAGCGCTTGACACACCGCGCTGCTGCAGAGCGGTGCGCAACTTTCCGCGAGAAAGCCCGTCTGCCGGAAGACCAGCACCGTAGTAGACGTTCAGTTCGCCAACAAACGCCTCCATCGCGCCGAGAAGGTGAAACAGAAATGCCTCTTGTAGCGCGCGATCGAAGTCACTGCCGCCATTCCCGCCACGTTCGCTGAGCAACTGCAGCACGATTCGCGCATAACTGAGCTTGGCATCAGCGCGAATCCGTGCGTTGATCAGTTCGTTGGGAGTGGTCATGTGCGCTAACAGTTATTAGTCGGACAGTTCTGTCCGGTTATTCGTAATCATACGGACGCCCCGTTTTTTGCAATAAGTCGCTAATTCGAAAAAGACTATCCGATTTACATCCCGATAACAATTGCCAATCATACGGACAGTTACCGCCTCGGTCGCAAACTGCTCATGATGTTTCGCTGACCGCATCGACAGACTGCCCATTTGAACTGGCTTCGATTTACGCCAACCCTTACAATTCGGCATGGCTTATGTCGCATTGGTGCCCGCGGCCGGTAGTGGCGCGCGGATGGGGGAGATGCTGCCCAAACAGTATTTGACGCTGGCCGGGCGGCCGATGATCCATCATGCCCTGACCACGCTGTGCGCCGTGCCACAGATTTCGAAAGTCTTCGTGGTGCTTGCGGCGGACGATGCGGAGTGGCAGCGCCATGATTGGAGTCCGCTTGGCGACAAACTCACAGTACTGCGTTGTGGCGGCGAGACGCGTGCCGCCAGCGTGTGCAACGGGCTGCAGGCCATGGCGGATAGCGTTGGCGCGGATGACTGGGTGCTGGTGCACGATGCGGCGCGGCCCTGCCTGACGGTGGCGCAGGTTGATGCCTTGATTCGCGAGATTGGCGACGATGCGGTGGGCGGCATCCTCGCCAGGCCGGTGGCGGATACCTTGAAGCGTGCCGATTCGACATCGCGTATCGCCGCGACCGTTTCGCGCCAGCAATTGTGGCAGGCGCAGACGCCGCAGATGTTTCGCCATCGCCAGTTGCTGCAAGCGTTGCAGGCGTGTGCCGATGTTACCGATGAGGCCGGCGCTATCGAGGCACTCGGTTTGCAACCAAAGCTGGTGCATGCCGAAGGCACCAATCTGAAGGTGACATGGCCGGAGGATTTGCACCTCGCGGAATTGAACCTCGGAAACAGGGAGACATGATGGACATCCGCGTCGGGCAGGGCTTCGATGTACATGCATTGGTGGAAGGCCGGCCGCTGATTCTTGGCGGCGTGCGCATTGCAAGCGCGCGCGGACTGCTCGGGCATTCCGATGCCGACGTGCTGTTGCACGCGGTGACCGATGCCTTGCTTGGTGCGGCGGGTCTCGGCGATATTGGACGACATTTCCCCGACACCGATCCGGCTTTTTCTGGTGCCGACAGCCGCATGTTGCTGCGCGCGGCGATGGAAAAAATTCGCGCCGCCGGTTGGCGCGTGAGCAATGTGGATTGCACCGTGATTGCCGAAGCACCGAAGATTGCGCCGCATGCCGCGGCCATGTGCGCCAATATCGCGGCGGATCTTGGCATCATTGCGCAGCAGGTTAACGTCAAGGGCAAGACGACGGAGAAGCTTGGCCTCACCGGGCGCGGCGAGGGTATCGCGGCGCAGGCTGTGGCGCTGCTGCTGCGTGCGGACCAGAAGTGAGCCGGCCTTCCGCTAGAATGACCATGCCCAATTACTGCTTGCAACCATGCGCCTGCCCCAATTGAAACCCTTGCCCGACAGGCTGCTGCGCTTGCAGGCACTGTCGCTGTTCGCCACGCTCGATGCACGGGAACTGCGCATCGTGGATGGCCTGCTTCACGAACGGCAGTACCAGCAGGACGAGGTGATCTTTGATGAAGGCGAAGACGGTCAGGCGATCTACTTCGTCTTCGCCGGCAAGGTGACCATCTGCCGCCAGGGCCAACCCGAGAGCGGCCGGATTGCTGAACTCGGGCCGGGCAGTTTTTTCGGTGAGCTGGCGCTGCTGGATAATTCGCCGCGCGCCGCACAGGCCAGAGCGGCAACGGCTTGCAGCCTGGGCGTGTTCTTCCGCATGGATTTTCAGGAATTGCTGGAGACCAATGCGCTGACGGCTTCCAAGCTGTCACTGCAACTGGCGCGACATCTCGGCGCGCGGCTGCGCGACAGCGTACACGGCGCCCGCGCCGAGCAACACCTGTGAGCATTGGCGTGCGCCGTGGTTCGGGCCCGGTGGTGTGGGCTTCGATCATCGGCAGCACCTGCGTCCTGCTGTTCCTGTTGCAAAAAATACTCTGGCTGGTGATTCCCTTCCTGCTTGGGCTGATTCTGTATCACTTGCTGTTTCCCGTCATTACCGCATTGATGTATCGCGGCATGCATCGCGCCGACGCCTCGGCGTTGGTTATGGCAGTCCTGGCGATCGTGTTGCTGGCCTTTCTGGCCTTGTTGCTGCCCTGGGCGACGGAACATCTGATCGATTGGCAGGCTTCGCTGGTGCGCTACCTGCAAGGCGGGCTGAGCCTGCTTGATCGTTCATGGCGCGCGCTCGAACAATCCTGGAGCGTGCTGGCGCGGGCGCACCTTGCCGACAAACTCGGCATCCGCCTCAGCGAACTCTCCGACCATGCTGAACAATATCTGGAACCCGTGGTGTCGGGCGTCGCGACCTGGGCGCCCTCGATGCTGCTGGCGCCCTTTATCACTTTTTTCATTTTGCGCGACGGTGGCCGCTTCAAGCGCATGTTGGGCGCGGCCGTGCCCAATGCGTTCTTTGAAAGGACGCTCTACCTGCTGCACGAGGTGGATTGCACCACGCGCGCCTACTTTGTCGGCCTGATCAAATTGACCTTGCTGGATACCGCGACGCTGGCAGCAGGCCTGTGGTGGATGGGCATGCCCGCACCGCTTGCCCTGGGGCTGGTGTGCGCCATCCTGGCGTGGTTGCCTTATGTCGGTTCCCTGCTCGGCGGCATTCTGGTGGTACTGGTGGCGGCGACGGATTTTCCGCAACTGCCGGACATGGCTTACGGCGCGGTCGCGCTGTTCGTGGCGGTGCGCATGCTGGACGACTTCGTCTATATGCCCTTGACCATCGGCAAGAGCCTGCGCATTCATCCGTTGGTCACTGTGACGATGATTTTTGTTGGCGGCGCGGTGGCCGGAATCTCCGGGCTGATGCTGGTGTTGCCCCTGCTCGGCGTCGTGATGGTAGTGGGCGACACCATCGGCAGGATTGTCACCGATGGTCGTCTGCTGGCGCGCTACCGGCATGGACGTGCCCTGCGCGAGAAACGGGCAAAGGCTGACTTGCTGGTTTAGCTGTTTGACAAAAACGCCGAATCACAAAAAGGGCGCACTGTGGTGCGCCCTTTTGCTTTCTTCCACGGCGTCGTGCTTTTTTACTCGCGTCGTGTTTCCACAATTTGCAGCGGCTCATCGGCGATCACGACCACCGACTTGGGCTTGCGCCCGAGTTGTGGTTGCTCGCCAGCCATGGGTTGGACATCGAGGCGGTCCTTCTTTTCCGCCGCGGTTTCGATCATCACCAAACCTGTTTGTTGCAGCGAGCCGGACAGGTCGATCTTGATCGGTTGTGGGGTTGATTGTGGCGTTGGTTGCGTGATTGGCGCGGCTTCGACAACCGTTGCGGGTATCGGCATCGCCGCTACTGTCACGGGGTACGGCACGGGCTGCGGCATGGGCTGGGGCATGGGCTGGGGCACGAACACCGCTTCAACCACGGCCGCAGGTGGTGAAGCGTCGACGATCGGTGCATAAGTCTCGGCAACGACGACGCTCTGCTCAACGCTGTGCACTGCTGCCTCCGGCATCTGCATGGCGCTTGCTACTGGCGCTGCCGATTCCTCGACGGCAACAGCGCCGTTCAGCGACTCGTGAGCGTTAGTTTCGGTGCCTTCCGGACGGCGTTCGCCGCGACCACGGCCGCCACGACGACTGCGCCGACGTGGTTCTCCCTGACTACCTGCATCGGTCTGTCCGTTTGGAATTTCGGCAGATTGCGCATTGTCAGCGGATGCCGATTCGGCGTTCGCCGGTTTCGCGCCTTGTTCGGGACGCGGCGGACGCGGCGGACGTTCACCGCGTTCCGGCTTGTTGCGGCGTGGTTCGCGATTGCCGTCCGCCTGCGCTTCGTCGCGTTTGGGCGGACGTGGTTCGCCACGTTCCGGGCGTTCGCCGCGCTCCTTGCGCTCGCCACCTTCGCGCGCGGGCCGCTCATCACGCCCATCGCGGCGATTGCCGCCCTTGTTGCGGCCATCGCGCCCGCCACGCTCGCTGCGTTCGCGACGCGCCGGCTTTTGCGCCGGTTCCGCAACGGGAGTTGCCGCTGGAGCGCCGCTGAAGAAGGCCATGATTTTTGCAAAAAACCCGGCTTCCGCTTTCGGTGCTGTCTTTGCTTCCTTTGCCGGATGCTCGATGTTGGGTGCGGGTTGGTCGGGCGTAATGCCCTTGACCGCAGCCTCGGCACGCGCCGGCTTTGCCTCGATATTGGCCGATGGCGTCTGGTAGCCTTCTTCCAGCGGTTTTTCGGCCATCTGGTAGCTGGGGATCGCGGTGCCCTCGGCATTGAGTTGGTCGTGACGCAGGCGGGTGATTTCCTGCTGCGGCGTTTCCAGATGGCGGTTGGGAATGATCACCAGATTGACGTGATGGCGCAGCTCGATGTGGGCGATGTCGACACGCTTTTCGTTGAGCAGGAAAGTGGCGACATCCACCGGCACCTGAACGTGCAGCGCGCCGGTGTTTTCCTTGATGGCTTCTTCTTCGAGGATGCGCAGGATGTGCAGTGCCGAAGATTCGGTGCTGCGGGTGTGGCCGGTGCCGGTGCAGCGCGGGCAGGTGACGTAGCTGGTTTCCGCCAATGCCGGTCGCAGGCGCTGGCGCGACAGTTCGAGCAGGCCGAAGCGGCTGATCTTGCCGGTCTGCACGCGGGCGCGGTCGTGATGCAGGGCATCGCGCAGGCGGTTCTCGACTTCACGCTGGTTCTTGGTGCTCTCCATGTCGATGAAGTCGATCACGATCAGGCCACCCAAGTCACGCAGGCGCAGCTGGCGGGCGATTTCGTCGGCGGCTTCGCTATTGGTGCGCAAGGCGGTTTCCTCGATGTCCGAGCCTTTGGTGGCGCGGCCCGAGTTGACGTCGACGGACACCAAAGCTTCGGTGTGGTCAATGACGATGGCGCCGCCGGAAGGCAGTGTGACCTGGCGCGAGTAAGCCGATTCGATCTGGTGTTCGATCTGGAAGCGGGAGAACAGCGGCACGTCATCCTGATAGCGCTTGACGCGATTGACGTTGCCCGGCATCACGTGAGCCATGAACTGCTGCGCCTGTTCGTAGATGTCGTCGGTGTCGATCAGGATTTCGCCAATTTCGGCATGGAAGTAATCGCGGATCGCGCGAATCACCAGGCTGGATTCCTGATAGATCAGGAACGCGCCGGACTGGCCCTGGGCGGCACCTTCAACGGCGCGCCACAACTGCATCAGGTAGTTCAGGTCCCATTGCAACTCTTCGGCGTTGCGGCCGATGCCTGCGGTACGGGCAATCAGACTCATCCCCGGTGGTACGTCGAGCGCGTCCATGACATCGCGCAACTCTTGACGGTCTTCGCCTTCGACGCGACGCGAGACACCGCCGCCGCGTGGATTGTTCGGCATCAGCACCAGATAACGGCCGGCCAGCGAGATGAAGGTGGTCAGCGCCGCACCCTTGTTGCCGCGCTCGTCCTTTTCAACCTGGACGATCAGTTCCTGGCCGACGTGCAGCGCATCCTGAATGCGGGCGCGGGCCGGATCAACATCGGCTTTGAAGAAGGAACGGGAAACTTCCTTGAACGGCAGGAAGCCGTGGCGCTCGGCGCCGTAGTCGACAAAGGCGGCTTCGAGGCTGGGCTCGAGGCGGGTGATGACTGCCTTGTAGATGTTGCTCTTGCGTTGCTCTTTCGAGGCCGATTCGATGTCGAGGTCGATCAGTTTCTGACCATCAACAATCGCGACGCGGAGTTCCTCGGCTTGCGTCGCATTGAAAAGCATGCGTTTCATGTCTGCTCCCACGCGCGGGCGGGGCACGACAAACCGCACGCCACCCGTTTCAGTTCATGGGTGGCGCAGACCAGATTTGCAGATAAAAGGGCGAGTTATTCATGCCTTGGCAAATAAATGTCGGGGTTTGTCTTTGTTCGGCGCAGACGTAAATTTATTTAGCCTGCGCAAAAGCAATCTTGTGTGCCTTGAGTGCGCGTAATTCATATTACTATCGCTGCTTCGGGCGAGCGAGATACCCTGTGGGTTGCTGGGGCGGGTGGGGAACCGGCTGGAATTGCGATCAACACAATCATTCAGGCGGTTCTGCTCCTGCCTCAATGCCGTCTTCAGCAGCCTGAGCTGGGCGATAACGGCAACATCCCGGGAACTGCGCCACCGACACCACTTCGGGTCGTCGGGCACACCGTCGAGGGACGGCAAACCAACGCTCATTGTATTGCAAATGAATGACTTAAGCAAAGAATCGGCGACCCTGCTGGAAGTCGGAGAAGAAGGCGTCGGGCAGCGCATCGACAATTTCCTGCTGCGTGTGGCCAAGGGCGTGCCGAAGAGCCATATCTATCGCATCCTGCGCAGCGGCGAGGTCCGGGTCAACAAGGGACGGATCGGGGCCGACTATCGCTTGCAGTCGGGAGATCTGATCCGGGTCCCACCGATTCGGGTGGCCGAGAAGTCATCTCGGGCGGCCGTCCCGGCCCGGGAATTTGCCATCGTCTTTGCCGATGATGCGCTGACCGTCCTCGACAAACCGGCCGGAGTGGCGGTTCATGGCGGCAGTGGCGTGAGCTTTGGCGTAATCGAACAGTTGCGCCAGGCCCGGCCTGAAGCCCGCTTCCTTGAGTTGGCGCACCGGCTTGATCGGGAGACTTCCGGCTTGCTTATCGTTGCCACGAAACGTTCCGCTCTCGTCAAACTGCATGACCTGTTTCGTGATGGCGGCATTTCAAAACGCTACCTGGCGCTGGTCAAGGGGCGGTGGCAAAACGCGTTGCAACATGTACGACTGCCACTCAACAAATACCTGACCGCCGAAGGTGAGCGTCGCGTCAGTGTTGGCGAAGGCGGCAAGGAAGCCCACTCGATTGTTCGTCTGCTTGCTCGCTGGGAGAATTTCAGTCTGGTCGAGGTGGAACTCAAGACCGGTCGCACCCATCAGATCCGGGTCCATCTTGCGCATTTGGGTTTTCCCCTGGCGGGTGACGACAAATATGGCGATTTCAAGTTGAACCGCGATTTGCAGACGGCCGGTTTGAAACGCATGTTTCTTCATGCCGCGAAGCTTTCTTTCACTCACCCGCTGACCGGACAGGC
The DNA here is from genome assembly GCA_043738625.1 of Sterolibacteriaceae bacterium. GTDB lineage: Bacteria > Pseudomonadota > Gammaproteobacteria > Burkholderiales > Rhodocyclaceae > JANYCD01. The sequence goes on from JAYUFR010000019.1 coordinate 8,215, forward strand.
ACTGGAGCTGGAAGCTCCGCTGCCACCCGAACTGCAACAATTCCTGACCCGTATCGATACCAATGAAAAGCGGAGCCATGGCACGATTTGAAATGATCGTCTTCGACTGGGACGGGACGTTGATGGATTCGACGGGATTCATAGCGTTTTGCATCCAGGCTGCCGCCAGGGATCTGGGCCTGGCAGCGCCGAGTGACGAAGCCGCGCGTTACATCATCGGACTGGGCATGCAGGATGCGATGAGTCATGCGCTGCCCGGTCTGACGCAGGAACGTTATGGCGAAATGGCGGAACGCTATCGGCATCATTTCCTTGCACATAATTTGGCCTTGCCCTTGTTTCCCGGAATTGCAGAGTTGATCCGCGATCTGGGCGTCAGAAGTCACGTGTTGGCGGTGGCGACCGGCAAGGGGCGCCATGGGCTGAATCAGGCATTTCAAGTGACCGGAATAGGTGAATGCTTCCACGGTTCGCGCTGTGCCGACGAATGTTTTTCCAAACCGCATCCGCAAATGCTGGAAGAGCTGATGGACGAGTTCGGCATCGAAAAAGACGCGACGCTGATGATCGGTGACACCACGCATGACCTGCTGATGGCAAAAAATGCCGGTGTCGCGGCCTTGGCTGTCAGTTACGGCGCACACCCGCGCGACTTGTTGATGACGGAGACGCCGTTGCTGTGCGTCGACAGCGTTGATGAATTGGCGGCATGGCTGCGCACGAACGCCTGATCTGCGAAAGCTCCGCGCTGGTTGAAGGCGGGATGGGCGTTTGCTTCGAAGTTAACGGTGAGAAAGTCCCGGTATCTGCCTTCGTTGTCCGTTTCGGCGGGAAGGTTCACGCTTATCTCAATCGTTGCGGACATGTGCCGGTTGAGATGGATTGGCAAAAGGGCAGGTTCTTTGATATGTCCGGTTTATACTTGGTTTGTACGACGCATGGTGCGCTCTACGCACCGGAAAGCGGGCGCTGTCTGGGCGGTCGCTGCAACGGCAAGGGATTGGTCAGTGTGCCGGTGGTGGAACGCGATGGTGGCATCTATCAAATTGAAATTGAAAGCGAGTAAGCAAAGTGTCCGACTCCAGCGAATCGAATTGGGAACGCAAAATTCTTGAAAAAGTGGCGCTAGCCGCCATTGCCGAACAGCGGCGCGGTCGGCGTTGGGGGATATGCTTCAAGCTGCTGGGTTTCGCCTACCTTGCCGTGATCGTGAGTACGTTTGTCGATTGGGGCGGAGAAGCGAAGAAGTTTGGTGACAGCGGCAAATACACCGCGCTGGTGCGGATGAACGGCATCATCCAGGCCGGTGGCGAGGTCAGCGGAGAGAACGTAATCGAAGCCCTGGGCTCGGCTTTCGGCGACAAGAATGTGGCCGGCGTCATATTGATGATCAACAGTCCCGGCGGAAGTCCTGTTCAGGCCGGCATGATCAATGATGAAATCGTTCGATTGCGCGCCAAGAACAAGGCTGTGCCGCTTTATGTCGTGGTGGAGGACGTCTGTGCTTCAGGCGGTTACTACGTCGCAGCCGCGGCAGACAAGATCTATGTGAACAAAGGCAGTATCGTCGGCTCCATCGGCGTCTTGATGGATGGCTTCGGCTTTACCGGTACCATGGAAAAACTGGGGATCGAACGACGCTTGTTGACAGCGGGCGAGAACAAGGGTTTCCTCGATCCGTTTTCACCAATGATCGCGAGTCACAAGGAACATGCGCAACAGATGCTGGGCGAAATCCATCAGCAGTTCATCGACGTGGTGCGCAAGGGCCGCGGCAATCGGTTGAAAGAGACCCCCAACATGTTCTCCGGCTTGATGTGGACTGGTGCCAAGAGTGTAGAACTTGGCCTCAGCGACGGTTACGGCACGGTCGACTCTGTAGCTCGGGATGTGATCAAGGCGGAACACGTTCGCGACTTTACGGTCAAGCTGAATATCGCCGAAAAATTTGCCAAACGTTTTGGCACTACCCTGGCCGAAGGCCTCGTTGGTAGTTTGGCTCGCGTCAACCTTCGCTGAGAATCAGGAAGACGGTCGGTCGTCGGTCAAGTTGCGGTGGAGTTTTTTGGCGCCATTCGGCGATGCGGTGCGTAACGATGGATTCGCTGCTCAGCGTCAGGTCGCTTGCCAGGCAGAGTCGCGTGGCGGGGACACAGACTTTTAGCAGGGCCTGAAACAGCGCGGCGTTGCGGTAAGGCGTCTCGATGAACAACTGGGTTTGTTTGAGGTTTCGTGACTCTTTTTCCAGTTCCGCGATTCTTTTGCTTCGCTCGGGTTCCCGCGCCGGAAGGTAGCCGTGAAAGGCAAAGCGCTGGCCTTCCAAACCAGAGGCCATCAGCGCCAGTAACAGTGAGCAAGGCCCGACCAGTGGCCGCACCACGATGCCCAGCTGATGTGCGCGGCGTACCAGCAATGCGCCAGGATCGGCGATGCCGGGGCAACCGGCCTCGGACATCACTCCCATGTCATGGCCGCTGACGACAGGGCTCAGCAGACGATCCAGATCGGCGGCAGCAGGATGGTCGGGAAGCGTTTCGATGGACAACGCCTGCAACGGCACGGGATGCTGCATGCGTTTGAGTTCCGCGCGCGCGGTCTTGGCATTTTCGACAACGTAATGATGCAACCGGCATGCCGCTTCGCGTGTTGCGGCCGGCAGAAACTCCGGCCATGGTGCATTACCCAGTGCAACCGGTATGAGAAAGAGGGTTCCGGCCATCAGGGAACCAGAACGTTCTCTGTCCTCAACATGTCACAAAGTGCGATCAGGGGCAGGCCGACGAGTGCGTTGGGGTCGTCGCCGCGCATGTATTCCAGCAGTGAAATGCCCAGGCCCTCGGATTTTGCGCTGCCTGCGCAATTCAGTGCGTCTTCCCGATCGAGATAACGGAGGATTTCGCTGGCGGAAAGCTTGCGAAAGCGGACTTCGGTGGCAATGCCACGTACCTGTGTTCGGCCGCTAGCAGTGTTGAGCAGGCACAGTCCTGTATGGAACACCACCGTTTTCCCGCTCATTTGGCTGAGCTGGATCCTCGCGTTCGCGCGAGTGCCGGGCTTGTCGAAACGCTGGTCGTCGAGAAATGCGACCTGGTCGCTGCCGATGATCAACGAATCCGGGAAGCGGCCGGCGACTGCAAGTGCTTTGGCCTCGGCGAGACGCTCCGCGGTTGCCGCCGGTGTTTCCTTGGGAAGGGGGGCTTCATCGGTGTCGGGAGCGGCCACTTCAAACGGCAGTTGCAGACGAGCCAGAAGCTCGCGGCGGAAGGCCGAAGTCGATGCGAGGATGAGCCTCATGTTTCTGTTTTGACTGGACTTAAGGCTGGACTTAGCGAGGCCGCACATGATAACATCCACGGTTTATGTCGCGCCAGGCAGACACCGATTTTGCACAGGCAGTTATTGATAGCCTGGAGTTCGCCAGTGTTGCTGGCAGGCTCTCCGGACCGATCACTATTGCAACGCTGGGCCGGATTGCGGATAGCCTTGCCAGCGAAGCCGGTTCGCTGGAGTGCGTCGTGCAGGGCGAGACGGATCAGGATGGCAACAATTTCCTGCTTCTGGCGGTAGCCGGCATATTGCAATTGCGCTGTCAGCGCTGCCTGGAAAGCATGACGCATGCGTTGCGGATTGACAAGCGGCTGCTGCTGGTTGCACCGGGTGGCGCGTGGCCTGATGATGAGTTGGAGAATGATGAGCTCGACGCCATCGAGGCCAGCAAGACGATGACGTTGTTGCCGCTGATTGAAGAGGAAGTGTTGCTGGCATTGCCGATTGCGCCGCGCCATGAAATCTGCGCGCCGCCGGTGGTGATGGACAAGGATCGCGAGCCTTCGGCTTTTGCGGTGTTGGCGCAGTTCAGGAAGCATTGAAACAAGGAGTCGTGAAATGGCTGTTCAGCAAAACAAAAAATCCCCGTCGAAGCGCGGCATGCATCGCGCGCATGACTTTTTGACCAATCCTCCGCTGGCGGTTGAATCGACCACTGGTGAAGTGCATTTGCGCCACCATATCTCCCCGTCCGGCGTGTATCGCGGCAAGAAGGTATTGAAGGCCAAAGGCGAATAATTCATTCGCTGAAAACGGCCGGGTGCGTATTCGCATCCGGCCGTTTTCATGACCAGACCCGATACGATGGCGATTACCATCGCGGTGGATTGCATGGGCGGTGATCACGGTCCCTCGGTCACCCTGCCTGCCACTTTTGATTTTCTGCGGCGTGATCCCGACTGCGCGGCCATTTTGGTCGGGCCTCAGGAAACCTTGCATGCGCTTTCGCGCAAGGCTGCTGAAGAGTTTGGTGAGCGTTTGCGCATTCACAATGCCACCGAAGTGGTGACCATGTCCGAGCCGGTCGCGTCAGCGCTGCGCAACAAGAAGGATTCGTCGATGCGCGTGGCCATCGATTTGGTCAAGCAAGGCGTCGCGGATGCCGCGATCTCGGCCGGCAATACCGGCGCGCTGATGGCCATTTCAAGATTCGTTTTGAAAACATTGCCCGGAATCGATCGGCCAGCCATTGCCACCATATTGCCGACGGAACATGGTCATGTGTACGTCCTCGACCTCGGCGCCAATGTCGATTGCCAGCCCGAGCATCTGCTGCAGTTCGGCATCATGGGTGCAATGCTGGTGTCTGCGCTGGAGCATCGCGACGGTCCCAGCGTCGGTCTGCTCAACATCGGCGAAGAAGACATCAAGGGCAACGAGACCGTCAAGCTCGCCGCAGAGTTGCTCAAGGCTAGCGGCCTCAACTTCTATGGCAACGTTGAAGGCAACGATATTTATAAAGGCACGACTGACGTCGTGGTGTGCGACGGTTTTGTCGGCAATGTCGTGCTCAAGGCGTCCGAAGGTTTGACCACGATGGTTGCCAATGGCCTCAAGGAAGAGTTCTCGCGCAACGTATTCACCAAACTCGCCGCGCTTGTGGCGCTGCCGGTGATCAAGGCCTTCAAGCGACGCTTTGATCATCGTGCTTACAACGGGGCCAGTCTGCTTGGTCTCAGAGGCATCGTCTTCAAGAGCCATGGATCGGCTGATATCTTTGCCTTCGACTGCGCCCTCGAAAGGGCGGCCGAGGCTGCGCGCAATCGCTTGCCGGAAAAAATTGCCGCGCGCATGGCGGCCATGACTGTGCAACCGCTCGCTCAATCGTTATGACCTTCGCCAAAATCACCGGGACCGGCAGCTATCTGCCAGGCAAGCCAGTCAGCAATGCCGAACTGATCGCCATGCATGGTCTCGACTCCAGCGACGAGTGGATCATCGCGCGTACCGGAATCCGTTTCCGTCACCTGGCGCCCGCGAATACGACAGCCAGCGATCTGGCGCTGGAGGCGGGCCGTCGGGCTCTGGAAGCCGCGGGTCGCCAGCCGAACGATCTCGACATGATCATCGTGGCGACTTCCACGCCGGACTACATTTTTCCGAGCACCGCGGCGTTGCTACAGGCCAAGCTCGGTGTTTCCAACGGTACGCCGGCGTTCGATTTGCAAGCGGTATGCAGCGGTTTTGCCTATGCGCTGTCGGTAGCGGAAAAATTTATCCGCAGCGGTTCGAACCGCTGCGTGCTCGTGGTCGGTGCCGAAGTATTTTCCCGGATTCTTGACTGGAAGGATCGTGGTACCTGCATCCTTTTTGGCGATGGCGCTGGCGCCATCGTGCTTGAGGCCTCCGATACCCCGGGGATCCTTGCCACCGCCCTGCATGCCGACGGTTCGCACCACAACATGCTTTCGGTGCCCGGCCAGATCTGTGGCGGTTTGCCGACCGGCGACCCGTTCCTGCGCATGGATGGCCAAGCCGTATTCAAATTTGCAGTAAAGGTGCTGGCCGAAGTGGCGGAAGAGGTTTTGGCTGCCGGTGGAATGACAGCCGAACAGGTCGACTGGCTGATCCCCCACCAAGCCAATATCCGCATCCTGCAATCGACTGCGAAGAAACTGGGACTGCCGATCGAAAAATGCGTGGTGGCAGTTGATCGTCACGGCAACACTTCCGCAGCTTCGATTCCACTCGCGCTTGACGAATCAGTACGTGCCGGCACCATCAAGCGCGGGGATACCTTGCTGCTGGAAGGGGTCGGCGGCGGATTCACCTGGGGCGCAGCCCTCATCAAATTTTGATGCTGAAAATATCGCCATGAACTTCGCTCTTATATTCCCTGGTCAAGGCTCACAGTCGCTCGGCATGATGGCCGCTTACGGTGACAGTCCGGTTATCCGCGCTACATTTGATGAGGCGTCTGCTTCCCTCGGTCGCGATCTGTGGCAACTGATTGTTGAAGGGCCTGCCGAAGCGCTCAACCAGACCGTCAATACCCAACCCCTGATGTTGACCAGCGGTATCGCTGCATACCGCCTGTGGCAGGAAAAGCACGGCCCCATGCCGGCCATGGTGGCTGGACATAGTCTCGGTGAGTATTCCGCTCTGGTCGCTGCCGGCGTATTGAAATTGAAAGATGCCGTACCTCTGGTGGAATTTCGCGCCAAGGCAATGCAGGAAGCGGTGCCGGCAGGTGAAGGCGCCATGGCCGCAATTCTCGGTTTGGATGTGCCGAATATTCAGGCTGCGTGTATAGAGGCTGCGCAGGGTCAAGTGGTGCAGGCGGTGAATTTCAATTCACCGGAACAGACCGTGATTGCAGGTCACGCCGCCGCCGTGCAACGCGCGGCTGATGCGTGCAAGGCACGCGGCGCCAAACGCAGCGTGATGTTGCCGGTCTCCGCTCCATTCCATTGCTCCCTGATGCAGCCGGCAGCGGAAAAGCTCAAGGGAAAATTGGCGACCGTTGACTTTGCGATTCCGCGGATTCCGGTGATCAACAACGTGGACGTGGCCGTCGAATCGGATCCGGAAAAAATCAGGGATGCACTGGTGCGTCAGGCCGCTGCGCCGGTGCGCTGGGTGCAGATCATGCGCGCGATGCAGCAGGCCGGCATGACGCAGGTGTTTGAATGCGGCCCCGGCAAGGTTCTGGCGGGTGGGGTGAAGCGTTGCGCCGAAGGGCTGGTGGGCGGCGCGATGGCCGATCTGGCCGGAATCGATGCCGCTCTGGCAATTGTCAACGCATAAAGGAATCTACCGATGCTTAAAGGACGAGTCGCACTGGTGACCGGCGCTTCACGCGGAATCGGACGCGCCATCGCGCTGGAACTCGGTGCCCAGGGTGCTACCGTGGTCGGTACCGCCACCACTGCAGCGGGCGCCGCCGACATACAGCAGGCATTGGATACGGCGAGTATCGCCGGAATGGGCGCAATCCTCAATGTGACAGACGCTGCCGCCAGCGAAGCCCTGATCGGCGAGATCGACAAGAAATTCGGCGCAGTCGCGATCCTGGTCAACAATGCCGGCATCACCCGCGACAGGCTCGCCCTGATTTTGAAAGATGACGACTGGGACAGTGTCCTCGACACGAACCTCAAGGCGGTATTCCGCATGTCTCGCCTGGTTCTGCGCGGCATGATGAAAGCGCGTCATGGCCGCATCATCAACATCACTTCGGTGGTTGGTGCCGCCGGCAATCCCGGCCAGGCCAACTACGCAGCGGCCAAGGCTGGTGTCGCCGGGTTGACCCGCGCCCTGGCGCAGGAGCTGGGCAGCCGTAACATCACCGTCAATTGCGTCGCGCCGGGATTCATCGATACCGACATGACCAAGGCGCTGACGGATGAACAAAAAGCGGGACTGTTGACGAAGATTCCGTTGGGTCGCCTCGGCCAGGCTGACGAGGTCGCCGCCACGGTTGCTTTTCTTGCGTCACCGCGCGCGGGTTACATCACCGGCGCCGAATTGCATGTCAATGGCGGCATGTATATGACCTGAAGCTCTTAAGGCCTGATCGGGCCGGATTGCCCCCGGCTTTTTGGTAAAATACGCAGGCTTTTGTTACTACACCGCACAACAGGGAGGAGTTACGCATGGAGAACATCGAACAACGCGTCAAGAAAATCGTCGCTGAGCAGTTGGGCGTCAACGAAGCGGAGATCAAAAACGAGTCATCCTTCGTGGATGATCTGGGCGCGGATTCGCTGGACACCGTCGAACTGGTCATGGCCCTCGAAGAAGAATTCGAGTGCGAGATTCCCGACGAAGACGCAGAAAAGATCACCAGCGTTCAGCAGGCGATCGACTACGTCAACAACAATCTCAAGAAGTAATCTGCTTGCTCGTTCGTGGGGGTCACGATAACTGTGGTCATCCATCGAAGCGAAATCCGCAAGTGATCACCCCCGTTATCGCAGGAGCCTGCCTTGTCGCGTCGTAGAGTCGTCGTTACCGGTTTGGGGGTCATCTCCCCGGTCGGCAATACCGTTTCCGAGGCATGGGAAAGTGTGCTCGCCGGCAAGAGCGGCATCGCACCCATCACCCGTTTCGATGCCTCGTCCTTCGCGGCCAGAATTGCGGGCGAGGTAAAGAATTTTGATGTCGCGACTTATCTGTCTGCGAAAGAGGCGCGCCGCATGGATATCTTCATCCATTACGGCATGGCCGCCGGGATTCAGGCGTTCAGGGATTCGGGTCTGGAAGTCACCGAGGAAAATGCTGATCGCATCGGTGTCAACATTGGGTCGGGCATCGGCGGTTTGCCGATGATCGAGGAAACCCATAACGATTTCCTGGCGGGGGGGGCGCGCAAGATTTCGCCCTTCTTCGTACCCAGTACCATCATCAACATGATCTCGGGCAATCTGTCCATCATGTTTGGTCTCAAGGGACCGAATCTGGCGGTGGTGACCGCCTGTACCACCGGTCTGCACGCGATTGGCGTCGGCGGCCGGATGATCGAATACGGTGATGCAGATGTCATGGTTTGCGGCGGCGCAGAATCCTGCATCAGTCCGCTTGCCGTTGGCGGCTTCGGCTCAGCCAAGGCGCTGTCTACGCGCAACGACGATCCTGCTACTGCCAGCCGCCCCTGGGACAAGGATCGGGATGGTTTTGTATTGGGCGAGGGTGCCGGCGTTCTGGTGCTTGAGGAATACGCACACGCCAAAAAACGTGGCGCGCGAATTTATGCCGAACTGGCCGGTTTCGGCATGAGTGGAGATGCTTTCCACATGACCGCGCCCGACACCAAAGGCCCGACACGCTGTATGCAGTCGGCCTTGCGCAATGCAGGTGTCAATCCGGACGAAGTGCAGTATCTCAATGCGCATGGCACTTCGACTCCGCTTGGCGACAAGAACGAAACCGAAGCCATCAAGATGGCCTTTGGTGATGCGGCAAAGAAACTGGTGGTGAATTCCACCAAATCCATGACTGGCCATCTGCTTGGGGGCGCGGGCGGGATCGAGTCCGTGTTCAGTGTGCTGGCCTTGCATCACCAGGTTTCTCCGCCGACGATCAATATTTTCGAACAAGATCCGGAGTGCGACCTGGATTACTGCGCCAACACGGCGCGGCAGATGAAGATAGACGTCGCCGTCAAGAACAATTTCGGTTTTGGCGGTACCAACGGCTCCTTGGTGTTTCGCAGGGTTTGATCCGGTTAGGTGGCGATGAGGCTGCCGGTCACACTTTCATTGCGGCCGTCAGCCACGCTGGCAGCCGTTTTGTTTTTGGTTCATGGCCTTGCAGCCATCATGGTGCTGGTCACGGATCTGTCTCCAGTCATCAAACTTGCATTGTGGATTGCGCTCGCATTTTCAGATTGGCGCAGTGTGTTCGTTCATGCCCTGCGGCATGGTGAGCAGGCACTGGTGGCGATTACCCTGCGCAGCGACGGCGAACTTGAAGTCGAATACCGGAATGGCGAACTCGCCAGGGTTCTGGTGGATGACCGTAGTACGGTGTTTTCATGGCTCGTGGTGCTGTTGATGAAAAGGGATGGGCGGACCCTCGCTCTGACGTTGCCGCACGACGCACTGGGAGAGGAGTCCCATCGCCAGCTTCGGCTGTGGTTGCGCTGGGTTGCCGAGACCGAAAATCGGGTTCGCCAGGGGTAGCCGTCCGCGCCTTTTTTTTGCGCAGCTTGAAGATGTGTTCATCGCCATTCCTGTTTACAGGTCGGTTAAAACATCTGCGCAAAGTCAAAACGATCCTGTTTGACAGCCCATCAATGGTCGGGCATCATCCTAAAAAACGATCATTTGTTTTGTTTTAAACCTAAACCAATCGTACGTTCCGATGCGAATGCTCTTGGCGCTACCTTCCGCGCGGAGCTTGGATTCAGCCCCGGGCCCAGTCCCAACATGGCTAAACTGACTGACAGGAAATAACATGATGAGACTGTTGATGAAATTGGGCGCACTGTGGTGCGGATTGGTTCTGTTGCCTCCTCCCGCGTTGGCGCTCGATGTGAGCGGTCGGGTTCTGGGTGCCGATGGCAAAGCGCTACCGTTCGTCCGTATCCGCATCGGGGAAAAGGACGTTGTGCCATTCACGACGACGGTGTTTTCCTCAGCGGACGGCTCCTTCCTGGCACATTACAAGAATGAGAAGGATCCATCCGCCAATCTGGATATCGACGCATTCAGGATTGGCTGGAAGGAGACCGGGCGCAAAGTTACGAAGACAGCGGCCGGCCTGACGGTCGACGTAAAGATGAAGCGGATCGCGAACGTTGCCGACCAGGTTCCGGCATCGGCGTGGCTCAAGGGTGACCCGAACTCAATGGCTTACCAGATGACGACATTGCATTGCTCAAACTGTCATCAGCTGGGTTCGTTCCGGGTCAGAAACTTTTCGAGCAAGCTCGTCAGCATGCCGGCCGGCGACCGCTCCGAACATTGGCTTGAACGGGCTGCCGATGACCTGGCCGCCAAGACCGCCAAAGGGCAGCCGTGGAAGCAAGGCGCCACCACCGAACCTGCACACGGCCGGGTCGCGGCATGGGAGTCCATGGTCCAGTACATGCGCTACAAGACCTTGCGCTTGGGCGAGCATGATGAATTGCGCTGGGGATTGAAAGAAGGAGGCCCCTACTACAACGCGCTGCTGGAGCCCGCCACCAGCCTGTTCTCGCCGCGTGACATGGCGATCACCATCCCGAACCTGGCGCGCAACTTTCCCGTCAAGTTCGACAACTACACCGGCTACGACGATATCGCGCGGCTTGGTGAGTACGGTGTCACCAAGGACACGGTGATTGATGAGTACGTGTTACCCACGTTCGGTTGGACCCGTGAAATCGCCCTTGCGCCCGGGTCGAGCAAGATCTGGTTCATCGAGACGGACAAGGACCGGCTCGGCTCGCTCGATCCGCAGGATGGTTCGGTGAAGTGGTATCCGATTCCCGGCAAGGGTCGTCAGGGTCCGCACACGATGAACGCCGATGCCGATGGCAACATCTGGATGGGGCTTGAAGAAAGTTTCAACGTCGGCCGCTTCAACACCAGGACCGAGGCATGGCGCTTGTACCCGCCACCGGCCGGCACCGATTTCGGCGTGACCCACGACTTCGCGATCAACTCGGACCGGCATGTCGAGCCTGATGCGCAGGGCCGGATATTCATCACCGACATGGGCAAGAACGAGCTTTGGGGCATCAACATCGAGACGGGTGACATCAAGAAATATCGCCAACCGCTCATCCAGGAAGAGACGCATTTTCACTCACTGCTCTACGGTGCGGCGATCGATGCGAAGCGGAACCGTGTCTGGTGGGCACAGCTTTACGGCTACGTAGGCTCGTTTGATACGGAAAAAAGCATCGCCGAACGTATCATCCCGTTCAAGCGCGGCGAAGGCCCGCGACGGCTGGCGGTTCAGGAAGACGGTACCTTATGGGTGCCGCTATTCGGCGCCGGTCAGTTGGTCAAGATCAATGGCGATACGGGTGCCGAGATCGGCCGCTACACGCTTCCTGACCGCGGCGCCGGACCGTATGGCATCACGCTGGATAAGAAACGCAATGCGATCTGGGCCGCCACTTGCAACTCGGATCGAATCTATCGCTTCGACATTGCCACGCAGAAGTGGCGGCATTACCCGATGCCGCGCAAGGAAACCTACATTCGCGCGATCGAAGTCGATGCGGAGACCGGGGATATCTGGACCACTTATTCAAGCCTGCCCGTCGGCCGCCGGGATCCAAAAATATTCGGCACCGAGAGCGCCAACAACATCATCATCCGGCTGCATCCGGGCGACTGACCGGCGGCAAACAACGGCAGACTCAGAGCAAGTCGCCACGATTTCTTACTCGGAGTGACGGAACTTGCTTGGAGTCTTGCCCGTGATCGCGTGAAAGACCTGCGAGAAATGGGAGTGGCTGCCGAAGCCAACCTCTTGGGCGATGCGGAGCAGGCCGTGGCGAGTATTACTTAACAACTCCTTTGCCTTTTCCGTCCGCCGCAGCAACACATATTGATGTGGCGACATTCCGGTGACAGAACGAAAGTGACGTGCAAAATGTGCGCGGCTGACGCCTGCCTGATGGGCCAGTTCGTTCAGCGTCAACGGTGTTGCAAGACGTGTCTCGATGAAATCCAGGATCGGAGTCAGCGGAATCCCCGACTCGACCGGCCTGGCCTGATTGACGGGAGGCGCGGTGGGAAAACCACGCATCAGATTCAGGAGCAGGGCCCGCGTCACTGCATTGATGTAAAGCAGATCGCGTGAACCACCCGTTCGCATTTCGCTCAAGAGAGTGTCCATGCAGGCGTTGGCGAAGACGTTTCTGAATGCAAAGAGGAAGGTCTGCGGTCCGACAAAACGCGATCCCGAAATACCCGCCACGGACTCGCGTGGAATGTGAATCGAAGAAAATGACACGGCACCTTCAATCCGGTATTTCACGAGCCGCCCGGGGGGAATCACGCTGATCAATCCAGGGGTGGAGTTTCTTTCTATCCATGGGCCGTCGCAGGCGGCGCGTACCCGCCGTGATCCGGCGCTGTGGTAGGCGATGATGAAATCATCGTTTTCGGCGAGTTCGAATCCATCCCGCCACGGCAGCTTCCAGTCGCAGACCGATAGCCCACCCCACGTTCTGGCATTGTTGGCGCAAATCGGGTCCAATCCAAACGCCTGACTGAACGCGTCCACCGCTCTCAACGGTGTTGCTCTATCCATGGTTTTCTCCTCACGGCGAGGCACCTCGCTGGGTACCATCAACACCGGCCCACCGCAAACTGGCGCTTACGATAGCACTTTTTTAACAAACGCCAGATTCAAATCTGGAAGTTCTAGCCCTAACAGCGGCTTACACTGCTTCAGTTGCAGTAACCAGACGCTTGAAAATCGGAGAGTGAATTTTGATCAAACCTGAAGATGTCGAGTACCACACCCCGGCCGATGCCGACCATCGGCACGCAGAAACCAACTGGTTTTGCTTCCATGTCCCGGAAGAAAAATTGATGGCGATCATTTACACGGTCGCACGCAAGGCGGTTGGTGTGCAGTCCTGTGATATTTCACTCTATGGTGCGCTTGTCGACAATCGCGCCGAGACACTCTATCTGGATACACAGATGGCGTTGCCGGCGCCGCCCAAACTGTCCGAGTACACCACCGCCAACGGGCTTTACGTCAAGGCGGTGAACCCGCCGCGCGATTACCGCGTGGACTATGTCGGCTATGACGACACCGAGATACACGTTGATTTCAAGGGTCTCATGGAGCCCTTTGATATCCACGATCCTGATCACAGTCCCATGGCAAAGGCCACCACTGAAGAGCAGCACGCCGGTGCAGGCATGGGTTCAGGCTATGGCGGCCACTTCGATCTGACCGGCCATTACTCCGGGACGCTGAAAATCCGCGGGCGCGAATATGAGGTTGATTGCGTCGAAACCATGGATCACAGCTGGGGCAACCGGGCCGAGATCGACGTGCCGACCATGGGCTGGTCGCATGCGCACTTCGGCAAGGATTTCGCAATCAAGTGGATCAACCATTGGGATCCGGGCAAACCGGTCGACCAGCAGCAGTCGCTTGCGCATGGCTATGTCATGGAAGATGGACAGGCTTATGGCCTGACCGACATGAAGCTCTACACAAATCGCATCGGCAGCGTGATTACCTCGGTCGAGGTGCATGTCACGGACAAGCGTGGCAAGAAGTTCCACGCGGTTGGCACGGCGCAAGCCGGCGGACCATGGATCTGCTACGCAAGCTCGCTGGTCTATGCCGCGCAGTGCCGCTGGACTCTGGACGACGGCCGAGTCGGCTACGGCCTGG
>JAYUFR010000020.1:0-2597 GCA_043738625.1 Sterolibacteriaceae bacterium
TGCCACCTGGTCGGCACCCGCCGCTTCTCGACCGACGACCACAGCCGGAACAACTGGTTCGTCGCCATCGTCACCCTCGGCGAGGGCTGGCACAACAACCATCACCACTATGCAGGGGCGGCACGGCAAGGCTTCTATTGGTGGGAGCTCGACGTAACGTATTACATCCTGCGGCTGATGGCGATGCTTGGCCTGATCTGGGATCTGAAACTGGTTCCGGTCAAGGTGCTCGGCGCCAACCGCATCCATGCCGAGCGGGCACCACGTGCGGGAGCACGCACATGAAAATTGCCATCATCGGCAGCGGCATCGCCGGCAACGTGGTCGCCCATCATCTGCACCGCGCGCATGAGATCACGGTGTTCGAAGCGGCGGATCACATCGGCGGCCATACCCATACCCACAACATCGAACTGGACGGCGAACGGCAACAGATCGACACCGGCTTCATCGTCTTCAACGACTGGACCTATCCAAACTTCATCGCGCTGCTTGACGAGCTGGGCGTGGAGTCGCAACCCAGCGCCATGAGCTTCAGCGTGCGTAACGAAAGCTCCGGCGTCGAATACAACGGCACCTCACTCAACACGCTGTTCGCGCAGCGTCTGAATGTATTGAGGCCGTCGTTCCAGCGCATGATTCGCGACATCCTGCGCTTCAATCGCGAAGCCCCAAGCCTGCTTGCGTCAACCGGACCCGAAGTAGCACTGGGCGAATATCTCGCCGCCGGCCACTATTCAAAGCAGTTCATCCATGACTATCTGATCCCGATGGGGGCCGCGATCTGGTCTACCGACCCGGCCCAAATGTTCGATTTTCCGGCGCGCTACTTCATTCGCTTCTTCCACAATCACGGCATGCTCTCGGTCGATCAACGGCCGCAATGGCGGGTGGTTCGCGGCGGTTCGGCGCGCTATGTGGAAAAACTTGTCGCGCCATTCCGTCATCGCATTCGACTCAATGCTGCCGTCACGGCAGTGCACCGAACCGGCGGCGGTGTCCTCGTCAAAACCCGCGACGCTGCGCCGGAGCAGTTCGATCAGGTGTTCTTCGCCTGTCACTCCGATCAGGCGCTGCGGCTGCTGGCCGATGCCAGTCCGCTGGAGCGCGAGGTGCTGGGCGCAATCCGCTATCAGGAAAATGAAGTGGTGCTGCACACCGACCGTTCGCTGCTGCCACGCAAGCGGCTGGCGTGGGCAGCATGGAATTACCACATCGCGGCGGCCGACGCAGCCGGACAGGCGCAGCGCGTGGCGCTCACCTACAACATGAACATCCTGCAAGGGTTGAATTCGCGTCACACTTTTTGTGTCACGCTGAATCGCACGGGAGAGATCGACGAACGCCGCATCATCAAACGACTGACCTATCACCACCCGCTGTACACCCCGGCCGGAGTCGCGGCACAGCAGCGCCAGCATGAGGTCAATGGCGCGAACCACACTTATTTCTGCGGCGCTTACTGGCGCTGCGGCTTTCATGAAGATGGCGTCGTCAGCGCGCTCAACGCCCTACAACATTTTTCTTCCCGCCTGTCTTTTGACATCGACAATGCACAGCGCCATCTATCACGGGTGGGTTAGGCACCGGCGCTTTGCGCCGCGTGGCCACGTCTTTCGCTACCGCCTGTTCATGATGTATCTGGACCTGGCGGAACTGGACGAGGTGTTTCGCGACCACTGGCTGTGGTCGACGCAACGCCCGGCGCTGGCGCGGTTCAATCGCGCCGATCATCTGGGTCCACCCGATGTCCCGCTTGATCAGGCGGTGCGCGACCTTGTCGAACAACGCAGTGGTCAACGACCCACCGGGCCGATCCGGCTGTTGACGCATCTGCGCTATTTCGGCTACGGCTTCAATCCGGTCAGCTTCTACTATTGCTTCGACGCCACCGATACGCGCGTCGACACCATCGTTGCCGAGGTGAACAACACGCCATGGGGCGAACAGCATTGCCATGTGCTGGATGAGTCGCGCAACGAAGGCCGGCACAACCACAAGCGCTATCGCTTCGCCAAGGACTTTCACGTGTCGCCCTTCATGCCCATGGACCTGGACTACGACTGGCGCTTCGGTCCGCCCGATGCGGAACTCGCCATCCACATGGCACTGATGCGACCCGCAAAAATATTCGACGCCACGCTGCGGCTGGAACGCGCACCGATCACGAGCCTGCAACTGGCCAGGGTGTTGATCCTGTTTCCGCTGATGACCACGAAAGTGATCGTGTCCATTTACTGGGAGGCTTTTCGCCTGTGGCTCAAGCGCGTGCCCTTCCATGGCCATCCATCTTCATCCGAACGAGGCGTCCCCGCGACGAAATGACATGCAAGCCAACGAAACTGCAATTCAGAGCATTGCCCCCGTCACGCCCAAACCCTATTTCCTCGACAAGCTCGCGCGCCATGCAGTGCATCGCCAACTGGCTGCGCTGCATGTCGGCGGAATCCAGCTCATCGACGAAATAGGTTCCCGCCACTTCGGTCAGCGCCGCAATGACGACACGCTTTACGCGACCGTGCATGTGCTTGATCAGCGCTTCTACAGCGAGGTGGCATTCGGCGGCTCGATTGGCGCCGGCGAAGCCTACATGCAGG
>JAYUFR010000021.1:0-2594 GCA_043738625.1 Sterolibacteriaceae bacterium
TGACGCGTGCGTGCCCAGCCGTTCATTGAAAGGATGACGGTCACCGGTTCGTCGGGAATCGCAATCGCCGCAGACGCGGTAGGTGCTACGGCTTCAATCAAGGTACGGCGCGCGTCGCCAAACTGTTTGGCATCGTCAGCGATTTCCTTCAGGATCACCCGGGTCAATTCCTTGCGATCACCAAGCAGGTTGAGAAGATTTCCGCGCTCTTCTTTCAGCTCGCCGAGTTCCTTTTCGATTCGGATACCTTCGAGTCGCGCTAACTGCCGCAGACGGATTTCCAGAATATCCTCGGCCTGCGCTTCGCTCAATGCAAAGCTTTCCATCAGTTCGGCCTTTGGCTCGTCAGCTGCGCGGATCACGCGGATTACTTCCTCGATACGCAGGAACACGATCATGCGACCTTCAAGGATGTGCAAGCGCCGTTCGACCTCCGACAGGCGGTGCCGGGTGCGGCGCTCAACTGTGGCGAAGCGGAAGCCTATCCATTCATGCAGTACCTGCAGCAGCGTCTTTTGCTGCGGCCGGCCATTGCAGCCGATCATGGTGAAGTTTGCCGATACGCTGGCCTCAAGGCTGGTGTGGGCCAGCAGCACCGCCATGAACTCATCCTGCGCGATGCGTGACGAGCGTGGTTCCAGCACGATGCGTATCGCCGCTTTGTCACTGGATTCATCGCGCACGGTTTCGAGTACTCCGAGCACCAGCTGCTTGAGATTTTTCTGGTCCTGGGAGACGTCCTTTTTGCCCGTCTTGGGCTGCGGATTAGTTAGTACTTCAATTTCTGAAAGCACCTGCGAGGTCGATACTCCATGCGGGAGTTCGTACACGATCACTCGCCATTGGCCACGCGCCAGTTCCTCGATGCGCCAGCGCGCGCGCATACGCAGGCTGCCACGGCCACCCGAATAAATCTCGCTGATATCGCCGGGTGGAGAAATCAAATGTCCACCGCCAGGAAAGTCCGGCCCCGGCATCAGCGATAACACCTCTTCAAGTGACGACTCGGGCTTCTTGATCAAGAGTCGTGCGGCCTCAGCCACTTCACTCAGATTGTGCGGCGGAATTTCAGTCGCCATGCCGACAGCAATACCCGATGCCCCATTGAGCAGAACAATCGGCAGGCGCGCCGGAAGCAGGGTTGGCTCCTGAAATGCGCCGTCGTAGTTGGGCGCGAAGTCGACCGTGCCGCGATCGATTTCCGACAGCAGCAGTGCTGCGATCGGCGTCAGGCGGCACTCGGTGTAACGCATTGCCGCTGCACCGTCGCCGTCTCGCGAACCGAAGTTGCCCTGACCATCGACCAGCGGATAGCGCAGCGAAAAGTCTTGCGCGACGCGCACCATTGCGTCATAGACGCTGGTATCGCCATGCGGGTGGTATTTGCCGATCACGTCGCCAACTACGCGCGCGCTTTTGACATGCTTGGCAGTAGCCGCCAGACGCATTTCGTTCATTGCAAACAGAATGCGCCGCTGCACCGGTTTCATGCCGTCTTCCACCTGCGGCAAAGCGCGGGATCGCACCACGCTCATGGCATAGGACAAGTAAGCGCGCTCGGCGTAGGCGTCGAGCGGCAAGGAGTTGCCGTCATCGAATGCCGCCGGCGGAGGACCCGGCGGAGGCGGTTGCATGGCGTCGAACAAGTCGGGTGTTTCCTGATTCATTTCGCTCACTTCAAATATCTGCGTCAACTAAATGTCCTTTTTCTTCCATCCAGGCGCGCCGGCCTGACGCTTCGCCTTTGCCCATCAAGAGATTAAACAGTTTCAACGTTGCGCCACTGGTATCCGGTGGCGCAACCACCGGGAGCACACGGCGAGTGGCCGGGTCCATCGCTGTTTCGCGCAACTGACTGGGGTTCATTTCGCCGAGACCCTTGAAGCGTCCCATTTCGATCTGCTCCGGCTTGAATCCTTCTTTCGTGAGCCGATCGCGGATCGCGGACAGTTCCCCATCATCAAGCGCATAGAGCCGTCGCGCCGGGCGCTTCTTGCCCTGGGCAGGGACATCGATGCGATAAAGCGGCGGCTGCGCGATGTAAACATGGCCGCGTGCAATCAATGCCGGAAAGTGACGGTAGAACAGCGTCAGCAGAAGCGTCTGAATGTGGGCACCGTCAACATCGGCATCGGACATGATCACGATCTTGCCGTATCGCAACCCCGAAAGATCGGCGCCAATTTGTCCTGCAACATCCGGACCATGATGGTCCACCCCGAGGGCGACCGCGATGTCGTGAATTTCGGCGTTGGCAAGCAATCTGCCCGGTTCAATCTCCCACGCGTTTTGCACCTTGCCACGCAGCGGCAGGATGGCCTGCGTTTCCTTGTTGCGCGCCATCTTGGCGGAACCACCGGCCGAGTCACCCTCTACCAGAAACAACTCGTTGTCGGCGATGTCGGTGGATTCGCAGTCGGAGAGTTTACCCGGCAGCACGGCAACGCCGGACTGCTTTCGTTTCTCAACTTTTTGTGCGTTCTTCTGCCGTGCCAGCGCTTGCTTGATCGCCATTTCGGCAATCGCCTTGCCGGCATCCACATGCTGATTGAGCCAGATTTCGAAAGGGTCGCGCACCACGCCAGAGACGAGCT
>JAYUFR010000022.1:0-2590 GCA_043738625.1 Sterolibacteriaceae bacterium
GAACGCATCATCGAGGAAAGCAAGGAGAGCTATTACGAGGCCCTGGAAAAAAGCTCCGCGCGCTGGCATCAGGGCAAGCACAACGTCAAACCCTGGCTCAATTATTTCTGGGGGGTGCTGCTCGCCGCGTACAAGGAATTCGAGCGGCGCATCGGCACGGTACGCAAGGGACAGGGCAACAAGACTCAGCGCGTGCGCGAAGCGGTATTGAGCCGCCCGCAAGCGTTTGCCATATCGGACCTTGAAGCCGCCTGTCCCGGCGTCAGCCGCGACATGGTGCGCGTGGTGCTGCGGCAGATGAAGGATCAAGGATTGATCGTCTCCACCGGCAAGGGTCGGGGGGCGAAATGGAACAAGCAGTAACTACTAAAGGAAAATTGTCATTGAAGATTCCGAAGCCGATGCCCTTGCCTATCTCAAAGCTCATGAGGGTTAAGACATGAAACTCAACCTCCGCCAAACCGTCATCGAATTTCTCAATTCCTATGCCGAGCAGCGCTTCACCGCGCGCACATCGCCCGCTGGATATTCGAAAATCATCGGGAGGCTTGCGAAGAAAAGCGCCGTAATAGCCAACAGGACTTGAGCGACGACGCGGCACTTATCCAGCAATTGGTCGCGGAGATCAGCGTAAAGCGCCCCGGAATCCAGAAAAAGGAGCCACGCATACGCACTACGGAAGGCCGCCCGCGCCGTTACTACTTTGCGGCAGACGCCGGCTACGACGAGGTACTGCACCCCCCCGAAGACATGAAGCCTTACGCCGCAACAGTGGGTCAGCCCAAACCCGCGTTGACCGAGCACGACCTCTACCCGCTATTGTGCAGCTATCTGCACGCGGAGTTTGGTCTCTACCCCAAACGCATTGACGAAAAGCGAGCGTCGAACCGGCGCGGGCCGAATGGCAACCGTTGGCTATTTCCTGATCTGGCGGCGATGGAAGATCTCAGTCGCGATTGGCACAAGGACATCCGCGAATGCGTCAAGGAATATGGCGACTCGCGCTGCCGTCAGTGGTCCTTCGAGGTAAAGCTGAAACTCAATCGCTCCAATGTGCGCGAGGCCTGGTTTCAGACGGTATCGAATTCATCGTGGTCGAACTACGGCTACATCGTCGCTGCCGAAGTCGAGGATGCCGACACCATGAAAGAGCTGCGCCTTCTGGCAGCGGCCCACGGTATCGGCCTAATCGTGCTGGATACGCAAGACCCGACCGAAGGCAGCGAGGTTCGCATACCGGCGAGAGAGCGGCCAGAAATTGATTGGGACGCCTGCAACCGGCTGACGGAAGAAAACACCGACTTCCGCGATTACATCCAACAGGTACGGCAGTTTCATCAAACGGGAGACATCAAAGCCCGCGATTGGGATTTACCAAACGATTCCAAATAATCGATCCCTGAACGATTGCTGCCATGAGCAAGACCTCAGCCATTTCTGCCGCATCCACACCCGCCATCTATCTCGGCATTGTCCAGTTCG
Organism: Sterolibacteriaceae bacterium; assembly: GCA_043738625.1. GTDB lineage: Bacteria > Pseudomonadota > Gammaproteobacteria > Burkholderiales > Rhodocyclaceae > JANYCD01. The sequence continues at coordinate 1,483 of JAYUFR010000022.1, forward strand.
TGTTTCTAACCACATGGACGGTATATGCGATTTTCCTGCCGGGTCTGCTGGAGTAGGTGGGTATCGCCACGCGATGACGGCATGGGTGCTGAAGGCCGACCAGATATTCTTTGTGGCGTTCGATGTCGCGGCGGGATATTTCGCCGACCGCGTGCATCGCCTCTACGAACGCATCGGGCCGGGGATCGTTGGTGCGACGGCGATTTCCTGCCTCGCCTTTCTGCTGCTGCCGTGGCTGGCGTCGACGGGTGATTCATCTTGGCGCGCGCCGCTGTTCATCGCCCTCACCGGCATATGGGCGTTAACTACTTTGGCCTTGCATCAGATCAGCCAGTTCTTGACTTGAAGCCCCGGCACGCGTTGAAACTCGCTGACGTTGTCGGTGACCAGCTTGAGACTCAGCGCACGCGCATGGGCGGCTATGAAAAAATCGTAATGCCCGATGGGCTGTCCTTTGCCGGCGAGATAGGCACGAATTTCGGCATAATGAGTGTCAACTGGTGGCTCCAGTGGCTGCACATCAATCTCTCTGATCACCTGATCAATTCTGGCGGTCAGTCGGATCGAGCCTTTTTTCACCGCGCCAAAAGGAAGTTCGCTGACCACGACAATGCTGGTGCAAGCTTCGTCCTCTTCCAGGTCTGCCAAGCGAGCGGCCACAACCCCATCCGGGTTGCGAATCAAATCAGAGAGAATGTTGGTGTCGAGCAGATAGCGATAAGGCTTGATCGCCGCCATCGTCAAAACTTGATGTCGTCGTCAATCGCGATCGGGTCGTCGATTTCAGGGAACTCTTCGTCAATCGGTTCCAGTGTCGCCACAAGCTCCAACAGCCGGTTACCTTTTTTTGGCGCCGGCTCAAGAATCAATTTATTCCCCACCTTGCGCATGACAACTTCTTTTTCGGAGAACTCGAATTCACGCGGAATACGCACCGCCTGGCTGCGGCCATTGCGGAACAAACGAGCGTGGCGTTGGGTCATATTGACCTACTCAATTGAAGCATATGCCAAGGCAATGCTAACGCCTTCAAGACCGCAGGGGATCAGTGTTCAGCCGTGCCCGGTGCTGCCAAACCCGCCCGCACCACGCTGGCTTTGGGTGAAGT
>JAYUFR010000023.1:0-7962 GCA_043738625.1 Sterolibacteriaceae bacterium
ACGGCAAATTGGTGGTTGCCGAAATCAAAAAAGCCGGCGGCGACGCGAGCTTCATGACACAGGACGTCACCATCGAAAAAGACTGGGAGCGCGTGATCAAGGCTTGTGTGAAAACCTATGGCGAACTGAACGTCATCGTCAATAACGCCGGCATCGGCATTGCCGGCACGGCGGAAGACACATCGCTGGAAGACTGGCACAAGGTCATGTCCGTCAACATGGATGGCGTTTTTCTCGGCACCAAGCACGCCATTCGCGCCATGAAGAAAAACAAGTCGGCGAACTCGATCGTCAACATCTCTTCGATCGAAGGCATCATTGCCGATGCCGGTCTTGCTGCCTACAACGCGAGCAAGGCTGCGGTGCGTAATTTCACAAAATCCGCCGCCCTGCATTGCGCCGCTTCCGGCTACAAGATTCGTGTCAACAGCGTACATCCTGGTTATATCTGGACGCCGCTGGTCGAGGGTCATTTGAAGAAAATGGGAGACGTCAAAAAGCTGCGCGAGGTCATCGATGCCATGCACCCCATCGGGCACATGGGCGAGCCCGACGACATCGCCTATGGCGTGCTGTATCTCGCCTCCGACGAATCGAAATTCGTCACCGGCAGCGAACTGGTTATCGACGGCGGTTATATAGCGCGGTGATTTGACGCGGCATCCCGACCTCTTTGACCAAAAACCTATTGACGTTTAACGTCTCTCGTTATACGATGAACACATGACGATCCGCTCTTTCCGGTGTGCCGATACCGAGGCTCTCTATGAAGGCAGAAAGCCAAAGCGATTCCGGAACATCGAGGCGGTGGCGGAGCGTAAGCAGCAAATGCTGGACGACGCGGTTGAGCGGCGAGACTTGACATCGCCGCCCGGCAATCGACTGGAAGCCTTGAGCGGCAAGAGGTCGGGACAACACAGCATTCGCATCAATGACCAGTGGCGGGTGTGCTTTGTATGGGCAGATGGCGGCCCGGCGAACGTAGAGATTGTGGATTACCACTGAGAGGCAGGCACCATGGCGACGAACAAGATGAGACCGATTCACCCCGGCGAAATCATTCGCGAGGAATATCTCGCCCCTCTGGGCGTGAGCCCGCACGCCTTGGCGATAGCGTTGCGCGTGCCGGCGCCGCGCATCAACGACATCGTGCGCGAGCGGCGCGCCGTCACCCCCGACACCGCATTGCGGCTGGCCCGGTACTTCGGTACCACGGCGCAGTTCTGGCTCAACCTGCAAAGCGCGTTCGATCTCAAGCAAGCCGAAGGCGAACTGGGCAAGCGTATTAATCAGGAAGTCAGGCCGCTGCAAAAGGCCGCATAGTTTTCACCCAATTTCCGATGGGAACGAAAGGCCCACCAAGCAAGGTATTGCCACGGACATCAAAACAGCATTGCGCCTTACACGTGATCTTTAGAGGTAATCAAATGGCCAAGACCGCTACCACTCGCTATGACGTTTCCGAACACCTCAGAACGCCTGAGGAAATGGCCGCTTATCTCGAAGCCTGCCTTGAAGAAGCCGATGGCGATGCGGCATTCATCGCCAAGGCCCTCGGCGATATTGCCCGCGCCAAGGGCAGGCGCAGGTCGCGCACGACGCGGGTCTATCCCGCGAAAGTCTTTACAAGGCGCTTTCCGGAGAACGCAGCCTCGGCTTCGATACCATTCTTAAAGTCATCGGAGCACTTGGGGTGAAGTTACATGCCGAAGCAGGACACAACTGACGCGCTGCATTATCTAAATATCTCTGACCCTTAATTGGTTATCACTGAGAGGCAGGAGCTATGGCGACGAACAAGCTGAGACCGATTCACCCCGGCGAAATCATCAGCGAGGAATATCTCGCCCCCCCTGTGCGTGAGCCCGCACGCCCTGGCGATAGCGTTGCGCGTGCCGGCGCCGCGCATCAACGACATCGTGCGCGAGCGGCGCGCCGTCACCCCCGACACCGCATTGCGGCTGGCTCGGTACTTCGGTACCACGGCGCAGTTCTGGCTCAACTTGCAAAGTGCGTTCGATCTCAAGCAAGCCGAAGGCGAACTGGGCAAGCGTATCAATCAGGAAGTCAGGCCACTGCAAAAGGCGGCGTAGTTTTCACCTGCTTTCACCTCTTTTCCTAACATTAATAGTCCGGCTCTCGATAAACTCCGGACTAGACCTTGATAACTGCCCAGTAGGGAGAGATAAATGGCCATTTACGCAATATGGAATAACAAAGGCGGCGTAGGAAAGAGTTACCTAACTTTTCAAATAGCCAGCGAATATGCCAGAACCCATCCAGATGAAAGGATTTTGGTGATCGATCTGTGTCCACAAGCAAATGCTTCTAGCATGCTTCTGGGCGGAATGGAAAATGGTGAGCGTGCCCTCGATAGCTTGAGCAACCTAACTCCACGAAAGACTATCTCCGGCTATATTGAAGATCGCATAGTTAGTCCATACGTTAACCCACGGACTGGCTCTAGCTATCTCGTCCAGGTTTCTCAAAGAAATTCTGCAATACCCACAAATCTATTTCTTGTACCGGGTGACGAGCAACTAGAGATACAAGGCTCCAGAGTTCTGGGCGCGACTGCCCCAGGCCCCACCGACGCATGGAGAATTGTTCACACATGGATCAGCGACCTTATCGAGGATATTCAACGCCTTTGGAATCAAGAGGACACTACGGTATTCATTGACTGCAACCCCAGTTTCTCAATTTATACCGAACTTGCGCTATCGGCTTCGGACAGGCTCATTATTCCTTTTTCTGCTGATGGATCCTCAAAGCGAGCTGTCCGTGCCGTCCTTGCATTGATATACGGAATCACGCGCATCCCTGGAAGCCAGCAGTCACAGTTCTATTTGAACTCCCAACAATTTCGGTTACCAATTCCAAAAATCTATTGCTATGCGGGAAATCGTTTAACTCAGTACATCCGATCCGCCAAGGCGTTTCGCACTGTTGTTAACGAGATTGGGAACGAGATTTGGGCGGTCTGGCAAACCAATCCGAATGTATTTCATATTCATCCGACTGGATCAGGAAGTCCCGCAGGTAGACCTGCATTTAACCGAATGTTTCAGTTTGAGATCGTTGATGCAAATACAGCATCAGTTGTTTCTAGCTCTCTCGGAATTCCCATCGTTCGCCTAGCGTCAGGTTCTCACGACGTAGCGGGACGCACCATAACTGTTAATCAGTCACAACTCGATAATCAGCAGCCGAATATCCGACAATTGGTTGCCGCTATCGAGTGAATCCGCGACGCCCATCACATCATTCCACCGGACCTGCCACATAAAGCGCGACAAACCGGTTACCTTCGCGTTGCAAAGAATGGGTATCGGCTTAAGTATTGCCGAAGAACCGCCGCGCCACCGCATTGAACTCATCCGGCGCCTCGAACTGCGGCCAGTGCGCCGAGTCGGCCTTCATCACATAAAGCTCCGAGCCGGCGATGCGCTTGTGCGCGGCTTCCGCCGTTTCCAGATCGTGGATCGGATTGTCGCGCGTCCATAGCAACATGCTCGGGCACTTGATCTGTTCCAGCGGAATCAGGAACTGGTCGTGGCGCGACAGCATGCTGTTGGCCATCGGCGCCACGGCGCGGGCTTCGGCGCCGCTGTAGTAGCGCAGGCGCAGGTTGACCAGTTCGTCGTCGACCAGATGGCGGTTGCTCGGGTGGATCAGCCAGAAAATGCGCGCCTTGACGCTATCGAAGGTCGGTGCCTGGTCGGCATTGCGGCGCGACAGGTCGAGCAGGGTTTGCAAATCCGCCCTGCCCTTTTCGCTGGCGATCGGGATGCCGGCGCCGGTGTTGATCATCAGCTTGTCGACGCGCTCGGGATGGCTCACCGCGAAGAAACCCGACACCCAGCCACCGAGCGATTCGCCGGACAGGTGGGCGCGCGGAATTTCCATCACGTCCATCAGTTCACGCAGTTGCTCGCCCAGCACCAGCGGCGAATACTCCATCGCGCGGCGAGCGGACATGCCGTGGCCGACATAATCGAAGGCGATGGTGCGAAACTGGTCGCTGAGCGGCACAATGTTCTTGGCATAGGCTTCCATGTGGCCACCCAACCCGTGCTGGAAGATCAATGCCGGCGCGGTCTTGGGGCCAGCCTCGGCAATGCGGATGCGGCCGAAGGTCGGTGTTTCAACGTAGCGTATTTCTGCGCCCAGCATGTCGAGCCACAAGCTCATGAAGCTTCTCCTTGAACAGGTTTAAATTTCTTTCCAAATTGCTTGGCGACGATGTCTTTCCATCCGTCAAGGACGGAACGGAACAGCGTTTCATCGTCTTGCCAGAATGCTCGAATCGCGAGGCCGCGGACGATGCTGACGGTGATCCAAAGCACCTTCTCCGCATCCACCCTTGGCAATCCGCGTGCAACCAGCACCTCGATCCATGCAGCCTCGACTGGCTGGCGACTTTCCCTGGCATGGCCATAGACCTGATCGCGGATCTTGCGGTTCTTGCCGCCGGTCATGACCAGATCGAGGATGACCTTGAAGTCTTCGCCAAAGAAGAAATCCATGCTGTCGCGGATGATCGCTTCCAGCACATCGTCGGCCTCCATGGCTTCGCGCGCATGCACGCGGCCGCGCTCAAGGCTGAGCCTGAGCATGTGCTCGGCAGTCGCCGCGACCAGACCATCCTTGGACGGAAAATGATGCAGCTGCCCGCCGCGCGACACCTTGGCGACACGCGAAACCTCGGCCGAACGCAGGCCTGCGTAGCCCTTCTTGCGCAATATCTTGACGGCGGCTTCGACCAGCCGCAACTGCGTTTCTTCGGAACGCTCGGTCTGGCTGCGGCGCGGCTTGGACGACACACTTGCGCGTGCAGATACGGTCCGCGTGGCCGCGCCTGGAGACGGCTGGACCGCCAGTTCGCTAGAACTCGACATAGACCTTGTCGTCACTCACGGTCACCGGAAAAATCCTGATCGGCACCGTGCAGGGCATCGCACATGGCGCGCCGGTGGTGACATCAAAGGCGCCGTAATGCCAGGCGCATTCAACGATTTTCCCTGTCAGCGTACCCTCCTCCGACAGCGAGGATTGGCCGTGGGTGCATAAATCCGCAGTCGCAAATATCTCTCCATCCACCTTGTAAAGCGCGACCTGCGTTCCGTCCGGGAGTGGATAACCGCGGATTTCGCCCTCGGGAATATCGTCGACTGCACACACTGATTCCTTGTTGCTCATTTGTTTTCGCTCTCGGATATTAGTCAAAGCATCGTGGTGCCGCCATTCACGCTGATCACCTGCCCGGTGACGAACGCGGCTTCTTCCGCCGCAAGGTAGTTCACCATTGAGGCAATCTCCGACATTTCGCCGGCGCGACCCATGGGGACGACGGAGACCACCTTGCGCACCAATTCCGGATCGCGCAGGGCGACTTCGACAAGCTGGGGCGTGTTGACCACGCAGGGCGCGACGGTGTTCACCGTGATGCCATTCAGCGCGAACTCACGCGCAAGCCCCGTGGTCATGGCATGCACCCCGCCCTTGGCGGCGTTGTAGGCGGCGTGGTCCCACAATCCGTTGCGTACCGAGTCGGCGCCGAGATTGACGATGCGTCCGTAGCCCTTGGCCTTCATGATCGGCAGCGCATACCAGCAACACCAGATCGCGGTCCACAGATTGCGGTCGATGGTCGTGCGCAGCGTGTCGGGTGTGTGATCGAGGAAGGGCCGCAGAATGCCGCCACCCGCGTTGTTGACGAGAATATCTAGCGTGCCGAAGCTGTCGACAGCGCGGCGTATGGTGGCGCCGGCGACGGACTCCAGCGCCAGATCGCCGGCCTCGGTTGTCACCTCAAAGCCTGCGGCGGAAAGTTTCTTTGCGGCTTCGGCCAGCAACGCCTGATCGACATCGGCGAGGACGACGCGCGCGCCTTCCTGCGCGAATCGTTCCGCGATGGCATAGCCGATGCCGCGCGCCGCGCCGGTGACCACCGCGACGCGGCCTTCGAGCATGCGCGTCATGCGGTCACCTTCTCATCCTGCTCGATCACGCCGACCTTGCCGAAGTCCGGTGTCGGCACGCTGCCCCACAGGTCCAGCGCTTCGGGGCGCGGCTCCAGCAGTCGCGGTTCGCGCGCCGACGTTTCGGGAAATGTCTCCATGCCGAAGCTGTATTCGACGGTCATGCGATCAGGATCGAGAAAATACAGGAAGATGCTTTCCGATGGCTGGTGCCTACCGGGACCGAACACGATGTCGACATTGGCGCGCTTCATCCGGTTCATGCCGCGGCCGATATCGTCGATGTCGCTGACCATGAAATTGACGTGATTCAGATGATCATCAGTACCGGTGAGGATCGCCAGCGAATGATGCAGCGGATTGGGATAACAGCGCAGGAACGCGGCAAAACCCGGCACCTGGTCGGAAATGCAGAAACCAAGTTGTTGGGTGAGAAAGCTGAGTACCTGGTCGAAATGGCGAACGTTGATGACGACATGGCCGACCCGCTCTATTTTGGCCATGGTCGGCACGTAGGGCGATGCCATGTGCATGATCTGGACAAAGAACTCGAGACAGATGCCACAATCGGGCACACGAAAGCGAAACGCCGCGCCAAGCTTGAGCTGGCTGCGTTCCTCGACACTGACATCGGTTATGGCGATACCCTGGCTTTCCAGATGGCGCCGCGCTGCATCGAGGTCGGCCCTGGTTTCGAGTTCGAAGGCAATGCGCTTCAGGCCTGGCTCCGCCGCCTGGTACAGCAGCATGTTGTGATGATCGCGACCGCAGCGCAACGCCGTGAAATCAGCCGCCGATTCGCTGACGGCGAGACCAACGAGATCGCGATAGAAAGTGGTGCTGCGGGCAATGTCGGTGACGTTGAGGGCGACATAGCCGAGACGCTTGTAACGGAATGGAATGGTCATGGTGGCCTCACAGAATGATGCTGATACGGCCATTGGGGCGCAGGCCGTCCATGTCGAGCATGCAGCGCTTTTCACGGATCTTCAAGCCGTCGGCCGACACGGCGATGCGGTAACGGTAGCTGCCGATGTAGGTTTCGGTCAGGCCGCCCTTGGTGCGATAGGTGAGTACCGCGGCGCCGACATCCAGCTCGTCACCGCTGCGACCGCGGATACGCACATTGCTGACCAGATGCCGTGTCTTGGAGCGCGGAAACTCGGCGTGGGCGGTGCGTTTCAACAAACGTTCCACCCGTTGCTCCAGGCGAAAACGATCATCCGCCACATAGAACAGGCTGGTATCGGGTGAAGCATCCGGCCCCACATCGGTGGCCGGGACGTAGTAGTGCGCATCGTCGGTGAACAGCTCCAGCCATTCCTTGAGGCGCCACTCGTCGAGCAATTCCGCTTCCAGAAACATGAAATCCTCAACCTGATCGCGCGTCACTTCTGTTTGCATGTTGCCTCCTTGGCCGCCCATCGCAATGAGTCCGCCGGTTGCGGGGATTTACAAGGGGGCTCGCCCCCTTGTTCCCACATGGGGGGATATACAAGGGGAGCCTCCCCTTGTTCGTACACTTGCGCTTTTCCGGTGATCGAAGATGCCATCTCGTTGGTTCCGACTCGTGCGGCTTACGCCTTCGCGGTTTGCAGACATTTGTTCCAGTGCGTCCAGAACGCGCGCATCTGTACTTCGTCGTCGTACGCGGGCACGGCCTTGTTCATTCCCTTGGAAATGTCGCTCCACGGCGCCTCCTGCACGTTCTCAAAGCCACGCTGGCATTGCTCCAGTGCCTCGACGTCGTCGGGGGTGGCGAAGCCGCCGGGACCGAGGAACTCGAGAAAATTCAACAGCCGGTACTTGCGCGCCCAGGCACTCTCGTCCTGCGGCGCCAGCGCCCAGCCGGAAACCTGCATCAGGTCCGGCGCCACCGGGTAATAAGTGCGTACCGTGATCGCCATGATGTCGTTGATGACGAGGTTGGGGAAGATGAACAGATTGCGGTTGGACGTGGCGATGCGATCCGCATGCG
>JAYUFR010000024.1:0-2585 GCA_043738625.1 Sterolibacteriaceae bacterium
TCCGCCTTGCTGACCCAGCATCAGACCTTGTGGATTGTTACGGCAGTCATTGGCGTATTTTTGCCTCTGACACCGTACCTGCCGCTAGGGCTGATTGCCATCTGCGCGTTGGCCCTGGTCTGGCGCGGCTGGCTGTTGTGGCAACGCATGCCGCTGCCTCCGGGCTGGCTGGTCAACGTCACGGCAATGCTCGGCGCCATTGGCATCGGCATGCATTTTCATACCCTGCTCGGCAAAGACTCCGGCGTCGCCCTGCTGGCGTTGTTGCTCGCGCTCAAGCTGTTCGAAATGCGCAGCGTACGCGACGGCTTTTTCGTTGCGCTGCTGGGTTATTTCCTGGTGCTGTCGCAGTTCTTCTATACGCAAAGTCTGGTCACCGCAGGCACCATGATCATCACCGTGGTGCTGGTTACCGCCGCCATGACCAACATAAATCGTGAGCAGGCATCCCCGTTCAAGGCACTGCGTCTCTCGGCCGTCATGCTGCTTCAGGCACTGCCGTTCATGGTGCTGCTGTTCGTGCTCTTCCCACGCATCTCCGGGCCTTTGTGGGGTTTGCCTCAAGACTCTGCCAGTGTCTCCTCGGGACTCTCCGATTCGATGGCGCCGGGTTCCATCAGCCAACTGTCGCTCTCCGACGCCATCGCCTTTCGCGCCCGGTTTGAGGGCGATATTCCGGAAAAACCCACGCTGTATTGGCGCGGACCGGTCATGAACAGTTTCGATGGGCGCTCGTGGTTCATGACCCGGCCCCACCTGCTGGAACGATTGCCCGAGCGACCCGCGAAGTCATCCATCAACTACGAAGTCACGCTCGAACCCAATGCCCGCTATTGGCTGTTTGCCATCGAGTTCCCGACACGCCTCGCACCGGACAGTGTCATCGCCGACGACCGCCAGTTATTCACGAAAAAACCGGTGCGTGCACGCCTGCGCTATGCCATGAGCTCCGACCCCAATATGAGCATAGGCATCGATGAAAGCGCAGACAATCTGCACCAGGCACTGGAGTTGCCGCCAAAATTCAACCCGCGCAGCCGCCAACTCGCCGCCGATTTGCGCGCCAAATATCCACGTGACGGCGAACTTGTCGAACGCATGCTGGCCTTCTATCGCAAGGAAGCCTTCACCTATACGCTTTCGCCGCCGCTGCTGGGACGCAACAGCGTGGATGAGTTTCTATTCGACACGCGGCGCGGGTTCTGCGAACACTTCGCATCGAGCTTCGTCTTCACCATGCGTGCCGCCGGCATCCCGGCGCGAGTGGTGACCGGCTATCAAGGTGGCGAAATCAACCCGGTCGACGGTTACCTCGTGGTGCGCCAGTCCGATGCCCACGCCTGGGCCGAAGTCTGGCTCAAAGGCAAGGGCTGGATCAGGGTGGACCCAACCGCTGCAGTCGCGCCCAACCGCGTCGAGAACAATCTCGCTGCCGCAGTGCCTGCGGGCGATCCGATTCCGCTGTTCATCCGGCCCGAACTGAGCTGGCTGCGCGATGTCCGTTTTCGCTGGGATGCGCTGGCGAATGCGTGGAACCAGTGGGTGCTCGGCTACGACACCGATCGCCAGCAACAACTGCTGCGTGCACTGGGCATGCGTTCACCCGACTGGCAATCAATGACCGCGACGCTCGCCGCATTGTGCGGCATTGTCATGCTGGCACTCACCGCATGGACCTTGCGCCAATGGCAGAAGACTGACCCGCTGTTTCGCACCTGGCAAACATTCAGCCGCAAACTTGGTCGCCGCATGCTGCCACGCTTGCCCTGGGAAGGGCCCCGTGACTATGCACAGCGCATTGCGGACGCCATGCCGACGCTCGCCGCAGACACCAGCGCCATCTGCGATTTGTATGCCCAACTGCGCTACGGTGGAGTCGCTGCAGAGGGCAACTACAGCGAACTCAAGCGCCGCGTGGCAGCATTTCGTCCATGAAACGGTTGCTGCAATGCCTCATCGCGTGCTGGCTGCTTCCTGCATTCGCCCACACCGAAAATCTGACTGACCTGGATGAGGTGCGCAGTTTTGTCGTTGACATGCAGACCCGCCACGGTTTCACGGCTGCCGATTTGCTGCACGACTTTGAACAGATACACGCACTACCCGCCGTCATCAAGGCGATCCAGCCGCCCGCCGATCCTGGCATCCGCTCCTGGAAAAGCTACCGCAGCCGTTTTGTCGAACCGCGACGGATCGCCGCCGGCGTCGCCTTCTGGAGGCAACATCGCAGCGTGCTTGAACGCGCTGAAAAAGAATATGGCGTGCCGGCGGAAATCATTGTCGGCATCATCGGCGTCGAAACCATATACGGCCGCAATGTCGGGAAATTCCAAACCTTCGCCGCACTATCGACCCTGGCCTTTTACTATCCACCACGCGCCGAGTTGTTCCGCAACGAACTCGAAGCCCTGCTGCTGCTGGCCCGCGATGAAGGCCGCGATCCGCTTTCGTATCGCGGCTCCTATGCCGGTGCTCTGGGCCTGCCGCAATTTCTGCCGAGCAGTGTGCGTCGCTGGGCGGTCGATTTCGACGGCGACGGAAAAATTGACCTTGCCACCACGGCCGACGCCATCGGCAGCGTCGCC
>JAYUFR010000025.1:0-7952 GCA_043738625.1 Sterolibacteriaceae bacterium
GCGCCGGAGAAATTTTCTGACTACACCACACCCAATGGTCTGCACATCAAAGCCACTAAACCGCCGCGTGATTACCGTGTCGATTACGTCGGTTCCGACAACACCGAGATTCACGTGGACTTCACCGCCCTGATGGAGCCCTTCGACATCCACGATCCCGACCACAGCCCGAAAGCGCAGCAGGACAAGGCAGCGCAGGCCGCCGGATCCGGCTTGGGCGAAGCGTATGGCGGCCACTTCGACTTGACGGGGCGCGTCACCGGTTCGCTCATATTGCGTGGCAAGGAATACAAGGTCGATTGCGTCGAGACCATGGATCACAGCTGGGGCCTGCGTCCCGAAAACGATCTGCATCCGATGGGATGGATGCACGCGCACTTCGGTCCCGACCTCACCATTCACTGGATCAACACCTGGGACCTCGACCAGCCCATCGATTCGCAACACGCGCTGGCGCATGGCTACGTGCTGGAACACGGCCAGGTGTATGGCCTGACCGATATCAAGATTCGTTCGACCCGCATGGGGTCGACCAATACCGCCATTGAGGTCGAGGCCACCGACAAGCGCGGTCGCGTCTTTCGCATGCACGGCGTGGCCGAGGTCGGCGCACCGTGGATTTGCTATAGCAGCGCCATTGTCACGGTGACGGTGTTCCGCTGGCTGCTTTCCGATGGCCGCATTGGTTACGGCATGGCCCAGGATAACCAGCCGCTGAAGGACGTAAATCTGCGGCGTGGCCGCCGCTGGACGGCGACACAGCCGAAGGTTGATTAACGTGCCCGTTAGATGAGGCCCGCCTGGTTCGGGTACCGTGCGTACCTCGTGACGCGGCTCGCTTCGCCACCGAAATGTTGATGAGCATGGCGGTTGGCATCAACCGCGTGCGGCGCCTTGTGGGTTGCAATCCATTGCCGGCAAAGGCTGAAGCGGCAAGGGTTTCCAGAATCGTCGATTGTTTTTTCCAGACATTTGCGTCCTGATTTGCGGAGTACAAGAAAAATGCAACGCAACTTATTCTTCCCACTGTATTTGCTGCTTCTTGCCGGCCTCGTGGCTTGTGGCGACAAGTCAGGCCGGGTGGCAGTGCCGGACGGCCCAGGCGGCATGCCGCCGCCCGAAGTCGACATCGTCGTCGTTAAGACCGGTGCTGCGACGACAACCCAGGAGCTGCCCGGCCGGTTACAGGCAATTCGCACGGCGCAGGTGCGCGCCCGCGTCGAAGGCGTTATTGACAAGCGCCTATTTGAAGAGGGCAGCGATGTCAGGGCCGGCAAGAGCCTGTTCCTGATTGATCCTCGCGTCTACAAGGCGACTGCGGATTCAGCCGAGGCGGACACGGTGCTGGCGAAACTGACGGTGGATCGCTACAAGCATTTGCTCGACATGAAGGCGATCAGCCAGCAGGACTACGAAAAGGCCCAGGCCAGACTGAAGCAGGCTGAAGCCGTTCTGGCCAAGGCCAGGCTCGACCTCGAAAACGCCAGCGTACCGGCGCCGATTGCCGGCCGCATCGGCCGCGCCGCAGTGACCGAGGGGGCGCTGGTGGGCAAAGGCGAGGCGACATTGCTGGCGACCATCGAACAGATCGATCCGATCTACGCCAATTTCACGCAGAGCAATGCCGACCTGCTGCGCCTGCAACAGGCGGTCAAGGCGGGCAAAGTGAAACGTCCCGATGAAACGCGCGTCGAACTTGTTCTCGAGGACGGCAGCGTTTACGCGCATGCGGGCAAGCTGCAATTCTCCGATCTTGCGGTTGATCCGAACACCGGTTCGATCCAGCTCAGGGCCGAGTTTCCCAATCCGAAGCGCGAACTCCTGCCGGGTACTTTTGTCCGCGTTCGCGTGCCTCAGGCGCTGATGGACAACGCCATCAAGGTGCCGCAGCGGGCGGTGCAGTCGAGCAGCCAGGGCCAGTTCGTGATGGTGGTCGGCAAGGACGGCAAGGTGGCGCCGCAGCCGGTCAAGGCGGATGGCATGTCCGGCACCGACTGGATCATTGCCGACGGACTCAAGGGCGGCGAGCAGGTCATCGTGAATGGTTTGCAGAAAGCGCCACCCGGCAGCGTGGTGAAGCCGGTGCTGTGGACTCCGGACGCAGCAGCCCCATCAGCGCCTGTAGTTGCACCGGTTGCCATCCCGCCGGCTGCGGCCGAAAAGAAATAGGCGCGCGCCGTGCTGGCCAAATTCTTTATCGACCGCCCGGTGTTCGCCTGGGTCATCGCCATCGTCATCGTGCTGGCCGGTTGCCTGGCGTTGCGCAACCTGCCAGTCTCCCAATATCCGGCGGTGGCGCCACCCTCGATCGGGTTCAGCATCACTTACCCCGGCGCTTCATCGCAGGTCATCGAAGATACGGTCACCGCGCTGATCGAGCAGGAGATGAACGGCATCGAGCATCTGCTCTACATGGATTCCTCATCGGAACTCGGTGTTGGCACGCTGACCTTGACTTTCGAACCCGGCACCAACCTCGACGAGGCTTCGGTCGAGGCACAGAATCGCTACAAGCGCGTCGAAGCGCGGCTGCCGGAGGATGTGCGCCGGCTTGGCGTGCCGGTCACCAAGCAGCAGCGCAACTACCTGATGTTTGCCTGCATCTACTCGCCCGACAAGACGCTCGATAATGTCGCGCTGGGCAGTTTTGCCGCAGCCAATGTGCTGGATCCGGTGCGTCGCGTGCCCGGTGTCGGCGAAGCCACCATGTTCGGCACCGAATATTCGATGCGGCTCTGGCTCAAGCCGGAGAAATTGCATGCCTTCAATCTTTCACCGTCCGATGTCGCGAACGCGGTGCGCGCCCAGAACGTGCAAATCGCGACCGGCGAAGTAGGGCAGGCGCCGGCAGCGCCGGGCCAGCAGTTCAATGCGGTGATCGTCACCCGCGGCCGGTTGTCCACGCCGGAAGAATTCGGCAACATTATTGTTCGCGCTCAACCCGACGGCGCCACGGTCAGGGTCAAGGACGTTGCCCGGGTCGAACTTGGCGCGCAGGACTACAACATCTTTGCCCGTGTTGACAGCCAGCCGACCGCCTTCATCGCGGTACGGGTCGCACCCGGCGGCAATGCACTCGAAGTGGCGAAGGGGGTCAGGAGCAAGCTGACCGAGCTGTCGAAGTTTTTCCCCAGGAACATCGCCGTCGAGGTGTCCTATGACACCTCGCTGTTCGTCGACATTTCAATCACCGAAGTGCTGAAGACCCTGGTCGAGGCCATGCTCCTGGTCTTCGTGGTGATGTACGTGTTCCTCGGCAAGCTGCGCGCCACATTGATTCCGGCCGTCGTTGTGCCGGTCGCGCTGATGGGCGCATTGGCGGGTCTCTACGTGTTGGGCTATTCGATCAACGTGCTGACGCTGTTCGCCATGGTGCTGGCGATCGGCATCGTGGTCGATGATGCGATTGTGGTGGTCGAGAACGTTGAGCGGATCATGACCGAGGAGGGCTTGTCGCCGCGGGATGCGACGCGCAAGGCGATGGACCAGATCTTCGGTGCCATCATCGGCATCACCCTGGTGCTGTGTGCGGTGTTTGTGCCGATGATCTTTTTCGGCGGCTCGGTCGGGGCAATCTACCGCCAGTTCGCGGCGACCCTGTTGATGGCCATGCTGTTCTCGGCCTTGCTGGCATTGACCCTGACGCCGGCGATGTGTGCCACCATCCTGAAGAGTGAACCGGCCAGGGCGCATGCGTCGGGCAAGGGTTTCTTCGGCTGGTTCAATCGCTTCTTTACCAGAACGTCGACGCGTTATCACTCCGGCGTGGCCAGGATATTGAAAAAGACCGGGCGCTGGCTGGTGCTGTATGCGGTGTTGATCGCCATTGCCGGTTTTCTTTTTGCGCGCCTGCCGGGCAGTTTTTTGCCGGAGGAAGACCAGGGTTACTTCATCACCCTGATGCAACTGCCGCCGGGGGCGACCCAGCAGCGCACGCTGGAGGTGGTCAAGCAGGTCGAAGGCTTTTTCCGCGAGCAACCCGAGATCGACCATATCGTCAGCGTGATCGGTTTTTCTTTCTTCGGCCGCGGACAGAATTCGGCACTGGCCTTCATCAAGCTCAAGCACTGGGACACGCGAACCACAGCGGGCAGTTCGGCGGCAGGTTTGGTTGCGCGCGCCAACATGGCGCTGTTTCCGATCAAGCAGGCGTTCATCTTTGCCATCAATGTTCCACCGATACCGGAACTTGCCGCCATCGGTGGTTTCGATTTCCGCTTGCAGGATCGATCAGGGTTGGGTCGCGACAAGCTGATCGAGGCGCGCAATCAGGTGTTGCAGATGGCAGCCAAGGATCCGGCGCTACTCGGGGTAAGGCCGGAAGGTCAGGAGCCGGGGCCGCAATTGATGCTCGATGTCGACCAGGCCAAGGCACGCGCGCTGTCGATCGACAGCGCCGCGCTCAACGAGACCATGCAGTCGGCACTGGGCGGCACCTATATCAACGACTTCATTCGTCAGGGACGCATCCTGCGCGTGCAGATGCAGGCGGAATCCAGTCTTCGCTCCAGTCCGGAGGAAATATTGCAATTGCCGGTAAGAAATGCCCGTGGCGAGATGGTGCCGCTATCCGAAATCGCCACCGCACACTGGACGGTGGGACTGCCCAAGCTTGATCGCTACAACGGCAATCCGTCCATCAAGCTGTCCGGCGGCCCTGCGCCGGGCCACAGCACCGGCGAGGCGATGGCGGCGATGGAACGCATCGCCGGCCAACTGCCGCTGGGCATCGGCTACGAGTGGTCTGGTACTTCTTACGAGGAGCGACTTTCCGGCGCACAGGCGCCGTTCCTGTTCGCGCTCTCATTGCTGGTGGTGTTTCTTGCGCTGGCAGCGCTGTATGAGAGCTGGGCCACGCCGCTAGCGGTGATCATGGTGGTACCGCTAGGTGTGCTGGGCGCGGTATTGGCGGTGACCTGGCGCGGCCTGCCCGATGATGTCTTTTTCAAGGTCGGCCTGATCGCCATCATCGGTCTGTCATCGAAGAACGCAATCTTGATCATCGAGTTCGCCAAATCCCTGCACGAACAAGGCATGGGTCTCGTCGAGGCAACCCTCGAAGCCTGCCGCTTGCGCTTCCGGCCGATCCTGATGACGTCGTTCGCCTTTATTCTGGGCGTCATGCCGCTGGCAATTTCCACCGGGGCCGGGGCGCAGAGTCGACATGCGATTGGCACCGGTGTCATCGGTGGCATGATCGCTGCTACTGCGCTCGCAGTATTTTTGGTGCCGGTATTTTTCGTTGTTGTCAGCCGTCTGCTGCCAGGCCACAAGCGCAATCGTCAGCGAAGTACGGAGGAGCAGGGCAATACGTAGCCTACCCCCCCATCCCCCCCGCCTTCCCCCTCGTCAGAAGATGTTTTCCTGCCCATTTGGCGGGTAAACTCGCGGATAGCGTTTTAATACAACGAGCAATTGCCGGGACGCTTTGCCGGGAGTGATAATGCAGTCGCGCGCTCGCGCAGAAGTTTGTTGCCATTGCAGGTCACGGCCAAGCCGAAAGAGGAAGAATCACATGGGAAAACTGATCAACATCGACAACGGTGGCACGCTGACTGACATCTGTGTGATCGATGGGGCCAAGGTCATACACACCAAGACCATCACTACGCCATACGATCTTTCGAAGTGTTTCTTCGAAGGGCTGAAAAAGGCGTCGAAGATGATTTACGGTGAGGAAAAAATTGTCGAACTGCTGCTTTCGACGGATCACATCCGTTACTCCACGACGCAGGGAACAAACGCGATCGTCGAGAAAAAAGGGCCGCGCATTGGCCTCATTGTGCCCAAAGGATCGAAGGTTGCTTCGCTGAAAGGCAACCAGGCCGAAACGGAACTGTTCGATGCGCTGGTCGGTGACCGCGTTGCCGAATTCGATACCGCGCTGTCCTGGGAAAATTTCGACCATGAGGTCGTGATGACCATCAACCACCTGACGGCGGCCGGCGCAAACCGTGTCGTGGTGAGTTTTGATGGTGCCGAATACGGCCAGGACGAAGCGCGCTTCAAGGCCGCAGCGCTGGAAAAGTTCCCGCGTCATCTGCTCGGCGTGGTGCCGGTGCTGTGCGCAAGCGACCTGGCGGATGATGCCAATCGCGAACGCCGCACCTGGACATCCTTGCTGAATGCATTTCTCCATCCGACCATGGAGACCTTTCTCTACAACGCCGAAGGCATCCTGCGCGAGTATTACCACCAGCATCCGTTGCTGATTTTCCGCAACGATGGTGACTCGGCTCGCGTGGCGCGAACCGTCGCTGTCAAAACCTATAGTTCCGGCCCCCGTGGCGG
This sequence comes from Sterolibacteriaceae bacterium, assembly GCA_043738625.1. GTDB lineage: Bacteria > Pseudomonadota > Gammaproteobacteria > Burkholderiales > Rhodocyclaceae > JANYCD01. The sequence continues at coordinate 6,292 of JAYUFR010000025.1, forward strand.
CATGGAAGGCGCGCGCGCGCTCGCCCAACACTATGGCTACAAGCGCCTGCTGAGCATGGACATTGGCGGCACCACTACCGACATCGGCATGGTGGAAGACGGCAAGGTCGCCGCCAGCCGACGCGGTGCTGTGGAAGGCATTGCCGTCTCGCTGCCGTTGTGTGAGGTGGTCAGCGTCGGTGTCGGCGGTTCGTCGATCATCAAGGTGGAAAACAAGAAGGTGAAGGTCGGTCCCGAATCCACCGGCGGTGCGCCCGGTCCGGCCTGTTTCGGTTTGGGCGGGCAGAACGCGACGATCACCGACGTCTTTTTACTCACCGGTTTGATTGATCCGGTCAGCTATTTTGGTGGCGCCATGAAACTGGATCGCGCCCGCGCCGAAGCCGCTGTCAAAGAAAACATTGCCGTCCCGCTCGGCATCGATCTCGATGCAGCGCTGGAAGCGGCGCAAAAAGCCTGGGGTCAGAAGGTGGCTGAAAGCCTGACCGGTTACACCAGGATTGACGCCAATACGACGCTGGCGGCTTTCGGTGGTGCCGGCCCCTTCCTCGTCACCGATATCGCCGAGGCGGCAGGCATCAAGAGCGCCATCATCCCCGGACTGGCTGCGGTATTCTCGGCGTTCGGCATCGGTTTTTCCGACATTGGACAGAGCTATCAGGGCCGGGTGCGCACCTTGAGCAAGGGCGCCACCGCAGAAGTCGTCGAAGAGCTGACTCACCGTGCCCGGCGCGACATGTTCGCCGAAGGTTTCGAGTTCGACGAATGCGTGCTGGAGTGGGGCGTGGTCCGCGTGCGCGGTGATGACGAATCTGAACTGTCGTGGTCACCGGGACAGGCACTGCCGAAGGATCTGACCGACAATGATCACGTTTCGGTCGCGTTGCGCGTCGTCAAAAAAATCAACCACGCAAGTTTCGCATCGGTAAAAAATACTGTAACGGTGCCTGCGCTATCGAGCGGCAAGCGCCGGGTGCAGACGGCGGCAAAGACCAGCGTCGACTTGCCGGTGTTTCGCATCGAAGAGCAACCATCGGGCGCGACGGGCGAAGGTCCATGCATTCTCGAAGAAGCATATTTCACCGGTCGTGTCGGCGCCGGCTGGCGTTTTGAAGTCAATGCCAACCGTGACACCATCCTGACGAAACTGAAGTAGGAGAGACGACAATGAAAGTACTCATCACCGAATACCTGCGCATCGACCTCGATACCGAGCAGTGGGAATGTCGCAACTGCAACCATGTCATCGGCCCGGCGCGCGAGTTGTACAAGGAAGGCCTGCTGGTGCATCACCGCGATCCGCGCGAAATCCATCCGCCGCTGCTCGATCCGAAGAAGTACGCCAAGACCTTTTCGCCCGATCCCGAATGGTGCGCGATCCTTGAGTACTACTGTCCCGGTTGCGGTACGCTGGTCGAGGCAGAGTACACCGTGCCCGGCCATCCGCCGGTGCGCGACCTGGAGATCGACGTCGACGCACTCAAGGCGCAGTGGTCGACGCGCAAGGAAGAAAAGGAACACGTCGCGGCCGGGGATGCGTCACCACCGCCGCTGCGACGCCATCATCACGGCCATTCTCACTGAACTGCGTCACTGAATCCGGGATAAAACAAGATGAAACGAGTATCCGTAGATATCGGCGGCACCTTCACCGACTGTTT
>JAYUFR010000026.1:0-7951 GCA_043738625.1 Sterolibacteriaceae bacterium
TGCGCAGGCCACCGCGATGCGTTCGCCGACAGCTTGCAAGTTGGCCAAGATTGTTGTCATATAGCGGCTTTGAAGTATAGCGTAACACCTCAGGGAACCTCATGGACATTACCGAACTGCTTGCCTTTGTCGTCAAGAACAAAGCCTCCGATTTGCACCTTTCCTCCGGCCTGCCGCCGATGATTCGCGTCCATGGCGACATCCGCCGCATCAACCTGCCGGCGCTCGAGCACAAGGATGTGCACGGCATGATTTACGACATCATGAACGATGGCCAGCGCAAGCACTACGAAGAAAATCTCGATACCGACTTTTCCTTCGCCGTGCCCAATCTGGCCCGCTTCCGGGTCAATGCCTTCGTCCAGAACCGCGGCGCCGGCGCCGTGTTCCGGACCATTCCCTCGAAAGTCATGAGCCTCGAAGACCTGAAAGCACCGAAGATTTTTGCCGAGATTGCGCGTACCCCACGGGGTGTCGTACTAGTCACCGGCCCTACGGGTTCGGGCAAGTCCACTACGCTGGCTGCGATGGTGGATGACGTCAACGAGAATGACTACGGTCACATTCTGACCGTTGAAGATCCCATCGAATTTGTGCACGAATCCAAGAAGTGTCTGATCAACCAGCGCGAGGTCGGGCCGCATACGTTGTCGTTCCAGAACGCGCTGCGCTCGGCGCTGCGGGAAGATCCGGACGTGATTCTGGTCGGCGAAATGCGCGATCTGGAAACCATTCGGCTTGCGCTCTCGGCGGCGGAAACCGGCCACCTGGTATTCGGCACATTGCATACCTCGTCGGCAGCGAAGACGGTTGACCGTATCGTCGACGTGTTCCCGGCGGCAGAAAAGGAAATGGTACGGGCAATGCTGTCCGAATCGCTGCGCGCGGTGATTTCGCAGACGCTGCTCAAAACCAAGGATGGTAGCGGCCGCGTCGCGGCGCACGAAATCATGATCGGCACACCGGCGATCCGCAACCTGATCCGCGAAAACAAGATCGCCCAGATGTACTCGGCGATCCAGACCGGCGGCCAGATCGGCATGCAAACCCTGGACCAGAATCTGACCGATCTGGTTCGCCGCAATGTCATCTCGAATGCCGAAGCCCGTAGCAAAGCGGCGAACAAGGACAATTTCCAGGGCGTATAAAGCGCTCGGGAAATTGTCCTTGTGGATACTCAACGCCCGCCCCTCCCAACCTCCCCCTCCCGGGGAGGCGACTGAAGTGAGCCGCATTCGGCTCAGGATTTCGAATTTGCCTGGAGACTGAAAATGGAACGCGAAGAAGCAGTCAAGTTCATGTACCAGTTGCTGGGCATGATGGTTCAAAAAAAGGGCTCCGACTTGTTCATCACCGCCGGGTTCCCGCCGGCGATCAAGATCGACAGCAAGATGACGCCGGCCACCACGAATAAATTGACGCAGCAACACACCGTCGAACTTGCGCGCGCCATCATGAATGACAAGCAGGCGGCGGAGTTCGAGGCGACCAAGGAGTGCAACTTCGCCATCTCGCCCGCCGGCATCGGCCGTTTTCGCGTCAATGCCTTTGTGCAGCAGGGCCGCACCGGCCTGGTGATGCGCACCATCAACACCTCGATTCCGGATTTCGACGACCTCAAGCTGCCGGCCGTGCTCAAGGACGTGGCGATGACCAAGCGCGGATTGGTGTTGTTCGTTGGCGGCACCGGCTCCGGCAAGTCGACCTCGCTGGCGGCGATGATCGGCTACCGTAATCAGAACAGTTACGGCCACATCATCACCATTGAAGATCCGGTCGAATACGTGCATGAACATCGCAATTGCGTGATCACGCAACGCGAAGTCGGCGTTGATACCGACTCGTGGGAAACCGCACTGAAAAATACCCTGCGGCAGGCGCCGGACGTCATCCTGATCGGCGAAATCCGCGACCGTGAAGTCATGGAGCATGCCATCGCCTTTGCCGAAACCGGTCACCTGGCGATGGGCACCCTGCACGCCAACAATGCAAATCAGGCGCTGGATCGCATCATCAACTTCTTCCCCGAAGAACGCCGTGCGCAATTGCTGATGGACTTGTCCTTGAACCTGAAGGGCATCATTTCCCAACGCCTGATTCCACTCAAGGAAGGCAAGGGACGCGCAGCGGCGATCGAGATTCTGCTCAACTCACCGCTGATCTCCGACCTGATCGGCAAGGGTGACGTGCACACCATCAAGGAGATCATGAAAAAGTCGCGCGAACTGGGCATGCAGACCTTCGACCAGTCGCTGTTCGACTTGCATGAGGCCGGCAAGATCAGCTACGAGGATGCGCTGCGCTTCGCCGATTCGATGAACGAAGTGCGCCTGATGATCAAGCTGCACGGACAGGGCTCGAAGGACAAGGATGTCAATGAGGGGATACAGCATCTCGATATTGTGTGAAGCCATGCTTCACACAATATCGAGAGCTGCGTAAGTGACTCCCCCACCCCCTTGCCCCCGCCCGGGCGGGGGTACTGATTGGAGGGCCGTTGATGCGGCCCTTTTTTTTGGGCAGACTTTTGTTTTTTCAGTTCACCATCAGGGGCATGCCGGGGTCACCTTTGGCCATGGCGCGCTGGTATGCCGGCCGCTCGCCGATCCGCTTCAGGTAGGCGTGCAGGTTCGGGAAACTGGCGAGATCCATTGGGATAAAGCTGCGCATGGTCGTCAACGGGAACAGCATGATGATGTCTGCGGCCGTGAATTCTTTGCCGGCGAAATACGGGGCCTCGCCCAATCTTTTTTCGACCAGCGCAAATGCGCTGGTGCTGCGCCCGATCAACGTCTGAATGACGGGACTGTCTTCTCCTGCGCCAATAACGCCGACGAGTAACTTAACCACCATGTTCGGCATCATCGAGCCATTGGCAAAATGAAACCAGAAGACATAGTCGGCGTAGTTGGGGCTTTCCGGTGACACAGTCAGACGGCCACGCCCGTACTTGCCGATGATGTACTCGATGATCGCACCGGACTCGGGCAGGACCAGATCGCCATCCGTGATGATGGGGGCAGTGCCCAGCGGGTGAAGCGCCTTGAAGGCGGACGGCGCCAGTCGTGTGACTGGATCGCGTTCGTAGCGTTGCAAGTGGTATGGAATCTCGAGCTCTTCACAAAGCCAGACAATCCGTTCCGATTGCGATATGCCGAGATGGTGTACGGTAATCATGAGACGCCTCCTGTTTAAACTGTTTTTGGGAATTTCGGATTGAGAATATCAGAGGCGCCATCGGTGACAAGTTGCAGCCGACATAGGTGATTACTTCGGCCGGTTGCTGCCGGCAATAATCGGGAAGCGATATAACCGGCACTCGAGCGGACCGTTGTAGAGCGGAATCTTGCGCTTGGGTGCAAGACCGATCAACTTCGGTAGCCGCGTGTCGGCGGACAGCAGCCAGCAATCCCAGCCAGCGAAGCGCTTCTTGAGCGCGTCGCCGAGCTTCGGGTAAAACGCGGCAAGCTCTGCGTCGTCGCCAAGGCGTTCGCCGTATGGCGGGTTCGCCACCAGGATGCCTTCAGGCAGCGGCGCTTCGCTATCGAGCATATCGGCTTGATGCACTTCTACCAGGTCGTCGACGCCAGCATAGGCAAGATTCTGTTTGGCACGGGCAACGGCATCGGCGGAAATGTCGGAACCCCAGATCGGCAGGCGTGCGGCGGTGGAACGTCGTTGCGCGGCATCGTGGCGAAGTTTTTGCCATAGTGGCGCCTCGAAATCTTTGAGTCGCTCGAAGCCAAATTCACCGGATTCGCGTGAAAGGCCGGGCGCATCGCCGAGGCTCATGTGTGCCGCCTCGATCAAAAACGTGCCGCTGCCGCACATTGGGTCGAGCAGCGGAATACCGGGTTGCCAGCCGATCAGGCGGAGGATGCCAGCGGCGAGATTTTCCTTGATTGGCGCTTCGACCTTGGCGATCTTGTGGCCGCGGTTCCATAGCGGCTCGCCCGAGGTGTCCAGATAAAGCGTAGCTTCGCTGTCGGTGAGAAAGACGTGGATGCGCATGTCGGGATTGCGGGTGTCCACGCTGGGCCGGCTGCCAGTATCGTCGCGGAAGCGGTCGCAGATGGCGTCCTTGACGCGCAGGGTGATGAACTCGACGCTGCGCAGCGGCGACTTGACTGCCGTGACATAGACACGGATGGTGAAGTCGGGATCGAAGTATTGCGCCCAGGGAACATCGCACGCCAGCCGGTAGATGTCGTTCTCATTGCGGTAGGGGCCGGCGGCAACTTGCCACAGGACACGGGTGGCGATGCGCGATTCGAGGTTGACGCGATAGCAGGTTTCCCACGAACCCGAAAACTTCACGCCGCCGGCCACGGGCCAGATCTCTTCGGCCTGCTGTGTGGCGAGTTCTTCCGCCAGGACTTCTTCCAGCCCGCGCGGGCAGGGTGAAAAAAAGTGGTATTTCAAAACGGTTTTACCACGGCGAGAATGACGATGGCGGTCAGCGCCAGCACCGGAATTTCATTGAAGACGCGGTACCAGACATGGTTATGAGTATTGATGCCGCGCTCGAACTGCTTGAGCAGGACGACACAATAATGATGGTAGCCGACCAGTCCGCCAACTAGCACCAGCTTGAGGCGCAGCCATGCGCCGGTAATGCCGAAACCCAGCCACAGCCACACCCCGAAAGCGATGGCGAAAACACTGAGCCATAGGCTGAAGCGATAAAGCTTGCGGCCCATCAGCAGCAGACGGTCACGTTCGGCAACACTGTCCGGGGGGAGCATCGCCAGATTGACGAAAATTCGTGGCAAATAAAACAGGCCGGCGAACCAACTGACGACGAACACGATGTGAAACGCCTTGACCCAGAGCATGTTCAGTGTCTCCTGGCTACTGCGGCGGCAATCCCGGCGTCGACCGTCGGATAGCGCAGCGTCGGCAGCAATTCTCGTTTGAGCCGAGTGTTATCGAGCCGACGCGACTCCGCCATGAAAGAGAGTTGCACCGGTGACAGAATTTTCTCCAGCTCGGCGCGCGCCACGCGCGGTGCGCGCGGCAGATCGAAAGCATCGGCCAGTTTGTCGAACCACACACCAGCGGGCAGGCTGGCGTCGTCCACGGCGTTGTAGATGCGCTGGGGCGGCGCGCGATTCAGCGATGCGACACAGATTCGTGCCAGATCATCGGCATGAATATGGTTGGTGTAAACGTCCTCATCAGCGCGCAACAGCGGCAAACCCTTGCGCAACCGCTCCAGCGGCATGCGGTCGGCGGCGTAAATGCCGGGCGCACGCAGGATGGATACGCGACACCCCGATTGACGCCCGAAGCGCCGCAGACAGCGCTCGGCGTCGACCCGTCGCCGCGCCCGTGCCGTGATCGGCGCTGGCGTCCGTGTCTCGTCGACATGGGCGCCGCCGCAGTCGCCATAGACGCCGCTGGTGCTGATGTAGGTGAGACGCCGTGGTAGACTTTCGCGCCGCCGCAAGGCCGCAATCAGTTGTCGCGTGCGGGTGTCCAGCTCTCCACGATCCGGCGGCGGCGCACTGTGCAGTACAGCATGGGCGATGCCGCCGAGTCGCGTCAGGGTGGCGGGGCAGTCGAGGTCACCGCGCAGTTGCGTGACGCCCAATGCAGCCAGCGCCGGATCACGCTGGCGCACCAGCGCATAGACACGCCAGCGGCGCAGCAATTGCGGCAGTGCCCGGCGCACTACATCGCCGCAACCGATGATCAACAATCGTTTCACCCGGGAATTATCTCATGGCGTTTCAGATCACCATTCAGTCCAACGGCCATTCTTTCGCCGCAGGTGCGGATGAAACCGTCCTCGAAGCCGCCGACAATGCCGGCATCATCCTGCCCTACGGCTGCCGTGACGGCGCCTGCGGTTCCTGCAAGGGAAAGATTCTTCAAGGCGCGGTTGATCACGGCATGGCCCAGGACAGGGCGCTGTCGATGGCGGAACGGGCGGCCGGCATGGCCCTGTTCTGCTGCGCCACACCCATGACGGACCTGCTCATTGAGACGCGTGAAGTGAATGTCGCCAATGACATCCCGACCCGCATGCTGCCGTGCCGGGTGCAAACGCTGCAACGTGCCGCAGCCGACGTGACGATCATGTCGCTGAAGCTGCCGACCAACGAGCGCCTGCAGTTCCGCGCCGGACAGTACATCGAGTTCGTGCTCAAGGACGGCAAACGCCGCGCGTTCTCGCTGGCCAACGCGCCGCACGACGACGCCCTGTTACAGGTGCATCTCCGCCTGACGCCGCAGGGGCAGTTCACAACCCATGTGTTCGAAACCATGAAGGTAAAAGAGATCCTGCGCATCGAGGGACCATTCGGCACATTTTTTCTGCGTGAGGATTCGGACAAGCCCATCATCCTGGTCGCCGGCGGCACCGGGTTCGCACCCATCAAGGCGATCATCGAACACGCAATTCACAACAAGATGTTCCACCGCCCGATGACGCTCTACTGGGGCGCGCGCGATCGGGCCGGGCTGTATCTGCCGGAGTTGCCGCATCAATGGGCTGCGCAACATGCCAACATCAAATACATACCGGTATTGTCCGACGCAACACCAGCGGACCAATGGACCGGGCGCAAAGGTCTGGTGCATCAGGCCGTGCTGGAAGACTTTGCGCGCCTTGCCGGAGTGCAGGTCTACGCCTGCGGCGCACCGGCCATGATCGAGGCGGTCAGAAGCGATTTCATCCAGCGCGGCCTGCCCAGCGAAGAGTTTTTCGCCGACGCGTTTACTTTCGCGGCGACTTGAATCTGGTGAACCGCGCGGTCTATTCGCCGAGATAAGCGGCCCGCACGCGCGGATCTGCGGCGAGCACGGAACACTGATCGGCCAAGGTGATGCGGCCGCTTTCCATCACGTAGCCGCGCTGACAGACTTCGAGCGCGAGCCGCGCATTTTGTTCCACCAGCAGGATGGTCACGCCCTGCGCGGCGACGGCGCGGATGGTTTCAAACACCTTGGCCACCATCAGCGGCGCCAGGCCCATCGACGGCTCATCGAGCAGCAGCAACTTCGGCCGGCCCATCAGCGCGCGGCCGATGGCCAGCATCTGCTGTTCGCCACCGGAAAGCGTGCCGGCGAGTTGCGCATGACGTTCCCTGAGGCGCGGCAGCAGTGCGTAAACGCCCCGCAAGTCGGTTTCGATTTCCCCATCGCGGCGATGGTAAGCGCCCATCGCCAGATTCTCGGCCACCGACAGCCGCGAGAATACGCCGCGGCCCTCCGGCACCAGCGCCAGGCCCTTGGCAATCAGGCTATGGGCAGCAAGTTCATTGATCTGTTCGCCGCCATAACGAATCTCGCCGCTCGCCGGCAGCATGCGCGCCAGCGCCTTGAGCGTGCTGGTCTTGCCCGCGCCATTGGCGCCAATCAGGCAAACCAACTCGCCGGTGTTGACGGCGAACGACACGCCCTTGACGGCGGCGATGCCGCCGTAGTGAACCTCTAGATTTGACACGGCGAGTAGCGGCAGACCTGTACCTACCCCCCAACCCCCTTCCCCGGGAAGGGGGCGACCATGTTTGCTCGCTTCGCTCGATAATGTTTCAGGCAATCGAGCCTCCGAGATACGCCTCGATTACTTTCGGATTTTTTTGCACCTGCTCGGGAATATCCTCGGCAATCAATTCACCGTAGTCGAGCACGGCAACGCGATCACACAGTCCCATCACCAGTTTCACGTCATGTTCGATCAACAACACGGTGATGCCATCATTACGTATGCCCTCGATCAACGTCTTGAGGCCCGCCGTCTCGGTGGCGTTCATGCCGGCCGCAGGTTCGTCCAGCGCCAGCAACTTCGGTTCGGTGGCCAGCGCACGGGCGATTTCGAGCCGGCGCTGATCGCCATAAGCAAGATGGCGTGCCTGATCACCGGCGCGGCCGGCGATGCCGACGTAGTCGAGCAGCTCAAGCGCGCGACGACGGATCGCCGCTTCTTCCTCGCGCGTCGCACGAC
>JAYUFR010000027.1:0-7904 GCA_043738625.1 Sterolibacteriaceae bacterium
TGCAAATCGGCAAAAAGCGTCAGGAATTCGTCGCCAGCGCCGAAGATCACCGAAGGTCGAAACACGGTGACTGCTATCTCCGGCGCTGCCGCAAGGATGACGGCTTCGCCAGCGGCTTTCGAACGCAGATAACCGGAGGGTGCATCCACTGCCGCCTTGAGCGCCGACATGTGCAGCAGGCGTTTGATGCCACGCTGTTTTGCGACCGCGACAATCTTGCGCGGCAGTTCGACATGTGCCTGCGCAAAACCGTTGCCGTAAGGGGTGCCGCGGCCGCCTTGCAGAATGCCGACGAGATTGATGACCGCGTCCTGATCGTGCATCAGGCTCGTAAGCACAGCAGCGTCGTGAACATCGGCCGTGACCACGTCCACAGTTGGCAACAAGATCAAATCCCTGGCGCGCTCACGCCGCCGGCTGGGTACCGTGACGTCGATGCCTTGTTCCGCAAGCCGGCGTACGACATGGCGGCCGAGAAATCCGGAACCGCCGATGACCAATACATTTTGAATTTTCATTGCAGACCGATCCTGTATGAAGTGTTTCCGCGTGATGATGGAATCAAGGCAAATTCGTGGCCCCGGTCTGCCGTGTCGGCTGGATGATACCCAGCCGGGATTTCAGCGAGCGGGGTTTTTCGTCGAACAGGATGGCGTAATAGATCGAGTTGCTCATGACCTTCTTGACGTAATCGCGCGTCTCGCTGAACGGAATGGTCTCGATGTAAATGGCGCCCTCCATGGGCGCATCGCCCAGCCAGCGCCGCGCACGACTGGGCCCGGCATTGTAGGCCGCGCAGGCGAGCACCGGGTGATTGTCGAGACTGGTCAGTACCATCTTCAAATAGTGGGTGCCGAGGGTTACATTGGTTCCCATGTCCGCTACCTGTGCCGGATGGTAATCGGCCAGACCGATTTTATGCGCCACCCATTGCGCGGTTTTCGGCATCAGTTGCATCAACCCCTGTGCGCCGACGCCTGACTTGGCGCCCATGATGAAGCGGCTCTCCTGTCGCATCAACGCATAAATCCAGCCATCGTCCAGATCCAGTTCCTTTGCCTTCGGGCCGACCTGGTCGCGGTAGGGTGCGAGATAACGCAGCGAATAATCGTGTTCCTCAAGCGTGCGTTCCGCAGTGAAGATGGCCCGGTCGAAGACGTCGTTGCGGCGCGCCAGTTCGGCGGTGGCCAACAGTTGCCGATCCGTCATGCCGCGAATCGACCAGTTCCATTCGCGCGTGCCTTCAACCCGCATGTCAAGGTGAAACAGGGCCAGCGCGCGCTTCAGTCCCGGATTGGCGGCAACCGTCGCCAACTCTGCGGTTGACGGCGGTAGCGCGCGCGGCGGCAAGGAGGCGGCCCAACCCAGTTCGTCGTCGGCAAGGTTGCTGTAGAAGTTCGGTTGATGGCCGATTTGCTGGTAGTGCGCGCGTGCCTCATCGGGTTTGCCCAACGCCATCAGGGCACGACCGCGCCAGTACATCCAGTCCGGTTTTGCCTGCATCTGCGGCGGCATTTGTGTGATCGCATGTTCGACCGTGGCCCAGTCCAGCGCGCGCAATGCTGCGCGCACCCGCCAAGCCAGCTGTTCTTCGGAAAGCGATGCATCTTCTGCCAATGCATACCAGGACAGCGCTTCACTCATGTGGCGTCGCGCAGCCTGCAGCGCGAGTTGCCCCCACGCATAAGCCTGGTCGTCCGCCGAAAAACTGTTCTGCAGTTTGCGCCAGCGCAACGCCGCTTCCTGCGGATCCTGGCGCGCCAGTTGTTGAACGGCGAACAACACGGTCTCGCGGCCCGCGCGGCTGGCGGCAAAGTTTTTCGGCAATTTCTTGTCGAGCGTGCGGCCCGGATTGGCAGCCGCAGCTTCAAGCGATTTTGCCTGCGGCATCTCCTTGTCCGGCAGATATCCGGCGGCGCGGCGCGCCTCGGCAAGATTACCGGCTTCGAGCAGGCGCCGCACCCGCTGCCAGACATCATCGATCGAGAGGCGTTTGCCGACCAGCAGCCGGTCAATCACCGGATCGCAGGACTGTGGCAGGCTGGTAGCGGAAAACCAGACCGGGCGGGCTTCGTCGAGCGCGGTTGAGTCTTTTTGCAACTGCAAACGCGCTTGCCAGTCATAGCAGACGGTCTCCTGATCGGACTGGACCAGCAGCGCATACTCCTTGCGAAACGTCTCCCATTGACCACGCTGGCCGAGATTTTTGAGCCAGTCGGCCCGCAGTTTTTCCGCCGGCCAGGTGCCGGCTTCGTGGGTCAGGAAGTCGCTCACGCCGGCGTCATCGTCGTTGTTCAGCCGCAGGCGCAGCAGCCAGTAGCGCGCCCAGGGTTCGAGGTCGTAGCCGCGCAGATCTTCGGTGAGGCGCGCCAGTTTTGGCGCTTCGCCGACTCTGAAGGCTTCGCGGGCGGCGAGAAATTGGTTGTCGCCCGGCGCTGCAAACGCCAGAAGAGGCAGGAGAAAAGCAACAACGAGAAGCTTGGCGCTAGTGGCGGTATAGTCACGAATCATGAATTGAATGTAGCACAGCCGCCAGCGTGCCCTTGCCCGAAAATTCATTGCTAAATTCCGCCCATCGCGCAGACTTGCGGCGTACCCGCATCGCGGCGCGAGAAGCCATTCCTGCGGATCGACATGCACAGTTTTCGGTCGCAGTGGATGATCATCTCAAGCATTTTCTGGCATCCCGTCGGCCCGGCGTGCTGGCATTTTGCTGGCCGATCCGTGCCGAATTCGATTGCCGGCGGTTGGCGCGACATCTTATCGATTGCGGCTGGCGCGGCTGCATTCCTGTTGTGATCAAGGTTGACGCACCCATGACATTCCGCGCATGGGCGCCGGATTCAACCATGAGCGTCGACCGTCACGGCATTCCGATTCCGGCTGACGGCGCAACGTTGATTCCGGATGTCGTTTTGCTTCCCCTCGTTGCCTTCGACGCGCGGGGCTTTCGTCTCGGCTATGGCGGCGGCTATTTCGACCGCACGCTGGCCGGTCTCGCCCCCCGGCCGTTCGCCATCGGGGTTGGATTCGAAGTGGCGCGCGTTGACTCCATTCAGCCGCAGGAACACGACATTCCCCTTGACGCTATTGTCACTGAGGCAGGCGCTGAATTTTTTAATGGCTGAGCAAATAGCCGTGGAGGCGACAGGTGGCGAATCCCGTTAGCAGAGTGTTGTTTGCGAGTTTGGTGGGCACGGCGATCGAGTTCTTCGATTTTTATATCTTTGCCAACGCCGCGGTACTCGTTTTTCCAAAACTTTTTTTTCCTGCCTCCGATCCCGCTGCCGCGATGATGCAATCATTCGCGACTTTCTCGATTGCATTCTTTGCGCGCCCGATCGGATCGGCTTTGTTTGGCCATTTTGGCGATCGTATCGGGCGCAAGGCGACGTTGGTGACCGCGTTGTTGACGATGGGGATTTCGACGCTGGCCATCGGGCTGTTACCGACCTATGCGGAAACAGGTTCTTTGGCACCCATCCTGTTGGCCCTGTGCCGTTTTGGGCAAGGCCTTGGGTTGGGTGGCGAATGGGGCGGCGCAGTGCTGCTTGCGACCGAATATGCGCCGCCGGGAAGGCGCGCCTGGTACGGCATGTTTCCCCAGTTGGGTGCGCCATTGGGCCTGTTTCTCTCCGGGGTCAGCTTTCTGTTGTTGAGTCGGCTGCTGACCGAAGATCAGTTTTTCAGTTTCGGCTGGCGCATTCCATTTTTGGCCAGTGCGGTTCTGGTATTGATGGGGCTCTACGTGCGTTTGAAAATTGCTGAAACGCCGGCCTTTCAGAAAGCGCTGCAGAACAACAAGCGCGTCAAGCTCCCCATCATGGTCGTCCTGCGCCATCACGCGCCAGCGATGGTGCTGGGTGTATCGATCACGATCGGCGGTTTTGTATTGTTTTATCTGATCACGGTGTTCGCCCTGGGCTGGGCTACCACCGTGCTCAAGGTTCCCCGCCCGGATTTCGTGGTGGTGCAACTGATTGCCATGCTGTTGTTTGCGGCGGCGATCCCGCTCTCCGCTGTACTGGTCGACCGTTACGGCGGCCGTGTGGTGTTGTTGACCGTGGCCGTTTCAACCATTGTGTTCGGCGGGTTGTTTGCGCCAATGTTCGGGTCCGGCGATCTGATCCAGATCGCCTTCTTTCTGATGCTCGGCATGACTGTGCTGGGAATGAACTATGGCCCGATAGGCGCCGTTCTTTCCGGCCTGTTTCCCACCGAGGTGCGCTATACCGGATCGTCATTGACCTACAACCTGGGCGGCATTCTGGGCGCATCACTGGCGCCGTATATCGCCACATGGCTGGCGCGCAATTATGGGCTCGCCTATGTCGGCTACTACCTGTCTTGCGCCGGAGCACTGACCCTGGCAGCGCTGCTGGTCGCGCGCAGGAAGACCCTGGATAGCGCCGCGGTGGAAAACGGCTAGTCCCTGCATTTTCGCCAGTCCTGCGTTTTCGCGAGCTAACCCGCCAGCGCTTTTTGCATGCGTGCCAGCGCCGTGTCCAGGGTTGCCCGCGGGCAACCGAAGTTGAGCCGAACAAATCCCGGTGCACCGAAGTCGGCGCCGTCGGATAGTCCCACTCCTGCGGCTTCAAAAAAACGTTGCGGGTTGTCGGCGCCATGTGTCTTGCACAATTCACGCGCATCGATCCACGCCAGATAAGTCGCTTCCACTGGCGCCATCGATAGCCCCTTCATGCGGCCCACTGCCGCTTCGACCTGTCGCGCGTTGTCGCGCAAATATCCAAGCAGTGCGCTGCGCCAGGGCCCGCCATGACGGAAAGCAGCTTCACAGGCGACCAGGCCCAGCGTATTCACATGCGGCATGATGCCCTGCATCACGGTGCGAAAGTCGCGGCGCAGGCGCGCATCGGCAATCACCGCAAAGGCGCAGCCGAGTCCCGGAATGTTGAATGTTTTTGAAGGCGCCATCAGGGTGATGGTGCGCTTCGCCATCTCCGGCGACAGACTGGCGAAGGGGCGGTGCCTGCGTGCCGGGTCAAGAATCAGGTCGCAGTGAATTTCGTCGGAACAGACAATCAGATTATGTTTTTCGGCGAGCCGCGCGATTTTCAGCAATTCGTTCTCGTGCCAGGCGCGGCCAACGGGATTGTGTGGATGACAGAGCAGCAGCATTTTCGCCCTGCTTTGTTGCAGCGCTTGATCGGTGGCGTCGGCATCCCATTCCCAACGCGTGTCATCGCGCACCAGCGCCGCGCTTGCCAGGTGGCGCTGGGCGTGTTTTGGCGCGGAAAGAAACGGCGGATAAATCGGCGTTGCGGTGAACACCGTATCGCCCGCGTCGCCAGCCGTGCGGCAAGCCACATTGAGCCCGGCCACCAGTCCCGGCAGCCACACCAGCCATTCTTCCTTCACCGGCCAGGCGTATTCGCGCGCAAGATGTTCGAGCACAGCATCCACCAACGATGGCCAGGGCTGGCCGTAGCCGAACACGCCGTGGCTGACGCGCTGCTGGAGCGCTTCCAGCACGACCGGTGGCGCGGCGAAATCCATGTCCGCCACCCACAGCGGAATGACATCGCGGTCAGCGTATTTGTTCCACTTGGTGGAGTCGCCGCCGCGACGATCAATGACCGTATCGAAATCGAAAGACATGCTCAGGCGGCGTGGGCGATTCCGAGATAGCGGTAACCGGCGAAGCGCGGCACATTCTTCAGGTACTCCGTCTCCAATCGGTCAAGCGCGAAGCCGCTGTCACCAATCAGCGCCGGCATGTCGCGATTGAGATTGCAACCGCCCATGCAGCGTTTCCACAGCGGGTTGAGCCGGTTCTGCCAGCGTTGCACACCAATATCCGGCGAGCGGCCATGCTCGCAGAAAATCAGGCGACCGCCGGGCTTGAGCACGCGGCGCATTTCCGTGAGTGCCTGTTCGACGGCGGGAATCGTACACAGCGCAAACGTCACCAGCACCGTATCCACGCTTTCGTTTTGCAGCGGAATTGATTCGCAGCCCTGCGGCACAAGATCCACCGGAAACGGCAGATCACGGCTGCGCTGCCGCGCCAGCGCCAGCAATTCCTCACCTGGATCGATGCCGATCACGCGCTCGACTTTCGCCGGGTCGTAGAAGGGCAGGTTGTGCCCGGAGCCGATGCCGACTTCCAGCACGCGGCCGCGCGCCAGTGGCGTGACCAGTTGACGCTGTTCCTGCATCATCTCCTGGCCGCAGGCCCAGTCAATGATGCGCGGCAGAATGTGCTTGTCATAGAAGCCCATGGATTCCTCTTGCCTTTATCCCAGAAACAGCTTGTAGGCCGGGTTGTCGGTTTCGTCGCAATGGCTGTAGCCGAGTTCCTTGAGGAAAACGCCGAAGGCTTTTTTCTCCACCGCCGGCACCTGCATGCCGACCAGCACGCGGCCGTGATCGGCGCCGTGATTGCGGTAGTGGAACAGGCTGATGTTCCAGTCCTTGCTCATGTGTTCGAGAAAGTTCATCAAGGCGCCGGGACGTTCGGGAAACTCGAAGCGATAGATGATCTCGTCCTTGAGGCTGGCCGCATGGCCGCCGACCATGTGCCGGATGTGCAGCTTGGCCATTTCATCATCAGTCAGATCCAGCGTCGCCAAGGCGTGGCTGCGCAACGATTTGACCAGCTTTAGCGATTCGGCGCGATTGGCGACCTGCACTCCAACGAAGACATGCGCCTCCTTTGCGTCGGCATAGCGATAATTGAACTCGGTGATGGCGCGTTTGCCGATCAGGCTACAGAAGCGCTTGAAGCTGCCCGGCTTTTCCGGGATCGTCACCGCCAGAACGGCTTCGCGCTGCTCGCCGATTTCGGCACGTTCGGCGACGAAGCGCAGGCGATCAAAGTTGCTGTTGGCGCCGGAAGCCACCGCCACCAGGGTTTTGTTCTTGAGCTTGTGTTGCGCAGCATAGGCTTTCGCGCCGGCGATCGCCAATGCGCCCGAGGGTTCGAGAATGGCCCGCGTATCTTCAAACACATCCTTGATCGCGGCGCAGATCGCGTCGGTGTCGACCAGGATGACTTCATCGACCAACGCCTTGCACAGACGAAAGGTTTCCTCGCCAACGTATTTCACCGCCGTGCCGTCGGCGAACAGGCCCACCTGCGTCAGCCGCACGCGCTTGCCGGCCTTGAGCGAGCGCGCCATGGCGTCGGCATCGAAGGTTTCCACGCCGATGATTTTGGTTTCCGGGCGCATGTGTTTGATGTACGCCGCCACGCCCGAGATAAGTCCGCCGCCGCCGATGGCGCAGAACACTGCATCGATATGTGCCGGATGTTGCTTGACGATTTCCATGCCGATGGTGCCCTGCCCGGCGATGACATCCGGATCGTCGTAGGGGTGCACAAAGGTGAGCTGGTGTTTTTTCTCCAACGTCAGTGCGTGTGCGTAGGCTTCGTCGAAGGAATCGCCGGCCAGCACCACTTCACCGCCGCGCGCCCTTACTGCCCGTACCTTGATTTCCGGGGTGGTCTCCGGCATCACGATCACCGCCCGGCAGCCGAGCCGCGCAGCGGCCAGCGCCACGCCCTGGGCGTGATTGCCGGCGGAGGCGCAGATCACGCCGTGCTTGCGCTGCGCCGGGGTCAATTGCACCATCTTGTTGTAGGCGCCGCGCAGCTTGAAGGAGAACACCGGCTGCATGTCCTCACGCTTCAGCAAAATGCGGTTGCCGGCGCGCTTCGACAGGTTGGCGGCGAGGTCGAGTGGTGTTTCAATCGCCACGTCATAGACACGGGCGTTGCGGATTTTCTCGATGTAGTCGATCTTCATGGCGGCTGGGTGTCGCGGGTTGGTGCGGGTGAGCGGAAAGAGGCGAAGGGTATCAGTCCCGATGCAGTCACGGCAAGGCGCGGCAAGTCTTGCTGCAGCGCGCCTAGTTGAATTCGAAACCGATGTTGAAGGAAT
>JAYUFR010000028.1:0-21757 GCA_043738625.1 Sterolibacteriaceae bacterium
CTCCGACAAAGTCATGGCCGACTTCGCCGCCGCAACCTGGTTCGACGGCGAGTGGAAGCGTTCCGGCGGCGGCGGCACGATATGGGATTCGATGGCCTACGACCCGCAGCTCGATCTGCTGTATGTCGGTGTCGGCAATGCCTCGCCGTGGAACTACATGCTGCGCTCGGGCGGCAAGGGCGACAATCTGTTCGTCTCGTCGATACTGGCGCTGCGCCCCGATACCGGCGAATACGTCTGGCATTACCAGACCACACCCGGCGACGAATGGGATTACACCGCCACCCAGTCGATCATTCTGGCCGACCTCCAGATCGCCGGCCAGAAGCGCCAGGTGCTGATGCAGGCGCCGAAAAACGGTTTCTTCTATGTGCTGGACCGCAAGACCGGTGAGTTGCTGTCGGCCGAGCCATTTGTCACCACGTCCTGGGCCAAAAGCATTGACATGACCACCGGACGGCCCAATATTGTGCCCGAGGCGCGCTACACCGTTACCGGCAAGCCTTACCTCGGCCTGCCCAGTCCGTTTGGGGGACACAGCTGGAATTCGATGGCCTTTGATCCTGCCCAGAGCCTGGTCTTCATACCGGCACAGGACATCGCTTTTCCCTTTGCCGCGGAGCCTACCTTCGAGCACAAGTCGCTGGCCATGAATCTTGGTACCGACCTGGGCGGGGGGGCCAGCATGCCCACTGACCCGAAGGCCAGGGCTGCCGCGATAAAGAGCCTCAAGGGTTTCATTCTCGCTTGGGATCCGATCAAGCAGAAGGAAGTCTGGCGCGTTAATCACGCCGGTCCGGGAAACGGTGGAATTCTGTCGACCGCCGGCGGCTTGATCTTCCAGGGCAATGCCGTCGGCGATTTTGTCGCTTATCGCTCAAGGTCCGGTGAACGGCTTTGGTCGTTTCCGGCGCAGACCGGCATCGTTGCGGCGCCGGTCAGCTATGCCGTCAAGGGTCGCCAATATGTCAGCGTCGTCGTTGGCTGGGGCGGCGGTTTTGCGCTGGTCGGCGGCGCGGGCATCAATCGCTCCCGTGTCCTCACCTTCGCGCTGGATGGCAAAGCCAGGCTGCCGGACATTAAAGAAGTCAGGATCAGCCAGCCGAAGCCACCTGAGCCGATATTGCCGGTCGCCATCGCGATGTCTGTCGGCAAACCGCTCTATTCGCACTACTGCTTCGCGTGTCACGGTTCCGATGCGGTGTCCGGTGGCATCCTGCCGGACCTGCGCCGATCCGCCATTGTCTTCAATCAGTCGCTGTTCAATGGTGTTGTGCGTGAGGGTGCGCTGACCGCACACGGGATGGTGTCCTTCGCCGCCGAGCTGACCCCGGAACAAACCGAGGCCATACGCGCCTATGTGATCGAACGGGCGCGTGAGAGCTATGTGGAGCCGACCGGGAAATAAAATCCCCGCCCGACCGTATTTGCTGAAAAGAATAGCGACAATCAAGGAGACGAGACAGCATGCAGTTCATCAAAACATGGTTTCCGCCGCTGGCCGGCGCCTTGCTGGTTTTTGGCGGCGGACAGAATGCGATTGCGGCAACGGCCACCGCCGATGATGATGCTTCGGTGGTGGTGACCGCAACACGCAGCGAGCAATCGCGTTTCGATTTGCCGGTATCGGTGGATCGGATTGACCGCGAGCAGATTCAGCAAGGCCAATTGCAGGTCAATTTATCTGAATCCTTGGCGCGGGTGCCCGGCCTGGTGATCCAGAACCGGCAGAACTATGCACAGGATTTGCAGATTTCCTCGCGCGGATTTGGTGCCCGTTCGACCTTCGGTGTCCGCGGCTTGCGTCTTTACGCAGATGGAATTCCCGCCACCATGCCCGACGGACAGGGGCAGATATCCCATTTTGACCTCGGCTCTACCTCCCGCATTGAAGTGTTGCGCGGACCTTTTTCAGCACTTTACGGAAACTCGTCCGGCGGCGTCATTGCGGCATTTACCGAGGACGGTGCACCGGGCGCAGCACTTGATGCAGACTTCACCGCTGGCAGTTTCGATACACAACGATCCGCGATTAAATTCTCGGGTGATAACGGTTCGCTCAATTACCTCGTGGATACCAGCAGTTTTCATACGGACGGCTATCGCGACCATAGTGCGACCCGCCGCGACAATCTCAATGCCAAGCTTCGCGTCGCACCCGATGAGTCGTCACGGCTGACCATGGTAGTGAATGCGGTTGACATGCCGCAGGCGCTTGACCCGCTTGGGTTAACGCGAGCGCAATATGAGGCGGACCCCAAACAGGCGGGGACTAATGCACTCAAGTTCAATACGCGTAAATCAGTGGCGCAGCAGCAGTTGGGTCTTACATACGAACGGCGGTTGACTGGTACCGATACGCTCAACGCCACCTTCTACAGGGGGCAACGGGACACTACGCAGTATCAAGCGATCCTGACCGCAACACAGGCCCCGGCAACCAATCCAGGTGGCGTGATCGATCTGGGACGCGACTATTGGGGGTCGGATATGCGGTGGACGCATCAGGGGGTTCTCGCTGGGACACCGCTGCGAACCACGCTGGGGCTTGACTACGAAAATCTCGACGAAGAGCGTAAGGGTTTTCAGAATTTCATCGGTACCACGCTGGGAGTGAAAGGCGCTTTGCGTCGCAACGAAACCAATCGGGTTCACAATTTTGATCAATATCTGCAAACGCAATGGGAACCCTCAGCGCAATGGCTGTTTGAAGCGGGCGTAAGGCACAGTATCGTCAACGTCGATTCGCACGATCATTACATCGTTGCCGGTAATGGCAATGACAGCGGTGGTGTGCGTTTTTCCGCGACCACTCCGGTAGCGGGTGTCACCTGGCGCATCAACGAGCAGTTTCATCTCTATGGTGCCGCCGGCCGGGGGTTTGAAACGCCGACCTTGAACGAGCTTTCCTATCGTTCCATATCGGGGGCCACGACCGGGCTCAATTTCGGGCTGCGCCCCGCCCGAAGCTCGCACTATGAATTTGGTCTCAAGGGGCGGCCGAACCAGGACACGCAATTCACCGCAGCGGTGTTCCACGTGAATACGAGAGACGAAATTGTGGTCCAGCAAAACTCGGGTGGGCGTTCGGTATTCCAGAATGTCGGAAAGACGCGGCGTGATGGCGCCGAGCTGGCGTTCGAGGGACATTGGTTGGGTGGCATTGGTGCATTGGTGTCGTACACCGTCTTGAAAGCGACCTACGGCGACGACTTCAATACCTGCGGTCCGCCGCCCTGCGCCATCCCCAATGTACTGATTCGTTCGGGCAAACTGCTTCCCGGAATACCGCAGACTTCACTCTATGGAGAACTATCGTGGCGTCATGCGCCCAGTGGGTTCTCGCTGGCGCTGGAAGGCCGCGTTGTCGGCAAGGTCTACGTGAACGACGCCAACAGTGATGCGGCATCCGCCTATGCCGTGGCGAACCTGCGCACCGGATTTGAACAACTATTGAAGGACTGGCGATTCAGGGAGTTTCTGCGCATCGACAATCTGAGCGGCCGTCGCTATGCAGGATCAGTGATCGTCAACGAAGGCAACCAACGCTATTTCGAACCGGCGCCGGCCCGCAATGCTCTTGTCGGACTAAGCGCCGTCTACGCCTGGTAGCGGACGTCCACACAGGCGTCCGGGGCAAAGCGACTATCTCTTGTTGCCGCGTTTATCGTGCTCAATGAGTGCGTAGGCCGAATGGTTATGGATGGATTCGAAGTTCTCCGATTCGACCACATAGGCGACGATACGCGGATCATTGTTGAGGGCGCCGGCAACATCCCGCACCATATCCTCGACAAACTTCGGATTGTCATACGCCCGTTCAGTCACGTACTTTTCATCAGGCCGTTTCAGCAGTCCGTAAAGCTCGCAGGAAGCCTGACCTTCAACCAGCTGCACCAGTTCTTCAATCCAGACAAAATCGTTGGTTGTCGCGGTCACGGTGACATGTGAGCGCTGGTTGTGGGCACCGCGCTCGGAAATTTTCTTCGAGCAGGGGCAAAGGCTGGTCACCGGCACCTGCACGGTCGTGGTCTGGCTGTAGCCGCTCGCTGCCGTGATCTCGCCTACGAATGTGATTTCATAATCCATCAGGCTCTTGACCCCGGAAACGGGTGCCGCCTTGTTGATGAAATACGGAAAGCTCATTTCGAGGTGTCCGGTTTCCGCCTCCAGCCGCTTGACCATTTCGCGCAGCATGGACTCGAAGCTCTCTACCGAGATTTCCCGTTCGTGGCTGTTGAGGATCTCCACAAAGCGGGACATGTGGGTGCCCTTGAAATTGTGAGGCAGGCCGACATACATTTTGAAGCTGGCGATGGTGTGCTGCACACCGCCGCTCTTGTCGAGCACCTTGACTGGATGGCGAATTGACTTGATACCGACCTTGTCGATCGGTAAATGTCGTGAATCCGCGCTGCCCTGGACGTCTGGAATTGACATGGGATCCCTGGTGTTCATTAAATGGGGCTCCTTATTTTGATGGGCCAGCAGCGGGTGCCGCAAGCGCGGGTGCCGCAAGCAAAAAGATCTTGAACGATAGCATTCCCGACATAAATGCTCAACTATTAAATCTGCGTATTTGCGCCACGATGCCGTCCGCATCGAGCTCCAGTTCGGCCATCCACAGCGCCACATCGCCGTGATCGATGAAATGATCGGGGAGTCCCAAGCGCAATAACGGTGTTTTCAGCCGCAGATTTTCCAGGCAACGCGCCACCTCGGCTCCGGCGCCACCAATCACGGTATTTTCCTCAATACTCACCAGCAAGTCGTGATCGAGCGCCAGCGATTTGACCAGTTCGGCATCCATGGGTTTTACGAAGCGCATGTTTGCCACCGTGGCATCGAGCGTTTCAGCGGCCTTCAGCGCAGGCTCCAGCATCGCGCCAAAGGCCAGAATTGCGACGCGTTTTCCGCTGCGGCGAAGCTCTCCCTTGCCGACTGGCAAGGGATCCAGGGTAGTGGCCACCGTCGTCCCGGGTCCACTGCCACGGGGGTAACGTACTGCGGCAGGTCCCGCGATGTGAAACGCCGTAGTCAACATCTGTCGGCATTCGTTTTCGTCACTCGGTGTCATGACCACCATGCCGGGCAGGCAGGTGAGATAGCTCAGGTCGAATGCGCCGTTGTGGGTAGCGCCATCAGCGCCCACCAGACCGCCGCGGTCGATGGCGAACACGACTGGCAGATTTTGCAGCACGACATCGTGGATCAACTGGTCATAGGCGCGTTGCAGGAAGGTGGAATAGATTGCCACGACGGGTTTCATTCCTTCGCAGGCCAGTCCGGCGGCAAAGGTCAGCGCATGCTGTTCAGCGATACCGACATCGAAATACCGACCCGGAAATTCCTCGGCGAAGCGCACCAGCCCCGAGCCTTCGCGCATGGCTGGGGTAATGCCGATTAGACGCTTGTCCGCCTTGGCCATGTCGCACAGCCAGTCGCCGAACACCTGCGTGTAGGTCGGTTTCCCCCCGCCTGCCTTCTTGATGCCTTCCGCGGGATTGAACTTGCCCGGACCGTGATACAGCACCGGATCATCTTCCGCCAGCTTGTAACCTTGGCCTTTGCGGGTGACGACGTGAAGAAACTGGGGTCCCTTGAGACCGCGCAGATTCTGCAAGGTGGGGATCAACGCTTCGAGATCGTGGCCGTCGATCGGACCGATATAGTTGAAGCCCATTTCTTCGAACAAAGTGCCGGGGGAGATGAATCCCTTGACGTGTTCCTCCACCCGATTTGCAAACTCGAGCACGGTCGGCATTTTGGCAAGGACGCGTTCTGCCGCCCGGTGCGCAGCGTTGAAGGCGCGGCCGGAAAGCAGACGGGCGAGGTACTTGTTGAGCGCGCCGACCGGCGGCGAGATCGACATGTCGTTGTCGTTGAGGATCACCAGCAGATTGGCATCAATGACGCCGCCATTGTTGAGCGCCTCGAAGGCCTGGCCGGCTGACATGGCGCCGTCGCCGATGATCGCGACCACACGGCGGTCTTCACCCTTGCTGTGGGCCGCCACTGCCATGCCAAGTGCCGCGGAGATTGATGTGGACGAATGTCCCACGCCGAAGGTGTCGTACTCGCTTTCGCTGCGGCGCGGGAAGCCGGAAATGCCGTCCTTCATCCGCAGCCGGGCCATTTCTTCGCGGCGCCCGGTAAGTATCTTGTGACCATAAGTCTGGTGGCCCACATCCCACACCAGGCGGTCTTGCGGTGTTTCGAATACGTAGTGCAGGGCGATGGTGAGTTCGACGGTGCCAAGGTTGGACGACAGGTGGCCGCCGGTTTTGGATACCGTTTCAAGCAAAAAGCCGCGCAGCTCCTCCGCCAGGAGTGGCAACTGTTCCGGTGCGAGCTTGCGCAGGTCAACGGGAAGGGCAATGGTTTCGAGCAGAGGATAGGTCATCAGAATTTTCGCTCGACGATATAGTCGGTGAGTTGGTGCAAACGCATGGCTCGGTCGCCAAGGTAATCGATTGCTGCATGGGCTTCACTGCGTAGTTCCGCTGCTTTTTCGCTGGCCTTGCGGCTTCCCAGGATGCTGACATAGGTGGGCTTGTTTTGTTGTGCATCCTTGCCGGCTGTCTTGCCCAGCGTCGCGGTAGTGGATTCGGCATCGAGAATGTCGTCAACTACCTGGAACAGCAGACCGACCCGATTTGCGAAGCGGGTTAACTGCGCGACAGCGTCGACATCCGCATCGCCACAATAGGCGCCGAGCAGCACCGAGGCGCGGATCAATGCGCCGGTTTTGTGGACATGCATGAATTCGAGTTCTTCCAGACTCAAGGGCTTGCCTGTGGCAGCGAGGTCGATGGCTTGCCCCCCAGCCATCCCGCGCGAGCCGGCAGCGTGGGTCAGCAGACTCAGCATCTGGATGCGACGTTCAGCATCTGTCGGTGCGTCAGCCAGGGCCTGAAACGCCAGCGATTGCAGGGCATCACCCACCAGCAGCGCCGTGGCGTCGCTGAATTCGACATGGCAGGTGGGTTTGCCGCGGCGCAGGACATCATCGTCCATGCACGGAAGATCGTCGTGCACCAGCGAATAGGCGTGAATCATTTCGACCGCGCAGGCCGGAAAATCGATCGACTCGGGTAAGGCACCGAACGCTTCCCCAGCCGCGTGGCAGAGCAGGGGGCGAATCCGTTTGCCGCCACCCAGTGAGGAATAGCGCATGGCCTGATGCAGTTCGACCGGGGCCAATGTAGCCGTGGGCAACAGGCGCTCCATGGCTGCTTCCGTCCGCTGTTGGACGGTGCTCATCCAGATGGGAAAATTCATCAGTTCAGCGGGTTTCGTCGCCGGTATCCGGCGCGAAGTCGCGCAGAACTCCGTTTTCGAGGACACGGATTTTCTGTTCGGCAGCACCCAGTTGATCCTGACAATGTTTCAGCAGTCCCATGCCGCGCTGATAAGCGACAAGCGACTCTTCCAGCGGCATTTCGCCCGCCTCCATCGAATGAACGATGTCTTCCAGCTCTTGAAGCGCCTTTTCAAAGCTGACAGGGACGGTGGTTGTTTGCGATGTAGGTGATGATTTGGCCATGGCTGCGGAGCGTGGTCAATGCGCGTGGTCAAAGAAAGGGCGTAAAAATAGCCTAAGGTGCGCCCTCAGGTCAAATTGGTTATACTCTGTGCTCCCGCTTTTGCGGGATTATTTTTCCCTGTTTTCCGGTTTCCGGGTCGCTGTTCTTGGGGGTTGGAAATCATGTCCGACATCGCGATCAAGGGGCAGCTCGCGCCTGCCGTCTCTCAGTTTCCCGTCGAATGGTATTTCGACGCAAAAATCTTCACGCTGGAAAAAAAGCTGATCTTTGACGCCGGGCCCGGCTACGTCGGTCATGAACTGATGGCCCCGAATGCGAACGACTACCGCTCGCTGGAATGGCTGGATCATGCCAAATTGCTGGTGAATCAGCCCGATGGCATGTTCGAGATGTCGAACATCTGTCGTCATCGCCAGGCCATCATGCTGGAAGGGGATGGCAATGCCAGAAATGTGGTGTGCCCGATTCACCACTGGACCTACGACATGACGGGGCAATTGATCGGCGCGCCGCATTTTCCCGACAAGCCGTGCCTGAATCTTGCCCGGCAGCCGCTGGAAAATTGGCATGGGCTGCTGTTCAAGGGTCCGCGTTCCGCGACCGCCGACCTGGCCGGCATGAAAATCGCTGCCGAACTGGATTTCACCGGCTACAAGCTGGATCGTGTCGAACTGCATCAGTGCAACTACAACTGGAAGACCTTCATCGAGGTTTATCTGGAGGACTACCACGTCGCGCCGTATCACCCGGGATTGGGGAAGTTCGTCACCTGTGACGATTTGAGCTGGCAGTTCGGCGACTGGTATTCGGTGCAGCGGGTTGGCATTACCTCGCTCGCCAAGCCCGGTTCCGCCACCTATCAGCGGTGGCACAAGGCAGTACAGGATTACTACGCTGGACAAGTTCCAAAACACGGCGCGATATGGCTGACTTATTTTCCCAACATCATGGTCGAGTGGTATCCGCATGTGTTGGTTGTATCGACGCTGCTGCCGCAGGACGTGGACAAGACGCTCAACGTGGTCGAGTTCTATTACCCCGAAGACATCGCTTTGTTCGAGCCGGAGTTCATCAAGGCGGAACAGGCGGCCTACATGGAGACGGCACGTGAGGACGACGACATCGCCGAGCGCATGGATCGCGGTCGTCGTGCCTTGATGAAAGAGGGGCGCAGCGAGGTTGGCCCCTACCAGTCGCCCATGGAAGATGGCATGCAGCACTTCCATGAGTTCTACCGCCGCATCATGAAGGAAGCCGGATGATCACCATCGAACAGAAGGGTAATACAGTCGTTGCCACCGTATTTGGCGAATTCGCGTTGGCGGACTTTCAGGAATTCGAAACGTTGGTCAGCGGGGCCAAGGCATCGTTCAATCTGCTCTTCGACCTGCGCAACATGGCCGATTTCACCGTTGATGTGGCGTGGGAAGAGATCAAGTTTGCCCGTGCGCATGGGCACGATTTCGGCAAGATTGCCGTGCTGACCGGGAGCCAGTGGGTGGTCTGGAGCGCATGGCTTACGCGCGCCATCGGCGATGCCGAGCTTGAAGTGTTCGAGGACCAGGCGGAAGCCGAAACCTGGCTTGCCGACTAGCGTCAAGCGACTTTCTCCATGTCTGAGGCCGGCGAAACTGAAGCCTGTCTGGCGCACCTGATGGATACGCCCGACCAGCCTTCCCTCGGCCCTCCTGTCGCCATTGAACTACCGCCCTATCCCGGCATTCGGTTTGCAGATGTGACACTCGTTCAATCGCCGCAGGCGGCGGTTGCGGCGCTGGCAATCCTGATGAGTGCCGAAGCGCTGGGCTTCGACACCGAATCGAAGCCGACCTTTCGCAAGGGCGAAGAATCTATCGGCCCCCACCTTATCCAGTTGGCCACGGACGACAGGGCATGGCTCTTCCCGCTGACGCCCCAGTTCGACGCTGCGATCCTGAAGCCATTGCTGGAGTCGCCGGACATTCTGAAAGTGGGTTTTGGACTCAAGGACGACGTCAAGCGACTCGCCGCGAAGTTCGACATTCACAGTCAGGGGATTGTGGATATGTCCGTCGCCCTGCGCGGCATCCAGCGCCAAGACTTTGGTGCCAAAACCTCAGTCGCCTACTTCTTCGGCCAAAAACTGCAAAAGTCCAAAAGGATCTCCACCACCAACTGGGCCAACTTCCGCTACAGCCCGGCGCAGATTCTGTATGCCGCCAATGATGCGCAGGTGCCGTTGCTGGTTTATCGCGCGTGGTTGAAACGGGGCGGGAGCGTTGCTGCGCTTGAGTCTTGAAACCGTCCGACGCATCACTGCTGCTGTTGTGCCTGCTGTATTTTGCGTTTGTGCTGTGCCAACGCCCACGCGACATGCTCCCGCACCAGCGCTGAAGCGTGATCGCTCCGTGAATTGAGCGCCGCAATCACTGCCGTCGAGGTCGGTGCATTGCCCAGGCCCACCGCCATATTCCGTAACCACCGCTCATACCCAATGCGGCGTATCGCCGATCCGGTCAGCCGGTCTTCGAAGTCTTGCTCGCTCCAGGCGAACAGTTCCACCAGCGTGACATTGTCGAGTCCGTTGCGCACAGCGAAGTCCGGTTCTGGCGAGCGTTGGGCGAAGCGGTTCCAGGGGCAGCAGAGCTGGCAATCGTCACAGCCGTAAACGCGATTGCCGATCAGCGGCCTGAGTTCTTCAGGAATCGAGCCTTTCAACTCAATGGTGAGATAGGAAATGCAGCGCCGCGCATCGAGGCGGTAGGGCGCAACGATGGCGCCGGTTGGACAGGCCGTGATGCAAGCGGAACAACTGCCGCAATGCTCCGTGATTGGCGCATCGGGTGGCAACGGCAGATCCGTATAAATTTCCCCAAGAAAAAACCAGGAACCGGCTTCCCGCGTCAGCAGCAGCGTGTGCTTGCCGCGCCAGCCCAGCCCGCTGCGGCGTGCCAGTTCCACCTCCAGTACTGGCGCCGAGTCGGTGAATACGCGATAGCCGAATTGCCCGATTTCATCCGCAATCCGGTCGGCGAGTTGTTGCAGCCGCTGCCGTAGCACCTTGTGATAATCGCGGCCCAGCGCATAACGCGAGAGATAGGCACGCGATCCGTCGGCCAGGTTTTCATCCGCATCCGCGGCGTCGGGCAGGTAATTGAGGCGTGCAGTGATGACGGAGACCGTGCCTGCAACCAGTTCAGCGGGGCGAGCGCGTTTGGTTCCATGCGCCGCCATATAATCCAACGCGCCGTGATAGCCTGCCGCCAGCCAGTCGCGGAGTCCGTCTTCGGCATCCGACAGATCAACGCCGGCAATGCCGATTTTTTCGAAGCCGAGTTTTTTTCCCCAAGTCTTGATGCTTGAAGCAAGCGACGTCCCGTCAATATCCTGATGCATACGAGCGATCATAACCGCATCGAACTGCGCTTGCCGGATGAAGCGGCGACACTTTCGCTGGGCGCACAATTGGCGCACCGCGTTGCTGCAGGCTGGGTCGTTTATCTCGAAGGCGACCTCGGCGCAGGCAAGACAACTCTGGTGCGCGGCCTGCTGCGCGGTCTGGGATATGCGGGTCGCGTCAAGAGCCCGACTTACACGCTGATTGAAGTTCACGTAATATCTGGATTACACTTGTACCACCTTGATTTTTATAGGCTCGAACACCCTGATGAATATCTTGATGCCGGGCTCGATGAATACGTTGCAGGTGATGGCGTGTGTCTGGTCGAGTGGCCCGACAAGGCCGTTCCGTATCTGCCGCCCGCTGATTTGCGCATCAGTCTTGCCGTTGCGGGGAGCGGTCGCGCCGCATGTATCGCGGCGATTAGCGAACGAGGAAAAACATGCCTGACGAGTTTGATCGCTTCGGCCTCAGTCGTCGCGACGTCCTCAAGTACGCCGCCGCCAGCCTGACGCTGGCGGTTTCGCGCGCCGGCGCGACGAGCGGCAGCAGCGCCCTTGGTGTGCGGGTCTGGCCTGCGGAGGATTACACGCGTGTCACGCTCGAATATGATCACCCGATCAAGTTTTCATATCTGCTGGTCAAGGATCCGTATCGCCTCGTGGTTGATTTGGAGGCGGTCGAATTCAATTCGGTTTTGCAAAGCCTGCCCGGCAAAATTTCCGAAACCGACCCGTACATCAAGCTGATTCGTGCCGGCCGCAACCGTCCCGGTGTAGTGCGTCTCGTTATCGAACTCAAAGGCGAGGTGAAACCGCAGGTATTTTCACTTGCCCCAGTGGGTGAATATGGGTATCGATTGGTACTGGATATCTATCCGGCGCAGCCGCTGGATCCGCTCATGGCGTTGTTGGACAAGCAACCGGCGCCGCAGCCGCTAGTGGAGATAGCGCCCGGCAAAGGGTCGAGTGAAAAGCCGGTCGACAAGCCACCCGAAAAGTCCTCGACCAAGCCCGAGGTAACCCGACTGGTCACCATCGTCATCGACCCTGGCCACGGTGGCGAAGATCCCGGTGCGATCGGTCGTGGCGGGAACTACGAAAAAAACGTCACGCTGTCCGTCGCCCGCCGACTCAAGGCACTGATCGATGCCGAGCCCAATATGCGCTCCACCATGACGCGCGATGGCGACTACTTCATTCCGCTGGGTCAGCGTGTGCAGAAGGCGCGTCGGGTTCAGGCCGATCTGTTTCTCTCGGTGCATGCAGACGCTTTCATCAAACCCACGGCACGTGGTTCGAGCGTCTTCGTACTCTCCGATCACGGTGCTTCGTCGTCTGCGGCGCGCTGGCTGGCGAGCAAGGAAAATGCCGCTGACTTGATTGGCGGCGTGAATATCAATGTCAAGGACCCCTATCTGGCACGCACGCTGCTGGATCTTTCGCAAACCGCCACGCTGAGCGACAGTCTCAAGCTTGGCAAGGACGTGCTTGGCGAGTTGGGGCGCATCAACTCCCTGCACAAGGGGCAGGTCGAACAAGCCGGGTTTGCCGTGCTCAAGGCGCCGGACATTCCGTCTATCCTTGTAGAAACCGCCTTTATTTCCAATCCCGAAGAAGAAAAGCGTCTGATCGATGATGACTATCAGGACCAGATGGCTGGCGCGATTCTCAAAGGCATCAAGCGTTATTTCGCCAAGAATCCGCCGCTGGCAAAGTCAAAGCTGGCGCGCCTCGACTGATATAATCAGCCCTTTTTTCAAAAGGCGGCAAAAGGCGGCGATGCGGGTTGTTTTCGGCGTTCCCGAGCGGGCAAAATCTTCCACGGCGCTGACCATCGGCAACTTCGATGGCTTGCATCTTGGGCATCGTGCCATGCTTGATCGGCTCAAGGTCAAGGCGGCAGAACTCGGCGTGAGTACGTCAGTTATGATATTCGAGCCGCACCCGCGCGAACTGTTTGCTCCAGATCAGGCGCCGGCGCGGCTCAGCAGCCTGCGCGAAAAACTGGCGTTGCTGGAAAGCTGTGGCATCGATTTCACCTACCTCTGCCACTTCGACCGCAAGTTCGCCGCCTTGACCGCCGACGAGTTCATTACCCGCACGCTGGTGCAGGGATTGGCGGCAAAGTATGTCATCGTCGGCGAGGACTTTTGTTTTGGCAAAGGGCGCGCCGGCAATGTCACCACACTGCGCATGGCAGGTCGGCAACACGGCTTCGAACTGGAAACCCTGCCAACTGTTGCCATCGATGGCTTGCGCGTTTCCAGTTCCGGTGTGCGCAACGCGCTGGCGGCGGGCGATCTGAAACTGGCAGAAAAGCTCCTCGGCCGGCCGTATGCCATTGCCGGACGTGTTGGGCACGGCAACAAGCTGGGTCGCACGCTGGGTTTTCCCACCGCCAATGTGCAACTCAAACGCAAGCGCATCGCGCTGCATGGTGTGTTTGCGGTGACGGTATCGGGGCTCGACAAACTGCCGCTGCCCGGTGCGGCCAGCCTCGGCTTTCGGCCGAGCATCGGCGAAGGATTGAAGCCGACCCTGGAAGTTTTTTTGCTCGATTTCGATCGCGATATTTACGGCGCGCACGTCACGGTGAATTTTCTGCACAAGCTGCGCGATGAAGCCAAGTTTGAATCCCTTGATGAACTCAAAGCCTGGATCGCAAAAGATGTAGCAGCAACCAAGAAATTTTTCTCAGGCAGCGCAAATGACTGATTACCGCAAGACCCTGAACATGCCGGACACGTCGTTCCCGATGCGCGGCGATCTTGCCAAACGCGAGCCGGGCTGGATCAGGCAATGGCAGGAAAAAAAGCTTTACCAGAAAATCCGCGAGGCCTCCCGCGGCCGCACGCGTTTCGTGCTGCACGATGGCCCGCCGTATGCCAACGGCGATATCCACATTGGCCACGCGGTGAACAAAATCCTCAAGGACATCATCGTTCGCTCAAAAACCCTGGCCGGTTTCGATGCGCCTTATGTACCGGGTTGGGACTGCCACGGCCTGCCCATCGAGCATCAGATCGAAAAAGTGCATGGCAAGGGCATCGCGGCGGACAAGGTGCGCACGCTGTCGCGCGCCTATGCCGCGGAGCAGGTGGAACGGCAGAAGAAGGACTTCATTCGTCTTGGCGTACTCGGCGATTGGGACAATTCGTATCTGACCATGGATTTCAAAATCGAGGCCGCGGAAATTCGCGCACTGGCCACGATGCTCAAGAATGGCTGGGTGTTCAAGGGGCTCAAGCCGGTTAACTGGTGTTTCGATTGTGGCTCTGCGCTGGCCGAGGCCGAGGTTGAGTACGAAGACAAGAAGTCGGATGCCATCGACGTGGCGTTCCGCTGCGATCAGCCTGCGCAACTGGCGATAGCCTTCCATCTCGACAGCCTGCCCAAGCCAGCCTTTGCGGTGATCTGGACCACGACGCCGTGGACCATTCCTTCCAATCAGGCGCTCAATATTCATCCGGAATTCGACTATGCGCTGGTGGATGTGGGCGACAAATTACTGGTGCTTGCCGCCGACCTGGTTGAAGCCTGCCTGGGGCGCTATGGACTGCAAGGCGCGGTGATTGGTACTGCAAAAGGTGCGCGCCTGGCCGGCATCGAATTCCATCATCCGTTCTACGATCGTGTTTCGCCGGTCTATCTGGCTGAATACGTCGGCGTCGATGCGGGCACCGGCATCGTGCATTGTTCACCGGCTTATGGTGTGGAAGACTTCATGGTCTGGCGCACCTATGGGCGCGGCTTCGATGAAATCCTCAATCCCGTGCAGGGCCATGGCGTGTATGTGCCGAGCCTGGAGTTTTTTGGCGGCCAGTTCATCTGGAAGGCGAATCCGAACATCGTTGCAAAGCTGCGTGAGGTTGGCGCGTTGCTCAAACACGAAATGATTACTCACAGCTACATGCACTGCTGGCGTCACAAGACCCCGATCATCTATCGCGCCACGGCGCAGTGGTTTGTCGGCATGGACCGCAAACCTGACGGCGCCACTTTGCGCGCACATGCGCTGCAGGCCGTCGCCGATACGGCTTTCTATCCGGCCTGGGGTCAGGCGCGCCTCAACGCGATGATCGCCAACCGCCCCGACTGGTGCATCTCGCGTCAGCGCAACTGGGGTGTGCCGATTCCTTTTTTTCTGCACAAGGAAACCGGCGAGCTGCACCCGCGCACGGCAGAACTCGTCGAACAGGTTGCCTTGCGTGTGGAGCAGGGTGGCATCGACGCCTGGTTCAATCTGGAAAGCGCCGAGCTTCTGGGTGACGATGCGAAAAACTACAGCAAGATGAGCGACACGCTCGACGTGTGGTTCGATTCCGGCGTCACGCACTTGAGCGTCATGCGTGGTTCGCACAAGGACGAACTGGCTTACCCGGCTGACCTATACCTTGAGGGTTCGGACCAGCATCGCGGCTGGTTCCATTCCTCGTTGCTGACCGGCTGTGCCATTGATGGTCGCGCACCGTACAAGGCGTTGCTGACGCACGGTTTCGTCGTCGATGGCAAGGGTATGAAAATGTCCAAGTCGAAGGGCAACGTCATTGCGCCGCAGGAAGTGTCGGACAAGATGGGTGCCGAAATTCTGCGCTTATGGGTGGCCTCCACCGATTATTCGGGTGAGCTAACGATCTCGAAGGAAATTCTTGACCGTGTGGTCGAGACCTATCGCCGCCTGCGCAACACGCTGCGTTTTCTGCTGGCAAACACGGCGGATTTCGATGCCAGCAAAAACGCATTGCCGATTGGCGAGTGGCTGGAAATTGATCGCTATGCGCTGGCGCTGACACGGCAGCTACAGGTTCAGCTCACCGGCGATTACGAGCGCTACGAGTTTCATAAGGTGATCCAGGCACTGCAAGGCTTCTGCTCCGAAGATCTCGGCGGCTTCTATCTCGATATTCTCAAGGATCGGCTTTACACGTCGGCCATGGATTCGAAGGCGCGTCGCTCGGCGCAAAGCGCGCTATGGCACATCCTGCGATGCGTGACGCGGCTGATGGCGCCGGTACTGTCTTTTACGGCCGAAGAAATCTGGGCCACGGTCAGCAACAGTCCCGATGACAGCGTGATGTTGCACACCTGGCATGCGCTGCCGGAGCAAACCGACGAGGCTGACTTGCTTGAACGCTGGCAGCAGATTCGTGACGTGCGCGCGCAAGTGAGCAAGGTGCTCGAAGACCTGCGTACCGAAGGCAAGATCGGTTCATCGTTGCAGGCCGAAATGGAGATTCGTGCCAGCGGTGGGCGCTATGAAACGCTCGCGTCGCTCGACGACGATTTGCGCTTTGTCCTGATCTGCTCTAAAACCACGCTGGTGAAGGCTGCCGATGTTGGCGCCGAGGCGGTGATCGCCACGGCCAGTGCGCATGTCAAGTGCGTTCGATGCTGGCATTGGCGCGCGGATGTGGGTGGCAATACAGAACATCCCGCGTTGTGCGAGCGCTGCACATCCAATCTTTATGGCGCGGGCGAGCATCGTGAGCACGCCTAGCACCATGAATTCAAAGGCTGGCACCAGGTTTCTGGGCTGGCTGGGTCTCGCTTTCGGCATTATTGTTGCGGACCAGGTCAGCAAGGCCGCGATCATGTCGGCGTTCACATTGGGCGAGCAGATGATGTTGACGCCTTTTTTCAATCTTGTTTTTGTTTTCAACACCGGTGCCGCGTTCAGCTTTCTTGCCGGTGCCGGTGGCTGGCAACGCTGGTTTTTCATTGCGCTGGCACTGGGGATCAGCATCTGGATCAGCGTGTTGCTGCGCAGGCATGCCGGTGAGACCTTGATGCCACTGACCTTGGCGCTGATACTGGGTGGTGCACTGGGCAATGTTATTGACAGAATAACCCTTGGCGCGGTGGTGGACTTCCTCGATTTTCACCTCGCTGGCCGGCATTTTCCGGCATTCAATGTTGCGGATTCCGCGATCACGGTGGGCGTGGCACTGATGCTTTGGTATGAGTTTTTTGGCAGAAAAAATTCATGAACACGGTCAAGTCCGACAGCCTGGTGACGTTGCACTACCGCATTTCTTCTGCCGAGGGTACGGTGTTTGTCAGCACGTTCGATGCAACGCCGGCTACGTTGCAACTCGGCAGCGATGAGTTGGCGACAACCCTTGAACATTGCCTTGAAGGGCTGGTCGAAGGCGAGAACCAGGTATTCACGCTGGAACCCCACCAAGGCTTCGGAGAGCATAACCCCGGACTGATCCAGCGCTTGCCGCGCGATGTTTTGCCACCGGGCGCTGACCCCGAGCTTCACGGGATGATCGAATTCCCGGCGCCGGATGGTTCCCGATATGCGGGCCTCGTTCGCGAGCTGGATGCCGCAGGCGTGCTGATCGATTTCAACCACCCTCTGGCGGGCAGGCGCATCCGCTTCGAGGTGCAAGTGATAGGAGTGCTCTGATGCAAATTCTGCTGGCCAATCCGCGTGGTTTTTGTGCCGGTGTTGAGCGCGCCATTGCCATTGTTGAGCGTGCGCTGGAAAAATTCGGTGCGCCGATCTACGTGCGTCACGAAGTGGTACATAACCGTTATGTCGTTGAAGATTTGCGTGCCAAAGGCGCCGTATTCATCGAAGAATTGAGCGAAGTTCCCGACGGAGCAACATTGATTTTCAGTGCCCACGGGGTGCCTAAATCGGTTCGCCATGAGGCCGAACGGCGCGGCCTGAACATCTTTGACGCCACTTGTCCTCTGGTCACCAAGGTACACGTCGAAGTCGCCAAGCTGCGCGAGCAGGGCCGCGAGATCGTGATGATCGGCCACAAAGGCCATCCCGAAGTGGAAGGCACCATGGGCCAGTCACCAGACGGCATGTATTTGGTGGAAGACGTGGCAGATATTGCGCGTCTGAAAGTACGTGCCCCCGGCTTGCTCGCGTACGTAACCCAGACAACGCTGTCGGTTGACGATGCAGCGACGATTGTCGATGCCCTGCGCGCGCGTTTCCCGGATATAGCCGGCCCCAAAAAGGACGACATCTGCTACGCGACGCAGAATCGCCAGGACGCGGTAAAGCACCTGGCGCCGCAATGCGATGTGGTGATCGTGGTGGGATCGAAGAACAGTTCCAATTCCAATCGTTTGCGCGAAGTCGCCGAGAATCTGAGCATTCCTGCGTATCTGGTCGACGATGCAAATGGAATTGATCCAGCCTGGCTCGAAGGAAAAACAAGAATCGGCATCAGTGCCGGAGCATCAGCGCCAGAAGCCCTTGTTGCTGGTGTAATCGAGGCATTGAAACTGCGCGGGGCAAACACCGTAATTGTTCAAGAAGGTGCCATCGAACGCGTCAATTTTGCGTTGCCACGCGAACTTCAGATTCTCGCTTGACCGAATCTGTTTTATTTTTGCCGCGGCAGCGGCTTGATGGGTCTGACCATGTTCAGCGGTTCGTAGTTAACTTCCACCGGCATTTTGCTGCGCACCTTATGCCCATCTTTTTCACCAGGGGCGAAGTGCGCGCCCAGAAAAGCCGCGCGCACCTGTTCTTCCACCGTTTGCGGAAGATTTGATCGTTCCACGGTCACCGCATCCACAATTCCCTGTTGGTTGATCCAGATCGTAAGCACGATGCGGCCACCTTCCGCATAGCGATCCATCCGCTCGAACTCCGGGTTAACCGTGGTCAGAACCTGGGGGCCCTTGGTGAGTTCCTTGATGGAATAGTAGGGAAATTCAGTCAACGGTGTGGCAACTTCCTGGCGTTCGCCTTCGCCGGGAGAATGTTCGCCAATATGAGGCGCGGGTGGGGGTGGTGGTTTTTCGGACTCAGGACGCGGAAATTCCAAAGGCGGCGGCAGCAATGGCATGGATGATTTTGCGCTGCTGTTTTGCGCCTTGGCCAGTTCGACTTTCATGACGCGTCGCGGCGGCGCCTCGACAACCCGACTGAACGCTTTGCCGCTGTGCTCGCCACCGCCGGACGTGGCAATTACCACCACATGCAAAACCACTGACAGACTCGTGGCCGAGATCAGCCTGCGCTGATGAAGCGATAGTGAGCGCCATGCCGACGAGACTCGGCTCGCCAGGACAGCGCGCAGTCGCAAGACGGAAGGAAAACGGGCGATATCGGGCATCGTCAAAAAAATAACCGGGGTGGCATGCAGCCCACCCCGGAACAGATATCGGATACGAAAAGGTTGTACGTCGGCTTACTGCACCAACTCGCGCCAACTGGAACGCCGCCCCTGCACCACTCCGGCGCCGCCATTCTGACCAAGATCACTTGGCAGCGTCTTGGGTGTCGGCGTATCGGAACCGGTTACGAGAATGACATGCTGTCCCGAAGCCAGAACGTTTTCGGTGATACCAACGACCAGCTTGGTGCCGAAGGATATCGATCCGAGGCCGACGTTGGTGCCGGTCAAAGCGGTCGCTCCGCCAGTGTCAAATTTGAAGTAATTGATGAAACTCTGACCACCGGTTGTGCAAGTGCCTGACTGCGGAATATTGGAGGCGACCTTGAGCACTGCCTGGCTCAGCAGCGGATCCACATTGACCCGTTCTCCCGCGAAGACGGTGGTTGCGCCGCACAGGTCGACGAACCAGCCCCTGTTCGAGAAACTGGCGACCGGGTTGGCGGAGAGGTTGCGGGCCGAGGTGCCGTCGCTGGTCGTCGCGTCCAGGGTGCAAGAGAGGATTTGCGCAACCATGGTGGAGGTGGCGGTGTCGTGCGGATCGACCAGCGTCGCGGCAGGGTCACTGGCGGCGACCAAAGCATCGTATTTGTCGTAGATGCCATACACCGTTTGCGTTTGCGCCGAGGTCTTGTCGTTCTGCTCAAGGAACTTGCCGGTGCCGAGCAAAACCAGACGCAGCGCGCCGACCAGGGTCAGTTCCGGTTTGGTGGTAATGGGTTGGGCGACGTGGGAAGCATCCGTCAGTTCGGCGATCTTCACCGCCGGCGTGCTTGCCGCATTGAAATCGATGCGCCACAGGTTGCCCAGCAAATCGCCGCCATAAAGCAGGGTGACCTGGTTGTTATGGACCACGTCGGTGTTGAAACCGGAAACCCTGGCGAAGCCACTGGGGTTGGCGACGCTGCCCACATTGCCGCTGGGACCGCCCACGCTGGCATCAAGGTCGATGACCTTGCTCACCGTGCCGCTGTATGCGTTGAGTACGTACAGATGGCCCTGCCCGTCACCCGGGCTCACGTTGTTGTAGCCCGAGGTCAGCAATACCACCCAATTCCCGGTGTTGTCCTTGGTGATGATCGGGTTGCCGAACGAGTAGCCGACCGCCTGATTGGGCGTCAAGCCGACACTGCTGGTGGTCAATTCCCAAAGCCCGACAGGCGTTGCGGGATCGGTGATATCCAGCGCGTAATAGCCGCGACCACCCGAATTGAATCCACCAATCAGAATCGTTTTCCACACCGCGGAAGCTGCGTTGCAACTGGAGACGCAGATATCGGCGATGGTCGGGGTGGCATCGACGAAGAACTTGTGCAGCGTGGCGTAGCTGTCATCGGCCAAAGTCGTCATGTTGGACATGACCTGGCTCGGCACATAAGCCCAACGTTCCTTGCCCCCGGTACCCGTGGTGGTGGCATCAATGGCATGCAGCATGCCGTCGTTGACGCCGAGGTAGACCGTCGCCAGACGACTGCTCTGCGCGGTGAGGAAGGCGCCATAGCCGGGGTCGCCGTATTGGAAATGCGCGCCACGTACATAGACCGGTTGAGAACCGATCACATCACCCAGTGCGCCTTGGCGGGCACGGAATACCTGATTGACCGGCGTATTGCTCGCCAGTTCCTCATGGTCGGTTTGGCCGCGCAGCCAGTTGATCAGATTGGTGGCATTGGCGCTGCTTCCCGCCTGGGTTTTCGAAGCGGCGGATAGCGCCCCGTATTGATTGAGCTGGGTCGGATCGAACAATGCCTGTTGCGCGGCGGGCAGATTCGACCAGGTGAAACTCGCCAGATTATTGGTCCCGCCCGACTGGAAGAAGAAGATATTGCGGCTATCGCTGTTGCCACTGATCTGGGTCTTGAGCCCACCGCTGCATGCCGTGGTTGCCGAGCCGGCGGCGGTGTCGTTGACGCACCACAGTGCCTGGTCGCCGACCGTTCCAGCCTGGGTATCGATGGCCCGTGCTTCCAGGTTTCCGGTCCACAGTTGCGTGGTGTAGCTGCCGACGAATGCGTAATTGTCGCCCGCGACTGGTTGCAGGTTGCTGGTTGCCGCCGCCGCGCCGGCGCCGATACGTGCGGATACGGAAGACAGCGCGGAACTGATGCCGATGCGCAGCGTCTTGGGATCGCGGGCGCTGAAATAACTGCCGTGGCCATTGACGGCGGCATGCCACAGATCGTCCACCCCGGTCACATCGTTGAACTTCACCTGCGGCCAGGCAAGATTGCCGGCCTTGATCGCGGCGAAATCGCCGCTGGAATTGGTGGCGTAGTCCTGGGAGAAGTTGAGGAAGCCATCAATGCCGAGGCCCAAGGTGAAGGTTGTCATGTGCTGCTTCACATTGCTATCGGTAGCGGAGGTGGGCACGTTGTTGGCGCAGGTATCGAAGGTGTGGCCGCCGCTGTCGGGTGCGCCAAGGCAACTGTCGAACGAACCAGTGCTCAAGGATGCGTCGCGCAGGTCGGTGGTGTAGTAGTAGTAGGCCACGTCGGCAAGGGTGTTGCACGACGAGAAGCTGGTCTGGTCATTGGTGTTGCCCTGGCAGGTATTGGCCAGGCAGGCCACATTACCCGCGCCG
The DNA here is from genome assembly GCA_043738625.1 of Sterolibacteriaceae bacterium. GTDB lineage: Bacteria > Pseudomonadota > Gammaproteobacteria > Burkholderiales > Rhodocyclaceae > JANYCD01. Next base: position 21,660 of record JAYUFR010000028.1, read on the forward strand.
AGCGGGCAGGAGGTCGCGCCGCTGGCGGCGTCACCATCCTTGAACGGCGTGGCGGCAGAGCTGTCCTGATTGTTGACCCGGCTGCCATTGAGCTCTTT
>JAYUFR010000029.1:0-2521 GCA_043738625.1 Sterolibacteriaceae bacterium
ACTGAAAGCCGCCGGTCCGACCGGCCAGCGCATGGCCGACCTGCTCGGCCGCCAGCATCGCGGCGAGAGTTTCGGCGCCTCCATACCCGAGGAGATCACGCCGCAGTTCGTGCGCAGTGAAGTGGCCCGCGGCCGCGCCATCATTCCCGCCAACATCAACCACCCCGAGTCGGAGCCGATGATCATCGGCCGCAATTTTCTGGTCAAGATCAACGCCAACATCGGCAACTCGGCGGTCACCTCCAGCATCAGCGAAGAAGTCGACAAGATGACCTGGGCCATTCGCTGGGGCGGCGACACGGTGATGGATTTGTCCACCGGCAAGCACATCCACGAAACGCGCGAGTGGATCGTGCGCAACAGCCCGGTGCCGATCGGCACCGTGCCGATTTATCAGGCGCTGGAAAAAGTTGACGGCAAGGCAGAAGAGCTCACCTGGGAAATGTTCCGCGACACCCTGATCGAGCAAGCCGAGCAAGGCGTGGACTATTTCACCATCCACGCCGGCGTACTGCTGCGCTACGTGCCGATGACGGCGAATCGCATGACCGGCATCGTCTCGCGCGGCGGCTCGATCATGGCCAAGTGGTGCCTCGCCCATCACCAGGAGAGCTTTCTCTACACCCACTTCGAAGACATCTGCGACATCATGAAGTCCTACGACGTCAGCTTCAGTCTCGGCGACGGCCTGCGCCCCGGCAGCATCTACGATGCCAATGACGAAGCGCAATTGTGCGAGCTCCAGACGCTGGGCGAACTGACCCAGGTGGCGTGGCAGCACGACGTGCAGGTGATGATCGAAGGCCCCGGCCACGTGCCCATGCAGCTCATCAAGGAGAACATGGAGCTGCAACTCAAGTGGTGCGACGAAGCCCCGTTCTACACGCTGGGCCCGCTCACCACCGACATCGCGCCGGGCTACGACCACATCACCAGCGGCATCGGCGCCGCCATGATCGGCTGGTACGGCACCGCCATGCTCTGCTACGTCACGCCGAAGGAACATCTCGGCTTGCCCAACAAGAACGACGTTAAGGAAGGCATCATCACCTACAAACTCGCCGCCCACGCCGCCGACCTCGCCAAAGGCCACCCCGGTGCGCAGATCCGCGACAACGCATTGTCAAAAGCGCGCTTCGAGTTTCGCTGGGAAGACCAGTTCAACCTCGGCCTCGACCCCGACAAGGCGCGCGAATTCCACGACGAAACCCTGCCCCAGCACGGCGCCAAAGTAGCCCACTTCTGCTCCATGTGCGGCCCGCACTTCTGCTCAATGAAGATCACGCAGGACGTGCGCGACTATGCTGCGGCGCAGGGCTTGTCGGAACAGGAAGCGTTGAAGAAGGGGATGGAGACTAAGGCGGTGGAGTTTGTGAAGGGTGGGGCGGAGGTTTATCGCAAGGCGTAACACCGTTCGCCGTTACAGCAACGCACGGGGCCGCTTTTGCGGCCCCGTGCGTTTTTGATTCTGATGGGTCGCCAATCGGCCTGACTCGCGCAATGAATTCTCTGGATTAACTATGCCACTTAGTGGCATAATAAATATATGCGTCGCGTATTCAAAACCCGCCATTTCAGCCGCTGGATGCGGAAAACGGAATTGACCGACAGCACGCTGTGTCAAGCCGTGACAGAAATGGCCGGCGGGCTGATTGACGCTGATCTTGGCGACGGCGTGGTGAAGAAACGTGTCGCACTTGCCGGACGTGGCAAGCGCGGCGGGGCCAGAACGCTGGTTGCCACCAATAAGGGAAACAGGTGGTTCTTCGTCTATGGGTTCGAGAAAAATGATCGGGCCAACATCACGGACGATGAGCTGGAAGCATTGCGGGATATCGCACACGAGTTGCTCGCCAGAACGGGAAGCCAGCTTGATGCGGCGGTGAAAGATGGATCGCTACAGGAGATTTGCCATGACCACGAAAACTAAAAGCCGTATTCACGAAGCCGTGCACGAAACCGCCGCCGATCTGCATCGGCTCGGATTCATCGACAAACGCAAAATGCGCAAGTTCGACGCACTGTGCCTCGACCCGGTGCCGGACTATGACGGTCTAAAAATCCGCGCGCTGCGCGACCATCTTCAGTTAAGCCAGGCGGTGCTTGCGGCGGTTCTAAACACCAGCCTGTCGACAGTGCGCAAATGGGAAATCGGCGAAAAACATCCCAGCGGCCCATCGTTGAAACTCCTGAATCTGCTCGATCGCAAGGGGCTTGAAGCGGTTCTGTGAGATGGCAATAACCCAAAAATCCCAGCAAACCGTGGTCGAGCGGATCGCACGCGATCCTGAATTTGCCAAGGCGCTGCTTGATGAAGCGGCGACGCTATTTTTGAGTGATGAACCGGAAACCGCGCGTCTCATCCTGCGTGACCTCGTGAACGCCACCGTTGGATTCGAGCATCTGGCCGAACTGACCGACAAGCCGAGCAAGAGCTTGCACCGCATGCTGTCGCCCAAAGGCAACCCGAGCATGGATAATCTCGCGACCATTTTCGGCGCGGTTCGCACCAACCTGAAAG
>JAYUFR010000030.1:0-2517 GCA_043738625.1 Sterolibacteriaceae bacterium
CCTGATCGGGCGCAAGATCGCGCGCGAAGGCGGGCAGACCATCAAGGCGCTGATCGCCACGATGCGCAAGGTCGAAGCTGAACTTGGCAAACAGAGCGACGCCGAACTGACGGCGATCCGCAAATCCTTCGCCGCCGGCCTCAATGCGCTGGAAGAATCGGTGAACTACATCGTCGCCACTTACGCCAACCAGGTGCAATTGGCGTCGGTCGGCGCCGTGCCTTTCCTCAAACTGTTCGGTGTCGTCGCCGGCGGCTGGCAAATGGCGCGCGCGGCGCTGGCGTCGAAGCGGCATCTTGACGCGGGCACTGCCGAGGCGGCGTTCTACAAGACCAAGATCACCACGGCGCGTTTCTACGCCGACCATGTGTTGTCGCAGGCGATCAGCCTGTCCTATGCCGTGGTCAATGGCGCCGAGGCCACGACTGCGATTTCCGACGAACAGTTTTAAAAAGCTGTTCACCGCAGAGGACACAGAATACGCAGAGGAAAATCAAATCTCTAAAGCAAGAAATCGACTTAACCATTAATCTCTTGGTTTATCGCTTTGCGGTTTCCTCTGCGTACTCTGTGTCCTCTGTGGTGAGAATCAGGTTTTCGACTTCATGCCCGACCATTACCCGCAACGTATCGTCTGCCTGACCGAAGAACCGACCGAGGTTTTGTACTCGCTCGGTGAGGATCATCGCATCGTCGGCATTTCCGGTTTTACTGTGCGGCCGCCCAGGGCGCGCAAGGAAAAGCCCAAGGTGTCGGCCTTCATCAGCGCCAAGATCGGCGAGATCATGGCGCTGGAGCCGGATCTGGTCATCGGCTTTTCCGACATCCAGGCTGACATCGCCCAGGCGCTGATCAAGCGTGGAGTCGAAGTGTGGATCAGCAACCATCGCTCGGTCGACCATATCGTTGCCTACGTGCGCCGCTTGGGCGCGATGGTCGGCGCATGGGAAAAAGCCGAGCGCTTCGCGCTACAACTCGAGGCGCATGTCGAGTCGGTGCGTCAGTCGGCCGCCAAGCTGTCGCGCCGGCCGCGAGTGTATTTCGAGGAATGGGACGATCCGCAGATCAGCGGCATCCGCTGGGTTAGTGAGCTGGTCGGCATCGCTGGCGGCGACGACATTTATCCCGAGCGCGCACTGTGTTCATTGGCCAAGGATCGCATCCTCGCCGACGGCAACGAAGTGATCACGCGTGCCCCCGACATCATCATCGGTTCCTGGTGCGGCAAAAAATTCAGGCCCGAGAAAGTTGCCGCGCGCCCCGGCTGGGACAAGATTCCGGCGGTGCGCGACGGCCAATTGTTTGAAGTAAAGTCACCGCTGATCCTGCAGCCCGGCCCGGCGGCATTGACCGACGGGCTGGACGCACTGCATGCCATCATCGCCAACTGGGCGAAACAGCAACCCGCATAAGGAGTCCCCGCCATGTTCAACGCGCTTTATTCGACCCAGGAAAACAAGGTCATCCACACCGAACTCAAGCAGCTCGACGAATCGGCCCTGCCAGCCGGTGACGTCGACGTGCGCGTCGAATACTCGACCATCAACTTCAAGGACGCGCTGGCCATCACCGGGCGCAGCCCGATCGCGCGTGTCTGGCCGATGGTGCCGGGCATTGATCTCGCTGGTGTCGTTGAATCGAGCCGTGATCCAGCATGGAAGCCGGGCGACCGTGTGGTCGTCACCGGCTGGGGCCTCGGCGAACAGCACTGGGGCGGTCTCACGCAAAAGGCGCGACTGTCATCGGCCTTCCTGTTGGCTTTGCCCGAAGGTTTTTCGACGCGTGACTCCATGGTGATTGCGACGGCAGGCTTTACCTCCGCACTGTGCGTTATGGCCCTGCAAAAGCACGGCATCAAACCGGGCGATGGCGAGGTGCTGGTCACCGGCGCGGCCGGCGGCGTCGGTTCGATTGCGGTCGCGTTGCTTGCTGGTCTCGGCTACACGGTTGCAGCTTCGACGGGACGTCCGCAGGAAGGCGACTACCTCAAGTTCCTCGGCGCTTCAAAAATCGTCGACCGCAACGAGTTGTCCGCAGCCGGCAAAGCCTTGCAGGCCGAGCGCTGGATCGGTGCGGTCGACACCGTCGGCAGCCACACGCTGGCCAATGTCTGCGCCCAAACAAAGTGGAATGGCGCCGTGGCGGCCTGTGGCCTGGCGCAAGGCGCGGACTTCCCGTCGACGGTAATGCCCTTCATCCTGCGCGGCATAGCGCTCTATGGCATCAACAGCATCTTCGTGCCCAACGACATCCGCGCCAGGGCCTGGCAACTGATCGCGCAGCATGTCGACCGCGCCAAGCTGGAACAGATGACCGTTGAAATTGGACTGTCGGAAGCCATCGCCTACGCACCTTCGGTACTCGATGGCAAGGTGCGCGGTCGCACGGTGGTTGACGTCAACCGCTGAAAAGCTGTTCACCACAGAGTACACGGAGGACGCAGAGGGAAACAAAACCTATGAAGCGGAAACTGAATCAACCAATAATTCGTTGATTTATCGTTTTTCGGTTTCCTCT
>JAYUFR010000031.1:0-21655 GCA_043738625.1 Sterolibacteriaceae bacterium
CGTCCACTCCGCCACCTAGCGTCAGAGCCCTTCCTTGTGAAGGGCTTTTTCTTTGCCACATGCCCGCACCGTGCGGGCTTTCAGGCGATACCGGTTTTCTCTGCTGGGTCTCTTGACCAGGATAGCCTTCTTCCGACTGGTCCAAATGCACCGTAATGCGCGACACAATGCGCTGCAAGATTTCGATTCGGCCGGACGCAGGGATACCAATAGGGCTTTTGCCAAAGCCGCTGCCTGTCTCAGCAGGATGCGCAATCAAGACGACGAAAGCGATAAAGGCGCCTTTTGGCAATGCTGCCCTTTTTTTTATTGGGGGCCGAGTAGGTCAAGCCACATCGAACGCACATTTTGATGTAATCGCTCCAGCAACTGAAGAATGTACGTGGGTGTCGCCGAGGCCCCGGAAACCGATATGAAACGTGCCGTGCCTGCGACAGGCCAGTGGGGCCGCCATGTCAGCAGTCTTCAGCGGCGCATAACCTGGTGCTGCGCCTTCGCGCGTTCAAATGAGAATCTGATCCAGCCATTTCAAATCGGCGGGATTATCGATGTCATGCAACATGGGATGACTTTGCACGGACCATGCCAGCTGCCCCAGACGGCAGAGCGTTTCGAAGGCAACGGATTCAGTACTCCACGCAATGTCTTCAAATATAAACGGATGAAACCGGTTCAACCCCAGTAGGGTATAACCGCCATCGGCGGCAGGGATAAGCGTGGTATCAAAGTCGCACAATGCAGCCGCAGATTGCCTGAGGCGATCCGCAGTAAGTTCAGGACAATCGGTACCGATCAGCAAGATCGATTCGCCGCCGTCGATTACCCGTCTTGCGGCACGCGCCATGCGCGCTCCGAGGTCGCCTTCACCCTGATCCGTCCGTTCCACTTCGCGCGGGATGTCGAGCGTCTGCCACAACGGTTCGGTCGCGGCTGGCGTTACGCAGAGTTCTACGCGGCCAACCTGGGCCGCCAGCGCCTCACGCAACGTATTTTTCAACAGGCGCCGCGCAAGATCTGCCGCACCTTGCGCGCCAAGTGCCGGGATCAGGCGCGTCTTGGCGAGCCCGGGTTGCGGGGCCTTGGCGAAAACTACAATACGAACCGGATTCATTGGTATGTCTCCACCAGCTGTTGCGCGGGGATACCCCGCCAGTAATCCCAGCGCAAGCGCCACATCAACAGGATCGTGTGCCAAACGCCGCGCGTCTCCCAGCGCCGTCCCGACGTCGTCACGCGGCGGCGGATACAGGCAGGACGCGAGAGGGTACGCAAACGCTTGGATATCTCGATATCTTCCATCAAGGGCTGATCCGGAAAGCCACGAACTGCGTCAAACGCTGCGCGCGCCACAAACATGGCCTGGTCTCCAGTGACGATACCCGTAAGACGCGAGCGCCAGTTCATGAAAAAGCCAACCACGTGGAGCATGAACGGGTTTCCTGTTATGCAAACATCGAAGCGGCCCCAGAGCGAGACACCTCCTAATAACGCCTGCGCAACCAGCTCACCTGCGCCACTCGGCAGTCGGGTATCCGCATGCAGAAACAACAGTACGTCACCGGTGGCACACGCTGCCCCGGCATTCATCTGCCGGGCACGACCACGGGGTGATTGCACCACGTGAAAGCCTGCGCATGCCGCGATGCCGGCCGACCCATCTTCGCTGCCAGCATCGGCAATGATGACCTCACAACCTTGTCGCACCAACGGCAACAGCCCCGCAAACAAGCATGGCAACTGGCGGGCTTCGTTAAATACCGGAATGATGATCGATAGCTTCATGGCTTGCCTCGGGTTGTCGCATTCAGCCGCCGGTCGTCGTTGAGAAATTCGATTGCGATGTCTCCGGCCACCAGCCGGTTGGCAGTGTCGACAGGGAGACCGAGTGAGTGTCGGTAGAGCGCAAGGAATTGCCCAGGATTATGGGCACCGCGCCATGTTTTTTCAAAACTCCTCCGATACCATTTAAATATACTGGAGATCCTGAGCACGCCACCTTCAAAACGATTGCGGGTCCGGCCCGAGAGATCGCCCAACAATAGGATAAAGCGCTTCTTCCACGGTGACTGGAACAGTGACCCCAAGTCCTTGATCGACATTAGGTTGGATAAGCGGTGAGCCCCAGCTCTAACGTAACCGGCCCTAGGCGTGCAACGCGCCGGCGCAACTGCTGCCCTGCCCGGCCGTGCAACCATAGCAGTGATCGGCAACCTGGATCGAGCAGCCGACCGGATCTTCGCGTAACAGATCGCGCAAATGAGGACGCTTGGCTGCCATACCGGCCCCGGCCATCGCGATTCCGAGTTGCTGGTTGAAGTCGCAGTCATAGAGAAAGCCCTGCCAATCAACACTGACAAGATTGCGGCACATGACGTTGGCCAGGTTGCCGGCGGCGTAGTTGTCCTTCAACAACTGTATGTAGCCGTGGAATTGCCCTTTTGAAATGAGCGTGGAGCCAAAGCGTTGAATCGGCATGTTGGCGAGCGCAAACAACTCGTTAAATACGATACCGAAATGCGCGGCTAGCTCGCGCTTGTAATCGGCTTGCAGCGTTGCCTGGTCAGGCGGCAATGAGGCGCCTTGCGGGTTGTAGACCAGGTGGAGGGTTAGTCCCGAGCCTTTGCGTCCATAGCCCAGTTGATTTAACAGTTGCAGCGCGGCGATACTTTTGTCGAACACCCCGTTGCCGCGTTGTTGGTCCACATTCTCCTTTGAATAACATGGCAACGACGCGATGATCTCCACACGGCGTTGCGCCAGGAACTCAGCCAGATTCTCTTGTCCCGGTTCAAACAGAATGGTCAGATTACAACGGTCAATCACCTTCGCCCCCAGATCGGTCGCTACGCACACCAGTTGCCGGAATCCTTCGTGCAATTCGGGAGCACCGCCGGTCAGATCGAGCACGCTGATGTTGCGTGCATTGAGGACGTCAGGTATCAACGCCAGCGTTTGGGCATCCATCATTTCAGTGCGCGTCGGACCGGCATTGACATGACAGTGGAGGCAGGACTGGTTGCAGCGATAGCCGAGATTGATCTGAAGCGTCTCAAGCTGGCGCCGTCTGATTTGCGGAAAACTACTCACCCGAAGCAATGGAAGTGTGGCGTGCATGTCGATCCTCATCAAGGTGCAATGCGGCTAACGCGAGGCGGAGAAAAATCCGCTCTTGCAGCTACCGTCGTTATCGACTGGTATTTCTTACACCATCTGTTGCGTCTTTTGAACTGGCGGCTGCACGATTTTGTGCAGAATCGAAAAATCCGGCAGTTTGGGCAGACCGGCTTTGCAGTAGAAAGTAACTGACTAATTTCCTATGAAAAATACTACGAAGGACCATCGCACTCTGTACGCTATCGAACATTATCAATCTGGGAGATGCGGAGTTGCGGCGCATATATGTGGTCATGGGTGCGCTGGCAAATGCGACGTTGCGCTTCTTCCGCGACTGTGACCAAAGCGGCAGCCCGCAGGCGACCGGTTTCAAGGGTTTCTACTACCACTTTTAGGGACTTTTCGAGGCGGCGCAATCGCGTTTGCCGTTTGCCATTTGATTTGTTTACGCAAAAACATGACCGCGGTTGTGAGGTCGAAGGCCGCTCGGGGATCGACCGCGCACTTTGTGTTCCGCCTCTGTGCGCTACCGCACGGTGCGCTGCACAGGGAAGGCGATACTGTTGAACATGATTGACGCTCATCCGTTCGCACAGGCGGCTTTATGACAAAGGTGCCGCCTGCACGCCAAGACCAGTTGCACTGCGTCACCCAAGGAAAGGTCGGCAACTGGGGTGGCGTAATTGCGGGTCAGATCTTCATGAGGGTCGCAATGGATAGGGTCTGGATGATCCACAGGCCGCGGGGCCAGCGCACATGATGACCGCGATAAAGATCCGACTCCCGCTGTCCATCGCGCCGGGCTTCGCCGACCCATGGCTGGAGCAACGCATCGTCTGGGCAGGCGCGCTGATGATCGGGGCCTTCAGCCAACGCATGTCCGGCGCGATTCTTGGAGTCGCGTCTATCGGGTTAAGGATTGAGAAATCCGCAAGCCATCACATGCAGTAACCGTGACATGGGGCGCAACGACATCAACTCCATAGTCCCAGCGGACACTCACGAGCGCGAACGGCGGGAAAATGTGCATCCCGCCGCTTGGCGCAATCCGCAGCCTGCCGACCGCTACACCCTGGTGATCATCGGTGGCGGCACGGCGGGACTGGTGTCAGCGCACGCGGCGGCGGCACTCGGCGCGAAGGTCGCTTTGATCGAACGCAATCTTCTCGGTGGCGACTGTCTGAATGTGGGCTGCGTGCCGTCGAAAGCGATCATCCGCAGCGCACGTCTATACGCCGAGTTGCGCAATGCCGAACAGTATGGCGCGCGAATCCCGGACGACATGCGTGTCGATTTTGCCGCCGTGATGGAGCGCATGCGTGGCATTCGCGCCCGCATCAGCCGTGTCGATGCGGTCAGCAGACTGGTCGCGGCCGGCGTCGATGTGTTCTTTGGTCAGGCATGTTTCACCGGAACAGATGTGCTAAACGTGGAAGGCGCAAAACTGCGCTTCAAGAAGGCGCTGATTGCCACCGGTGCGCGCCCGGCCTCGCCCGCGATTCCCGGTCTGGTCGAGGCCGGCTTTCTGACCAACGAGACTGTCTTCGACTTGACCGAGTTACCGCGCCGTCTGTTAATCATCGGCGGCGGCCCGCTCGGCTGCGAACTGGCCCAAGCGTTCCAACGTTTCGGTGCGAAAACTGTCATCGCGCAAAACAAGCCGCTGTTCCTGCCGAAGGAAGAACGCGATGCCGCGCAGATCCTGTCGGATGCCTTTGGCCGTGATGGCATCGAGGTACGGCTCAACAGCACAGTGGTCAGAGTGCGCGTGGAAGGCAGGCAGAAGTTCGTCGATCTGGTCAACGACGACGACAAGAGCACGGTGGCCGTCGATGCCATCCTCACCGGCACCGGCCGGGTTCCGAATGTCGACGGGGTGAATCTGGAGACCGCCGGCGTCGATTACGACAAAACGGTCGGCATCAAAGTCAACGATTTTTTGCAGACCAGCAATCGGCGCATCTATGCCGCTGGCGATGTCTGCCTGGAGCACAAGTTCACCCATACCGCTGACGCCGCGGCGCGCATTGTGATTCAGAACGCATTATTTCTTGGTCGTCAGCGTTTGAGTGCATTGACGGTTCCCTGGTGCACTTACACTGATCCAGAGATCGCCCACGTCGGCCTCTATGTGCGGCAGGCGCGAGAGCGGGACATTCCGGTGAAAACCTTCACCATCCCGATGCACGACGTGGATCGCGCAATCGCCGACGGCGAAGAGGCAGGCTTCGTAAAGATCCATGTCAAGGAGCGGACCGACCGAATTCTCGGCGCAACCGTCGTCGCCCGTCATGCCGGCGAGATGATCAACGAGATCACGCTGGCGATGGTCGCAGGGATCGGTCTGCGTACTGTTGCCCGCGTCATCCACGCTTATCCGACCCAAGCCGAAGCGATCAAGAAAGCTGCGGACGCGTACAACCGCTCGCGTCTGACGCCGACCATTCAATCGTTGCTGCGGCGTTGGGTGCAGTGGTGACTTATTGTTGCCAGCAGCGCAGTCCCGTCGACGCCGGCGGCGCCAGTACGCCGACGTGCAGGCATTGGGTAGCTATCGGGGCGGCAAGCTGCTGCTGCTGGGGCTCGGGACCGGCCTCGGCTCCGCGATGGTGATCGAAGGCATCGTCGTGCCGATTGAGTTGAGCCATCTGCCCTTCAAGAAAACTACCTACGCAGATTACGTCGGCGAAGACGCCTTGGAGCGGCGTGGAAAGAAAAAATGGCGCACGGAGGTTGCCGACGTGGTGGCCTGTCTGGTTGCCTCGCTACTGCCCAACGACGTGGTGCTGGGCGGCGGCAATGAGGAGAAACTCAATCCCTTGCCGCCGGATTGCCGCACCAGCGACCCACTGTTAAACCCGCGCCCGCCGTCTAAAAATTAACCCGGAAAGGGAGGCTGAGATGCAAATCGTAATGATTTATCTTGCAAGAATCGGCGTCAACGTGATTCCACGGCGCTGGCACCGCGACCATCGCTGCAGGGTCTACCCGGTCGGCCAGGTGAACTCGCTGACGCAGGAGCAGGTCGTTCGCCACACTGCGCCTTATTCGTGCTCCAGTTCGCGCGGTGAAGCTGGTTTACCGACAAGCGGTTGTCCCTCATGCGCTTCCAGTTCGGCGGACAAATCGGGAAGCTGGCCAGCAACGGGTGATCTGCACGTTAACTCGCGCTGCGCATGAAGAACTGGCTCAACAACTACTGGAAATGGCTGGCGATGGGGGTTGCCCTCATCGCGCTTTCCGTCGCGGCGTCCTTTGTCCCGCTCGCCGAGTGGATCGAGACGATCAGCGACTGGGTGAAAACCTTCGGGCCGTTCGGCGTCATAGTCTTCGTACTGATCTACGCGGTGGCGACGGTTCTCTTTATGCCAGGGTCCGTGCTCACCATCGCTGCCGGGTTAATCTTTGGCGTCGCCCTCGGAACGCTCGCGGCATGGAGCGGCGCCGTGCTCGGGGCGTCGTTGGCGTTTATTGTGGGACGCTATCTGGCGCGATCGAAGATCGAAGAGAAGACCAAGGACAACGAAAAATTTCAGGCGATCGATGAGGCGATCGGTAAGCGAGGTTGGAAAATCATTGGCCTGCTGCGGCTCAGCCCGTTGATTCCGTTCAACGCCAGCAACTATTTCTACGGCATCACCAAGGTGGGTTTCTGGCCCTACGTACTCGCAAGCGCAGGCGGCATGCTCCCTGGTACGTTGCTTTACGTTTATCTCGGCGCGGCCGGAAAGGCTGGACTGGGCGGCGGCGGAATGGAGCAGCACAGCCCGCTCAAATATGTCTTCTTCGGCGTCGGCCTCGTGGTGACAATCGGGGTGACGATCTGGGTGAGCACAATCGCGAAAAAAGCGCTCAAAGATTCCGGCGCGACGAAAGACGATGCAAAAAAATGACCTCGCGGCATAACGGCGCGACTGTCTCATCCCGTGACTTTGGTTTCGCCACAGCCAATCGGCCCCGCAATGCCGCGTCGCGCACGGTGATTCTTGTCGGGGCCGGCCATGTCCATCTGTATGTTGCCGCTCATGCCGAAGCACTCGTTGAGCGCGGCGCGCGCGTGGTGTTGGTCGATCCGGCCAAGTTCTGGTACTCGGGTCTGGCCACCGGAATGCTGGGCGGGATGTATGCGCCCGCTGAGGATCAGGTGGACCCGCGGATGTTAATTGAAGCCCATGGTGGTGAGTTCATCCAGGACCGGGTGGCGTTCGTAAACACCGGTGCGCGGCAACTGCGCCTGGCGGGCGGTGATGATCTGGCCTACGACTATGTGTCGATCAATGTCGGCAGCCGGGTGAATATGGATGCCATCCCCGGTGCGGCGCACGATCCGAGCGTCTGGCCAGTCAAACCCGTTTGTAATCTATGGAAGCTGCGCGAGCATTTGGAAGCGCGGTTTCGTGCGGGGGAAACGCCAACGGTTGCGGTGATCGGCGGCGGTCCTTCCGGATCCGAGGTGGCGGCCAATCTGTCTGCACTGGCCGCACGTCATGCCATCGCCATGCGAGTGACTCTGATCACCAGCAGCGATCGGCTAATCGCACCGGCCCCGGCCGGCGCTGCATGGGCGCTGCGGAGAAGGCTGGCACGACGCGGCGTGGTCATTCGCATGTACACCTCTATCGTCCGCCGCGAGAACAAGTCATTAATCACTGAAGATGGCAGCCGCATCGACGCCGAGGTTGTCGTCCTGGCGAGCGGACTCGAAGCCCATCCGCTGGTGCACGAAATGGGCCTGCCGACGCATCCCAAGAATGGTCTTCGTATCCACGGCACGTTGCAATCGATCGCCGACGACCGAGTATTCGCGGGCGGAGATTGCGCCGCCATGGAAGACTTCCATCTGCCCAAGCTGGGCGTGTTCGGTGTGCGCCAGTCGGCCTATATTCACGCCAATCTGCTGGCCAGCCTGGAAGGCAAACCACTGACCGAATACAAACCCCAGAAACGCTATCTCGCCATCCTCAACCTCGGCGACGGCACCGCGTTGTCGACGTGGGGGCCGTTTTGGTGGAACGGCCGTTCCAGCATGTGGTTGAAAGACTTGATCGATCGGCGCTTTCTCGAAGGCTATCGGCAGCCAAACGAACGGTCGTTGCCCGCATGGCAAACCAGGGAGTGAATCTCATGGTCACAATTGAAGAGCCAACCAAACTGGCGCGCCCATCGGGTGAGGGAACACGGGGGCTACTTCAAGACAAGAAAGGCGTTACGGTGAATGAACGCACCCAAACCACGGACCCCATGATCTGCGCAGGATCTGCGCAGCGGGAGATATTGCTCCCCAAACCAGTGCACGCACGCAGCTAATTTTATGGCGCGCATCGTCATCCACAACTCGCTATTCACAGGCCGCTTTCATTTGCGCGCCAACACTCTACCCTACGACACTTGTTATTCTTTTGATTGACGGCACAGTGCGCGGATGAAAATACTTTTTCTACAGCGTCGTTAGATATGTTCGTCAGCGAACAGACCGCACCGGTGGATGGGCCGATGATAATTATTCAATTCATCATGTTTAATAGCCGACTCAAATCGGCCAGGCCGTTGCCATGCCATGGCCCGCAAAGTAGCGGGTGTGACCAGCGTCCGCATGGAAATGAGTATCAAGATGTCGGACCAAGGTACGTCCCAACGCATTCCAAGGAGACAGCGATACTGAATATGGCACTGAACCAATTTGAGCGGGCAAGAAGCGGGATGGCCGTTGATCTCAGGAATCTGATCACCGATCAGCGAGGATGGGCTGAAGGCTGCGGCGACAGTGTCGGACGAAAGCCTCATGGTGGCGCGTAAAAAATTCGAGGAGAAATTGATGGGCGTAAAGACCGCAATGGCTGAGCCATCGCAACCAGTGTTCGACCAGGCAAGGCATACCGCCGCCGCTGACAATTACGCACGCGGCAATCCATGGACTGCGGTCGGTGCCGCGATCACCGCCAGCATTTTGCTCGGCGTTCGGACCCGCAAGACGCTAGTCGACGGAGGCGCGGGACTGCATATGTCTGTTATTAGAGTTGTTGCGTTATTGTCGATTGCCGTGTCCATGGCAGGGCTGGCCAGCTGCCAGACCACCACTTCCGCGGGCGCGATAGGCGCCAAACGCTCGCAATTGATGCTGGTGTCCTCCGAACAGCTTGACCAGATGGCGGCACAAACCTACGCCAAACTGGTGGCGGACGGTAACCAAAAGGGCACGCTCAATAGGGATAGCGCAATGTTGCAGCGGGTGCGCGCGGTGGCGAGCCGCCTCGAACCGCAGACTGCGGTTTTCCGTAACGACGCTCCAAGTTGGAAGTGGGAGGTCAACGTGCTGAGTGGCGACGAGCTCAATGCCTTCTGCATGCCGGGCGGGAAGATCATGTTCTATGCCGGACTGATCAACCAGCTGCACCTGACCAACGACGAAATCGCCATCGTGATGGGGCATGAGATCTCGCATGCGCTGCGCGAGCATTCGCGCGAGCAGGTATCTCAGGCGATGGCCGCACAGGCCGTGATCGGCGTGGGTACCATCTTGTTCGGCCTGGACCAGGGTTCGGCTGATCTGGCCGGGGCAGGTTACGAAGCTCTGGTCGCCACCCGCTTCAGCCGAACCGACGAAATTGAAGCTGACCGCATGGGGCTTGAGCTTGCGGCACGCGCCGGCTACGACCCTCGCGCCGGCGTGACCTTGTGGCGGAAAATGATTGCCGCAAACAATGGCGGGCGTCCGCCCGAATTCCTTAGCAGCCACCCTGCGGATGCGAGCCGCGTCGGACAGATCGAAGCGCTGCTGCCAACGGTGATGCCGCTGTACGAAGCTGCACACAGTCGTGGCTGAGCGGCCTCGCTCGGAACGAGAAAAGCAAACCTGACGCTGCTCGAGCCGGTGATGATCCTGCTCACGGATGGTGTGGTGCTGATGATCGTGCTCGCCATGTTGCTGCCCATCCTGAGCTCTGCTACATGGACTCCCTGGAAATCAAGGGGCTGAAGGTTTTGTTTTCTGATCGTTGATCTTTCCTTCTGGCCCCTTTTCTGCTCGGTGTGCATTGAGTGATGACCGATGGGGGCGTGGCGGCCATCATGTGGTTGCAGAGCAGAGAATTAGCTGCTCTCGATTCCATCCAATCATGCGCCAAGCTTGAATCCGCGGTATTCCTCCGTGATGACCTCTTCACAAATAATGGTGTAATTTCCGAGACCGCCGAGATAGGGCAGGATGACCTGTGGCTTGCCGGGAATGTTCGCACCCATAAACCAGGATTTGGTGGCGGTAAACAGCGTTTTCGACGCCACTTCGTTGACATGCGCCATCCATTGTTCCTCGGCAGCAGCAGCGGGTTCGATGGTGCACAGTCCCGCGCCATTCAAGTGCGCAAGGCAGCGTGCGATCCAGTCCACGTGCTGTTCAATGGCGACGATGACGTTGGTCAGGATCGAAGGGCTGCCGGGACCGGTGATCAGGAACAGGTTGGGGAAGCCGACGGACATGAGACCGAGATAAGTCTGCGGACCGGCGGACCACTTGTCCTTCAGGGCAACGTTGTCACGACCGCGAATGTCGATGCGGTCAAGCGCTCCGGTGACCGCGTCGTAGCCGGTGGCGAACACGATGCTGTCAAGCGCGTAGGTGGTGCCCTGGGTGCGGATTCCGGCGGGGACTATCTCCTTCATCGGCGTTGCGCGCAGATCGACCAGGCTGACATGCTCCAGGTTGAAGGTTTGGTAGTAGTCGGTATCGACGCAAATCCGCTTGGTGCCGATGGCATGGTCGGTAGGCGTCAGCAATGCCGCAATCGCGGGATCGTTGACCGTGCTGCGGATTTTGTCGCGCACGAATTCCGCCGCACTTTCGTTTGACGCGCGGTTGGTAAAAATATCGTTGAAGGCGTGGGTAAAGTTCGCGCCGCCGCGCAGCCAGCGTCGCTCATATTCCTGCTGCCGTTCCTCTTCGGCCACGTCGGTCGTGGCGCGCTGGCTGTACTCGTACAGAACGCCGGAGCGGGTAGCGCGCGCCTTGCGGCGGTGCTCGGCGAAATTTACTTTCCATGCGTCCTGCTCCTCGCGCGGCAGGGGCCGGTTCCAGGCCGGAATGCTGAAGTTGGGCGTGCGCTGGAAGACTACGAGCTGCCGTGCCTGGGCGGCGATTTGCGGAATGGTCTGAACGCCCGACGAACCAGTGCCGACGACGCCGACGCGCTGGCCGCTGAAATCCACCGTCTGGTGCGGCCAGTTGCCGGTGTGGTACCAGCGCCCCGCGAAGCTGGCCAGACCCGGGATGTCCGGCACGCGCCCGGCGGACAGGCAACCCGCCGCCGTGATCAGGAATCGGGCAAGCACGGATTGACCGCGATCAGTCTTTATCCGCCAATGCTGTAACGTCTCATCGTAATGCGCGCCCGTCACGCGGGTTTGCAACGCGATGTCGCGGCGCAGATCGAAGCGATCGGCTACGTGGTTAATATAACGCAGGATCTCCTCCTGCGCGGGATAGCGCTGGCTCCACTGCCACTCCTGCTGTAGTTCCTCGGAGAAAGAATAGGAGTACTGCATGCTTTCGACGTCGCAGCGGGCGCCGGGATAGCGATTCCAATACCAGGTGCCGCCGACGCCGTCGCCGGATTCGTACACCCTGGCGCTCAAGCCGAGTTGGCGCAGGCGATAAAGCATGTACAGGCCGGCGAAGCCGGCGCCGATGACGATGGCATCGAATTGGGGAGATTCGGCAGGGGCAGTGCTGTTCATGCTTTGTTCCTCGTCATGATTTTTTATTGTTCGGCACCATCCATGCCCGGCATTTGATCACGTGATGGCTGCTCAAGCCGGCTTGCCCCGATGCAGTGCGTTGCCGATGCAGGCGCCGATGAAATCGAGCGTCACGTTGCTGGCTTGCACCAGCTTGCCGTGCATCAGCATGCCGTGCATGTGATCGCCGAGATGCAGTGACGTGACGCGCACGCCCTCGGCTTCGAGCCGCCGCGCATAGGCGATGCCCTCGTCGCATAACGGGTCGTGGGCAACCGTCATCACCAGGGCCGGCGGCGTGCCCGCAAGGCTGGGCGCCTTCAGCGGCGAGGTGCGCCAGTCGAGTCGGTCGTTGGCATTCGGCGTGTAATGGTCGATGAAGTAGTGCATCGTTGCCGCGGTCAGGGGTACGCCTGAGGTGACCCTTTGGTACGACGCACTGCCTGCGGTCAGGTCGACCGCCGGATACAGCAACGCCTGGAACATCGTCGCTGGGGCGCTGCCGTCGCGGCCCATCAGGGCAAGCACGGCGGCGAGGTTGCCGCCCGCGCTGTCGCCGCCGATGCCGATGCGATGCGGAATGATTTCAAGCGTCCGGGCGTTTTCGCTTACCCATTGCAGTGCCGCGGCCGCGTCGTCCAGCGCAGCAGGAAAACGGTTCTCGGGGGCCAGCCGATAGTCAACCGCCACCACGCAGATGCCGGCGAGGTTGGCGAGGCGCCGGCAAATCCGATCGTGGCTATCGAGGTTGCCGATCACCCACCCGCCGCCGTGCAGAAAGACCATGCAGGGCAGCGGCTCGCCCGCGCGCGTGGCGCTGCCGCGATAGACCCGCAGGCGTACGCTGCCAGCGTTTCCGGGCACGTCGATTTCCTGCACCGAGGCAACTTCCTCGGCCGGCGGCTGCAGCACATCCCAACTGGCGGCATAGGCTGCGCGCGCCTGCTCGGGCGTCAGGGCTTCGAACGGCGGACGCCCCGCCTTGCGGCCAAGTTCGAGCATCAGTTCGACTTCTGGATCGAGTACCGGCATGGCGTTGGTTCCATTCGGGTGGGGAAGGGCGGCAAGCGAAAGCGCGTCCACGATACGCGACCGTGGGTTGCGCTGGATTGGACCGTCGCAGTATTTGTAAACGAATCCGATTGTGGCCCCGCACTGAATGTGGACAAGAAGGCGGGGTAGTCCAACAAATGTTGCTATACTTTTTTCAAGAAAAACGAAATTTTTCCTGAACAAAAATATAACGTCTCGCGCGACGTGCGTCAATCCGAATCAATCGCACGCCGCCGGAAAGCCGTCTGAGGATCCAAGCCATGGCTCGATTTAGCGACAGAGTGTTCCTGATTTCCGGCGGCGCGCGCGGCCTCGGTTCGGCGCAAGCGCGCCTGCTGGTCGCCGAGGGCGGCAAGGTGGTGATCGGTGACGTGCTGCTCGATGAAGGCGGCAGGCTGGCGGGCGAACTTGGCCCGGCCTGCCGGTTTATTGCGCTGGACGTGACCAGCGAATCGCAGTGGCATGACGCGGTAGCCCTGGCCGAGAGCATGGGCCGGCTGCATGGCCTCGTCAACAACGCGGGCGTCTACGCCCCGCTGCCGCTGCTCGATACGGACACCGCGCAATTCGAACGGCATATGCGGATCAACCAGCTCGGCACCTTCCTCGGCATGCAGGCCGTGGTGCCCGCCTTCGAGCGCAGCGGTGGTGGTGCGATTGTCAACATGTCGTCGACCGTCGCGTTGCGCAGCGCACCCAATGCCATTGCCTACACCGCGACAAAGTGGGCGGTGCGCGGCATGACCAAGGCGGCTGCGCTGGAATTGGCGCCCAAGAACATCCGTGTCAACTCCGTCCATCCGGGCCCGATCGACACCAACATGCTCGACGTACGCACGCGCGAGGAAAACCTGCGGCGGGTGCAGCAAGTGCCGATGAAACGCCTCGGCACCAAGGAGGAGATTGCTGGCCTGGTGCTGTTTCTGCTCTCCGATGACAGCCGCTACATGACCGGATCGGAAGTCGCGATGGACGGCGGTGCGAGTCTGTAGGACTGAAGCGTCTGCTAAGGCAGGGCTGCCAGTTTCGACCACAGATTGCATGCACCGCAACGTTCCGATGCAGAGTATCAGTAACGATAATTCACAAGACGCGAAAGTGTCAAAAAAACCGGGGCGATTCACACCATGGGAAATTGGAAAAATGCGACGGCCATCATTACCGGAGGCGGTTCGGGTATCGGGCGTGCGCTGGCCAAGGTAATGTCTGCGCGCGGCACGCGCGTTCTGGTAACCGACATCAATCAACAAACAGCTGAGCGTGTGGCGACCGAATGCGGTAGTTTGGCGAGTGCCGCTTCACTTGATGTACGTGATGCCGACGGCGTAAACGCTGTTGTTGAAAAATTTGCGCGCGACAGTGGACGCCTCGACTATCTTTTCAACAATGCTGGCATTGGAGTGGCGGGGGAGGTCGACGAAATCCCGCTGCAAGCCTGGCAACACATCATCGATATCAACCTGTGCGGTGTATTGCATGGTGTGTTGGCCGCTTACCCCTTGATGGTCAAGCAAGGCTCGGGGCACATCATCAACACCGCATCCTTGGCAGGTCTTGGCCCGGCGCCTTTACTCACGCCTTATGCCATGACAAAACACGCCGTAGTGGGTTTAAGCACCAGCCTGCGGCTTGAGGGTGCCGCGCGCGGTGTGCGCGTCAGCGTGCTCTGCCCATCAGCCATCGAAACACCGTTGCTGGATTCCGGAAATCCGGCGGACGTTCCCATCGCGTGGGCGCCTGACGTGCGACGCTTCCTGAGTGCGCTGACGGGACCACCGTATGCGGTAGAAAAGTGCGCCGAGCAGACCCTGGATGCCATTGATGACAATAAAAGCATTATTGTTCTGCCCGGTCGCGCTCGCCTGGCCTGGCGACTGGGGCGATTGTTTCCGAACATGGTGGAGAAACTGGTGTTGGGCGCCGTCGCTGCCGAGCGTTCAAATCGGAGTTGAATTGAGCCCTGGTCTTCCCCGGGTTATATAGTCAGCCGGCCTGGTGTGGTCGGATTGAATCCGGTGGGTGACTGCTTGAAAAATTTGCAGCCCCGCCTCGAAGCAATCCTTAGTTGCGGGTCCACTCCGGTGGTGCCCAAAGATGCTTCAGTCGAAGGCGCAGCGAACCGGGTTTCAGCACATCGCGCCACATCGCTGTGAACTCATGGAAGTTCAGCGTCAGCAAATTGGCGCTGTGAATTTGCCTGACTATGCCGTAATCGACGGGTTCTTTTTCTTCGGCGAATGTGCCCAACGCCGATCGAACACAATCAGCACGCCACCGTAATTGCGGTCGATGTACTGCGGGTTGCGCCCATGGTGCACGCGATGATGTGAGGGGGTGACAAAGAGGTTGATGTTGGTGGTGATCTCGCGCCAGTCAAACTGATTTGAAATTCCGGGCCGGTTAGGGGCATAGGTGGCCTCCAGGACGAAAGCCAGCAAACAAATCTTGCCAAAGTCCTGCACTGGGGCGAAGCCGCACAGGGAATCGGGCAAATTGAACGATCCCATGGCGGGCCAATGGCACAGAGGAATGTTTCGTCCGTCGTGAGCGCTGAGTGTCGAGTTTTCCATAACGGTTGCCAAGCGCCTCAATGCGCCGTCAGTTGCCCGAGCTCGTTCTGGTAATAAACCTCGACCCGCGCATCCATCACCCGCCGCCATAGCGGCGGAGCCAGGGCAAGCAATACCATGGTCGCGTAGCCGCAGGGCAGTTGCGGACTATCGTCGAAGTGCCGCAGCACCTGATAACGCCGCGCCGGGTGGGCGTGATGGTCAGAATGGCGTTGCAACTGGAACAGCAGGAGGTTGGTCAGCAGGTGGCTGCTGTTCCAGGAGTGTTGATGGGTGGTGCGCTCAAAGCGACCATCGGCGCGTGTGCGACGGTGCAACCCATAGTGCTCAATGTAGTTGATGATCTCCAGTTCAGTGAAGGCGACGAAACTTTGCCCGCAGAAAAATAGCAGACCAAGCCAGCCAAAAGCCCACGTCATCGCGACCGCAATCGCCACGCTGAGCCCGTACCACCAAATCAGTTCGTTGCGCCAGTGCAGGGTAGACAAGTCGCGTCGACGCAGATGCTCTGCCTCGATTCGCCAGGCGTTGAGGAAGTTCCATTTCCAGGCATGGGGCAGAAATTCGTATAAGGATTGACCATAGCGGGCTGAGGAAGCATCCAGCGGCGTGGAGACATGTACGTGATGGCCGCGCACATGTTCCACCTTGAAGCCGCCGTAGGCCACCAGCGCGAGCAGGGTGCCGCCGGCCCAGGATTCCAGGCGACCATGGCGATGAATCAGTTCGTGGCCGATGTTGATGGCATTGACGCCGGAGATGGCACCCATGGAGAGCAGCCAGCCCAGACGGCCCCATAGATCCAGATCGCCATGCGCGAACACCCAGCCGCTCCAGGCCAGCAACAACACCTGGATAGGTACTGCCAGCAGGGTCAGGACACGATAATAAATTTCTTGTTGCATGGCCGGTGCCTCGGCCGCCTCGTCGGGGTTGGTCGTATCACGACCGATGGCGTAATCCAGCAAAGGAATCACGCCAAATATCCAGAATATGGAATACCAAGCCAGCAGGTTTGGCAGGTGCGTTGCGCGCCCCAATAGCCAACCCGCTGGCATCAGCAGCGGCGTTAGCAGAGCTAACAGATAGCCAGCCTTGCGCATGGCGAGGGCATGCGGCGGACTAAGGTTTTCGGACATCGTGGATCCTCCACCAGTAAGTGTCATGAGGAACCTGCGAACAGAGTGCCCTGGTGCCAGTCAGACATCCCAGCCCGACGCTGGTTCACTACTACAATCCAAGCCGCGTTGCGCTGAGGCAGGGGTTCGACAATTCCCACAGGTCTGCAAATCGTTGCCACCAGGGATGAACTTCTTCGGGTGCATCAAGGATGATCTTGCCGCGCGGATGATCACGGTGAAAACGCACCGCCGCCTGGGCGCGATCGGCGAGCAGGAGACACTCGGAGAGATGTCGCAATTCACTTGGTGACTGACGAAACTCCACGGCTTGACTGAAACGTCGCAGCATCGCAAGCAGACGCGGACAGTAGCGTTCGCAGTGTTCCGGATCATGCACGATGATGCGCAGGCGGCGATGGTGATCGCCGGCAAGAAATCGCTCGATCGCTTCGGCCCGGTCTTTCTGGTCCAGTTGAATGCGGGTCAGGTTGCGGTCAAAGACGCGGATCTCCTGGGTCGCGGCCGTGATCACCGTATCGATTGCCTGGCGAAAGCTGCCTTCGCTGTCGAATGGGGCTGTGGTAGGGGAAGAACTCATGCGCTCACCGCAAGTTGATGAATCCGAGTTGATACCATTCGTAGATTCTATCCAAAGTCGGAGGGTCAGCGTCGGACAGGTTGGAAAGTTCTCGCGTATCCGCGAGTTTTCGCAGTGTGCGACAGGTTTCGGCCGACAGGGACTCCATCATTTCCCCGTTGAGGAAAAAAGTCCCGTCCGAGAATAAAAGTTGGGATCGCAAATCCAGCGCGACACCACGTTTGTTGGCGGCGAGCTGAAAGCGCGCATGTGACAGCGGTCGTTGTGGTGGCTCGAAATAAACATGAGGTTTGGGTTCCGTGAGGGTGCAGCCGAGAAAGGCTCGCACTGTCTGTCGATCCCAGCGAACCTTCTCCAACATTGCCGCAACCTGGTCGATCATTTCCTTGCTGATTTCCGCGGCATGGTTCTGTAATTTCAAAGCCGGATCCTGATAGCGACCTTCAAGCGCGACAGTATCCTGAAGGAACTCGAGAAAGCCTTGGATAAATTCCTGCGCAGGGGCAGCTCGAAAGCCGATTGAATAGGTCATGCACTCCCCGACGGCGACGCCGTCGTGCGCCCACTGCGGCGGCAGGTAGAGCATGTCGCCTGGCTCCAGCAGCCATTCCTGGTCGGGCTGAAAGTTTTTCAGGATTTTAAGCGGCACGCCTTCGACCATGGCATGGTCTTGCTGAGCACTGATGCTCCAGCGCCGTTTGCCGGCACCCTGCAACAGGAATACGTCATAGTTGTCGAGATGCGGGCCGACACCGGCACCATCGGTCGCATAACTCACCATCAGATCATCCAGCCGGGCGTAGGGAATGAAATCGAACTTGCGCAGCAACTGGTCGCCCGCAGGCAGGAACAGGTTGACGCCCTGGACCAGCAGCGTCCACAAATCCTTGCGGCGAAAATGCCGTGCGGAAAATGGACCCTGAGCGAGATGCCATTGTTTGCCCTTGCGGGCGACGAGTCTTGCCTCGATATCGTCACGCAATGCCGCTTGCAGAAGGGCATCGCGATCAAGCAAGCCACTAAAGCCCGGTATTGCGCCGCGAATGAGCAAAGGTTTCTTCTGCCAATAAGTAGCGAGAAATTCGCGGGCAGAGATGCCACCCAGCAAGGACAGTGATTGGTTTTTCAAGAAATTGGCCCGGACAAAGCTTGGTGCACGAAGCATGGATTCTACAATCGGTGTTGGCTAAACAAGGGCCGGGGCCGAATCGGCGACGTTTATAATCGGCGCCTTTCTCCACCTGTCATTGCCATGCCCGAAGCGTTTGTGGAGTCCCTGGATAACGAAGGCCGTGGTTTTGCCCGTGTCGATGGCAAGGCGATTTTCATCGAAGGCGCGCTGTCCGGGGAGCAAGTGGAATACGCCAGTTATCAACGTAAATCGAGATACGAGCAAGCGCAGGCTGTTCGGATATTGCGGCCTTCCAGCCAGCGTGTCACTCCCCGGTGCCCTCATTTCGACACTTGTGGCGGGTGCAGCATGCAGCACCTTGATGCGTCGGCACAGACTGCGGCCAAACAACGCGTGCTCGAAGATGCACTGTGGCATCTTGCAAAGCTGAAACCGGATGTGGTCTATCCGCCGATTACCGGATCGCCCTGGGGCTATCGCAATCGGGCGCGGCTATCCGTGTGGCATGTGTCCAAAAAAGACGGGACGCTGCTGGGTTTTCGCGAGAAGCGCAGCAGTCATGTCACCAAGATGGATAGTTGTGCGGTGTTGCCGCCAGCCATTTCAAACATCCTGCCCGGACTGAAAGTGCTGCTGGAAGGCATGTCGGTGCCAGAAAACATTCCGCAGATTGAAGTCGCCATTGGCGACGTGCAGCAAGCGCTGGTGCTGCGTCATCTGGGACCGTTGACGGCGCAAGACATGCAGCGCTTGAGATCTTTCGCCGACAGCAACAGCATTGTTTGGTATCTGCAACCGGACGGACCTGAAAGTGTCCAGCTTTTCTATCCGCCGGATACCCCGCCGCTTGCGTATTCCTTGCCTGACTTTGGCTTGAATTTCAGATTCAGCCCAACCGAGTTCACCCAGGTCAATCACGGCGTTAATCGTGTCCTGGTGCGTAGAGTGATGGCGTTGCTAATACCTGTCGCAGGGGAGCGCATTGTCGACATGTTTTGCGGTCTGGGCAATTTCACCCTGCCCATCGCTCGCAGTGGCGCGGCCGTTGTTGGCGTTGAAGGCAGCACAGATTTGGTGGACAGGGCGCGATCCAACGCAGCGTTGAATGGGCTCGACAGTCTTTGTCAATTCAAGCTCGGCAACTTGTTTGAGACGACGAAAGAAAGACTCGCTGCAATGGGGCACTTCGACAAAATGCTCATCGACCCGCCCCGGGACGGCGCCGTAGCGCTGGTGAACGCAATCGGTGATAGTGGACCGCAGCGCATTGTCTATGTCTCGTGCAAACCTTCGACGCTGGCAAGGGATGCGGCGATACTGGTGCGCGAAAAAGGCTATCAGCTGCGAGGTGCGGGAATCGCCAACATGTTTCCCCATACTTCCCATCTGGAGTCGATCGCCCTGTTCGAGCGTCCATGAAAAAAGGGCGGCCTGGGCCGCCCTTTGGGATCCTGCTGTTTGTTGTGTCCTAGCGGCGATCGCCGGCAAAGGCCAGCAACAACTGCAACAGATTTACAAACACGTTGAAGACATCAAGGTACACCGCCAGCGTCGCGGTGACGTAGTTGGTTTCGCCACCTTGAACGATCCGATTGATATCGAACAGGATCAGGGCTGAAAACACGACCACGGCGACAGCCGAAATGGCCAGCGTCAGCGCCGGCAGGTGAAGAAACATGTTGGCGACGGCGGCCACCAGAATCAGGATGACACCCGCGAACAGGAAGCTGCCGAGCTTGCTGAAATCACGCTTGCCGGTTGAGGCAATGCCCGCCAGGGTAATGAAAATTATCCCAGTGCCTCCGGCCGCAACCGCGATCAGCGATCCGCCGTTGGAGAATCTCAGCGCATAGTGGAGCAGGGGGCCGAGCATCAAGCCCATGAACAGGGTAAAGGTCAGCAGCAGTACCACACCCAGACCACTATCCTTGTTTTTTTCAATGGCGAACATCAATCCCCAGCTGATGCCGAGGAAAATCAACATGCTCAAGATCGGGCTGCCAACCATCAGGGAGGAGCCGAACATCGTACCCAGCACGGCGCCGATAACCGTAGGCACCATTGACATGGACAACAAGGCATAGGTATTGCGCAGCACCTGGTGGCGCTGATCTATACCGGTAGCTGGGGTTTGGGTAACGACTTCGTTGAATTCCATGGTAACTCCTTGGTTGCGAACTGTGCGATGGCTGTGACCATACATGAACAGGAATAGTTTCCTGTGGATATCAGTGCTTATGCGTTATTGGTCATATAAAGCGAAATCATTATACGTAAACCACTCATGAATCCCGTTGGAAGGGTTCTTTGTTTGCCGCCACAAGTGTCTTCTGCCAAACGCTTGGCGCGGCTTTATATGAATTATCGTCATATTTAATGCCACAATATTTCACTTGTGGCATCATTGGAGCTTGGTCAGGCTGCGCGGCAATATTCAGGGTCGCCAACAAGGTTAATAGCCAGCTGCTATGGCAGACGGTTGATGGATTTGAGGTAAGGCCAGGAGCACCGCTCTTGTCGCTGATGGGCCGTCGAGGAGGAGAAAACGCTGGCAGGATCCCGCGCTACGGTGCGGGATCCCCGCGAACCAGATGGTCAAAGCCACTTTTCGCAGTAGTCCTAGCGCTTGTCGCGCATCAATCTTGCCTTTTCCCGCACCCAGTCGCGCTGCTTTTCCGTATCCCGCTTGTCATATTGCTTCTTGCCCTGGGCCAAGCCGATGTTCAGCTTGATTCGTCCTTTGCTGTAGTGGAAATCAAGGGGAACCAGCGCATAACCGGCGCGCTCCACCTTTACAATGAGTTTGCTGATCTCGGTTCCATGCAGGAGCAGCTTGCGGGTTCGTACCGGGTCCGGCGTGATGTGGGTTGAGGCTGTTGGCAGCGGACTGATATGGGCGCCGATGAGATAGACCTCAGCATTTCTGAGTATTACGTAGGCCTCTTTCAATTGGGCACGGCCCGACCTGATTGCCTTGACTTCCCACCCTTCAAGCACCAGCCCCGCTTCAAATCGCTCTTCAACGAAATAGTCGTGGAAGGCTTTCTTGTTTTCTACAATGCTCACGTGTGCACCATCCTGATTGCGGACCAAATGTCCTTTGCCTCGCGAGAGGTCTGAGCGCTATCTTAGCAGTGGGGTCAACTGGCGCCGACATCGGTTTTGGTTTTGGCCAGTGTGGTCACTGCTGGATCGAGTCCCGGGGACTTGCAGAGTGCGCAAACAGCGGTATCGCGGGAATAGTTTGTGTATAATTCGGCCCGCACTGCGCCCGTAGCTCATCTGGATAGAGTACTTGGCTACGAACCAAGGGGTAGGGAGTTCGAATCTCTCCGGG
>JAYUFR010000032.1:0-2498 GCA_043738625.1 Sterolibacteriaceae bacterium
GTGGTCCAATACAATTGCCATGCAAGAGGCGAAGTTCAAAGCCGTGAACAAACCAAAAGGAGCAATGCGATGACCTTTACCCTGATCAATGCACGTCCCAGTCCGTTCGGCCGCAAGGTCGCCATCGCGCTCATCGAAAAAGGCCTTGATTACAAGGTTCAGTACGACGTGCCCTGGGGCAACGAAACCTGCACGCCCGAATACAGCCCGCTGCAACAATTGCCGATTCTGATCGAGGAAGACGGCCACTGCATCTATGACTCGGTCTATATTCTTGAATGGCTCGAACGCCGCTTCCCCAAGCCGGCGTTGCTGCCGGCCGGCACAGATGCCCTGCTTGAAGCGAAACTGCGCCAGTTGCTCGGCGAAAGGCTGGTGGAAGTCTTCGGGCAGATCGTGTTCGAGCTGCAGCGTCCCGATCCCAGCACCTCCTGGATCGAACGACAGGAACGCAAGATCCGGCGCGTATTTCTGGAGTTGGATCGAATGCTTGAGGCCAGGGTTGTTAGCGACGACCAACCCATCGATCTTGGGGATATCGCGGTAGGCACCGCGCTCCTCGTTTGCGAGTCTGTGGTTGCCTTCGGGCACTGCCCGGACATCGACGTCATTCGCTGGCGGGGTCGATATCCGCACCTGTCGCGCTACGTGGCTCGCCTGGAGGCGCGGCCTTCCTTTGCCGCCACGCCTTACCAAACGATGGATGTTGATTTATCGGCAACCGTTCGCTGAATCTGAAATGCCCCGTTTTGCCAATCGCGCTGTCGCGAGCACCCGCTTTCCGGAAATCGCGTCGTCTGCTTTGGGTCGAGAAGGGCCAAGCCAAGCCCACTCAGTCAGCAGACGATAGACGCTATTTCGATGCCGCCGATCAACCGATTGATCCGATACTTTGCTGATTTGACCAATGGCAAAATTGCCCTCTGGTGCTATTTCATCTGGTACGTCAGCGCGGTGATCCATCACTTTGATCCGTCGCCTAGCCTCTGGCTTAACTCCGCAGGAATCAGCGCGCTGGTTGGGGTAGCGTTGCTGCTCAGCGCTGGCGGTAAAAATTCTGTCGTGGCTGACAGGTGGCAAACCTTCCGTTTATTTGCGATCCCGTTCTGTGTTTCGAGTTTTTCTTCACTGATCAAGGGTAAAGGTTTTATCCTCGTCTTTCCGCCATCCATGAACGAATTGGCTACAGCCATCGGGTTCTGCGCTGGCTTCGTTTTGGTCGTTGTCGGCCTGAGGAATGCAACCTCGATGTTTCACTGATAACGTGCTGGCCGTCAGTTCGGTATCGTGTTTGCGCTGAGTAACCAACTCAGACCCTTGTATGCAGGTTTTGGAATCAACTGTCGTGACGACAACGGTGACGATGGCGTAATCTTGAACGTGATGCATTCGTTACGGAACACGATCACCGTACTTTATTGATCTCACCTCACTTGCTTCGACCCGCTTGAAGGTTGTTATCCACCATGAATGAATTCATAGAAATCCAGCACCAAGAAGCGGTCACCACGCTGTGGCTGAACCGGCCTGAAGTGCACAATGCCTTCAGCAGCCGGCTGGTCATTGAATTGTCGGAAGCCTTCGATCGCATCGCCGGTGACGCAGTAACCCGGGTGGTGGTGATCGCCGCGCGCGGCAAGAGCTTTTCCGCTGGCGGCGATCTCGGCGAGATGAAAGCGGCCGGGCAGGCATCGATGGAAGAGAACATGGTCGGCGCCCAGCGCTTCGCCGAAACTTTGCGCGCAATTGCCCAACTGGACAAGCCG
Organism: Sterolibacteriaceae bacterium; assembly: GCA_043738625.1. Classification (GTDB taxonomy): domain Bacteria; phylum Pseudomonadota; class Gammaproteobacteria; order Burkholderiales; family Rhodocyclaceae; genus JANYCD01. Next base: position 1,767 of record JAYUFR010000032.1, read on the forward strand.
ACCATCGCCCGTGTTCAGGGTGCCGCACTCGGCGGCGGCATGGGATTGGCTGCCGCCTGCGACATTTGCATCGCGTCGGACAATGCCAGCTTCGCCACCTCGGAGGTTCGCTTCGGCGTCATTCCTGCCATCATCAGTCCCTATGTGATTCGCGCCATCGGCGAGCGCCAGGCGGCGCGTTACTTTCTCACTGCCGAGCGAATTTCGGCCATGCGGGCAGCCGAGCTTGGACTGGTGCACGAATGCGTGCCGGCGGACGCGCTTGATGCGAAGGTCGCAGAAATCGTCTCTGCCTTGCTGCAGGGCGGCCCCAAGGCCCAGGCGGCGGCCAAGGACTTGATCCGGACGGTGATCCATCGTCCACTCGATGATGCGCTGCTGTCGGAAACATCGTTCCGCATCGCCAACCAACGGGCCCAGCCCGAAGCCGGCGAGGGCCTCTCTGCCTTCCTCGAAAAGCGCGCTGCGGCGTGGGTACCACCTAAAGGGTAGGGGGTAGCCAATTGACGCAAGAACTCCAAGGGTAGCCGGCTTATCGTTCCCCTTGAGTATTTGACGGAGCCGTGCGCGCATCGTTGCGCCACACGACCCTGGAACCGACAACAAACAGGAGATATTCCATGAAAATGCGCATGAATCTGCGCGCCTTCGCCGCATCCGCCGTCATTGCCATGACCGCGATGCTGGGCTGTACCGCAGCATCCAGCGCCGAGTTGATCGAAGGCCGCCTGG
>JAYUFR010000033.1:0-7638 GCA_043738625.1 Sterolibacteriaceae bacterium
AGTTTCAACGAGGCCAGGGTGCGTACCCGGGACAGGGGCCTTGAGATCCTCTCCATACGTCAGCGGTGGCATTCGTCGACCCAGCGTCGGCGCAGCAACCTGCCGTTCGACTTGTTGTTGTTCAGCCAGGAATTGCGCTCCCTAATCGATGCAGGACTCTCGCTGATTGAGGCATTGGGTGCACTGTCACGGAAGGAAAATAACCCGGACAAACGCGGGTTGATCGACGCACTCATTCGTAATTTGCGCGAAGGGAAATCCTTTTCGATGGCCGTGCGGGAGTTCCCGTTCATTTTTCCGTCGCTCTACGTAGCCCTCACTTCGGCCAGCGAACAGACGGGTGACTTGGCCAGCGCCCTGGCCCGCTTCATCGACTATCGCAGTCAGATGGATTTAATGCGTAAACGAATCGTCTCGGCGGCTATCTATCCGACCTTGCTGGTTGGCGTGGGGGGCCTTGTCATCGTGTTTTTGATGACCTACGTGGTACCGCGTTTCAGCCGCATTTATGAGGACTTCGGCCACAATCTGCCTTTCATGTCCAGGCTCCTGATGCAATGGGGCGCCTTGGTTCAAGCCCATGGATTGCAACTCTTGATCGGGGTGACGGCATTCGGCGCCATCGTGGTGCCGATCTTCAAGCGAAAATTCGGTTGGAAAATGCTGGGGCGGAAACTCCTCAGCCACTCGATCCTGCGCGACCGATTCCAAACTTACGCGCTGGCCCGTTTCTACCGGACGCTGGGCATGCTGCAGCAGGGCGGGATTCCCATCATCGCCTCTCTTGGATTGGCCAAGGAATTGCTGGGTGAGGAACTGCAAGCATCTTTGGATCGCGCTCTGGTCGAGGTCCGCTCCGGCGCGGCGTTGTCCGATGCCATGGAGCGACAGAATCTGGCGCCTCCGGTGGCAAGTGATCTGCTCAAGGTGGGAGAGAAGACCGGCGATATCGGCGATAAAATGATACGCATCGCCGACTTCTACGACGAGGATATATCGCGCTGGACAGAATGGTTCGTGCGCTTGTTCGAGCCCCTGCTGATGTTGGGCATCGGGCTGTTCATCGCCTTCATTGTGGTACTGCTGTACATGCCGATCTTCGAACTTTCCGGGAGCATACAATGAATGCCAGGCATCCTGACAACAAGGATTTCCTGTCGATCGCGACAGACCCGGATGATCATGCGTCCGGGTCACCGCAAGACTCTGTCAGCGAAGTTCCCGTGCTCGACATCAACCAGCTTTATTCACTTACACCTGCCTTCGACGTGTTGCCCTTCGTCGAAGCATCGACGCGGCAATGCATTGCCGAGATCGATGCAGAGGGCAGGCTATTGGTCGTCGTCGACAAGGCCGCCGCAGCCGGCCTTATGCCCTGGGCCGATGCCTTTCTGCGCCGCCCGTTCACCCTGTGCTTTGCAAGCGGCGGAGATATCGCCGCAGTCCTCGCACATCATGGCGAACCGATGCGGGCAATGGACGGACTGCCGATCCACTCGCCTACAGATTCGGTTGCCGCCAATGGCATCGAATCATTAAGCATCGATACGATTCATGCGGATGCGAGTTCCATCGTCCGCCTGACCAATTCCACGCTTTACGATGCCTACCAAGTCGGGGCAAGTGACATCCATCTTGAGTCCGGCAGCGACGGACTGCGGGTGAAGTATCGCCTCGACGGCGTGCTGTCGCTCATCGCCGAACCGAAGGACAGTCAAACAGCGGAGCAGGTGATTTCGCGTATCAAGATCATGGCCGAACTCGACATTGCGGAACGACGAATTCCCCAGGATGGCCGATTCCAGATCTTGATCAACGGGCGGGAAGTGGATTTCCGCGTCTCCATCATGCCCAGCATAAACGGCGAGGATGCCGTGCTCCGCATTCTCGACAAGCATGCCCTGACCGATCACCTCGCCAACCTGACACTGGATGCGCTCGGATTCGATGCAGACGTGATGCAGGCGGTGCGCCGTCTTGCGCGCGAACCCTATGGCATGTTGCTGGTCACCGGCCCCACCGGCAGTGGCAAGACAACAACGCTGTATGCCGTGATCAGCGAAGTCAATACCGGTCGCGACAAGATTGTCACCATCGAAGATCCGGTCGAGTACCAGCTCCCGGATGTGCTGCAAATCCCGGTGAACGAAAAAAAGGGCCTGACCTTCGCCAAAGGGCTGCGTTCCATCCTGCGCCATGACCCGGACAAGATCATGGTCGGCGAGATTCGCGATGCCGAGACGGCCCAGATCGCCGTGCAATCGGCATTGACCGGCCACCTCGTGTTCACCACCGTCCATGCCAACAACGCGTTCGATGTCATTAGCCGCTTCCTGCACATGGGTGTGGCACCGCAAAGTTTCGTTTCGGCCATCAACGGCATTTTGGCGCAACGGTTGGTCAGAACCAATTGCCCGCATTGCAGTGTCGCCGACGAGCCTGATGCGGCCCTGCTTGCCGATTCCGGCATTGATCCGGTCACTACCCAAGACTTTGTCTTTCGCAAGGGTCGCGGCTGCGCCCTCTGCCGGGGTACGGGTTACAAAGGCCGCAAGGCCATCGCTGAGCTATTGCGGCTCACCGATGATTTACGGGAATTAATTGTCGCCAGTGCGCCACTGCGGCAATTGCGCGAGGAAGCTGCCCGCAGCGGGATGCGGGAACTGCGTGATGCAGCGCTGCAACTGGTGCGCTGCGGAGAAACCACGCTGGAGGAAATCAATCGTGTCACGTTTGTGGCGTGACCGCCTGGTCATCGGCGTGGCACCGGACCGCCTCTCGGCACTGCGTCTGCGGGGCCGATTGCGGCCGCGCATCATCGACAGGTATGACCATTTGTTGAAGTTGGAAGATACAAGCCCCTGGGGTCAGGTGCTGGGCGCGATGGAAGCCCTGCTCTCCGAAACTGCCTGGCACGATTGCGACGTTACGGTAATTCTCTCCAACCACTACGTGCACTATGCCGTCATGCCCAAAGGACAGCGCTTGGCGGCGGCGGAACAAAGTGCTTTCGCCAAGATTCTGTTCGGAAATACTTTTGGCGATCTGAGCATCGGCTGGGAACTCCGGGTAAGCCCCGCGTCGAGCGACATGTCGACACTGGCCAGCGGGGTTCCACACGCCTTGCTTGATGCGCTGCGCACCATCTGCAACGGCCGTGGATGGCTGCATTCGATCAAACCCGGTCTCATGTCAGTCTTCAACCGGACGCGGCGCTTGATCGGCAAGAGCTCGGGGATACTGGCAATGGTGGAATCCGGCCGTATAACCTTGGCGTCAATTGAACACGGGCAATGGAATTTTGTCGTCACCCGAGCCAGCGATGGCAATAACCTCCCCCAGCTTCTCGCGGAGGAAAGCGAACTGCATGGGCGGAACTCGGGTGAGATGCTTTGGCTTTGCGATCTGACGGGGCAAGCACACCCGCCTTCCGGCTCCTCCTGGCGTCACCAGTGGCTCGATCCGAAAGATCTCAATAGCAACGCCGATGGAATCCCAAGCCTGGCCAGTTGGGGCATTGCGTGACTGCCATGCGACCCATTTGGCTGGACTATCAGCAGGATGCGCCCGGACATCATCGGCCCGGCCTGCTGCTGTTGATCTCAAGCCTGTTGCTGACCGGTGTTCTATTGACCCAATACTTCGCCGACGCAGAAAGACTGGCTACTGCGGGGCGACAGGTCTCCAGGCTCAAGCACGGAGCGGAACACCGCCTGTCTGGAAAATCGAATAGCCTTCGATCGGACATCGCCGAACTGCGCTCATCCTCCGTTTCTGCCGAGCGCTGGGAATCGCTCTTCATTTCCCTGGAAACAGCCAGCGACGATTCAATAACCCTGCTTGGACTAGAACTGGGCCCGCGGGAAATCTCGATCAGCGGAGAAGCCAAGGAACTTGCCGCGGCAACGGGCTATGTGCAGCGCCTGCAGTCCGCCACGGCATTCACCAATACCCATCTGACCGAATACGTCATCGTCAAGGAACACCCGCGTCATCCCGTGAGATTCACTCTGATTGCCGAATGGCGCGAGGCTCCGCGATGAAAATCCCCTATCAGGATCGACTGGGTTTGCCGGGAATCCTCGGCCTCGGGCTGCTGCTGTTCTGTCTGTCGTTTTATTTAGGAACCATTGCGCCCGCCAGAACGGAGCTGCAACAGTTGACGTCCGAGGAGACACAACTCACTGCCGGAGCCGCCGCCGAGGCAGGCGGAAAAAATGGCACCGCTACTGCCGTGGGTACTGCTTCAGTCCGGCCGCTGCCAGTTGCGACGGAAATTCCGGAGCTGTTGAAGAATCTGAACGCGGCGGCGGAAAAACACGGTATGACCATCGACCGCGCCTCCTACAGTTCGACCGACAAGGATGGCCGGCGGCGGCTGGAAGTCAGCCTGCCGCTTCAGGCCAGCTACCCGTCGCTGCGCGCCTACTTGCGCGATGCGCTGGCGTTAACGCCGCTGACGTCCCTCGACGAACTGCATCTGCGACGGGCGCAGTCCACTACTCCAGTCGTCGAGGCGAGTGTTCGCCTTTCCTACTATTTCGTCATCGCACCATGAAGCTGAAGCTGCCGCCAATTTTTCATCGCCGCCGGTGGTTGGCGCTGTTGATGGTGATATTGGTGTCGATCACGTCATGGCTTCTTCTTCACCCAGCCACACAATCGAAAAGCAGTCGGCCCGGACCCCAACTCGATGTACGAAAAAAAACAATCGTCGCAAACGGTACGCCGCAGGACGCCCAAAATCGGGAAAGCGATGGAACCAAAATTCCGACCGATTTGCAACCCATTGATATTTTTGCGGTCCGAACCTGGGAGCCGCCGCCACCCGTGATGGATACCAAGTCCGCGCAGAACCTTCCGCCGCAGGCACCGCCGCTGCCTTTACGCTTTCTGGGAAGAATTATCGAACCCGACAGAGGGATCGCATTCCTGTTGATCCAGGGTGATCGGGTTCTTTCGGTCCACGTCGGTGATTCGATCGACGGCATCTACCGGGTCGACAAGTACGAAAACGGGCAACTCTATTTCCTCTATCGTCCCATGAAGATTCGTCAATCTCTAATGATCGGAAATGGTTCATGAATATCATCACATCATTCCGGCACTCGTTGCTTGTCGTCGCTGTGCTGTTTGCCGGCTGTGCCGGCCAGGAGGCCCATCGCGACGGGATGGCGCTGATGAGCGAGGGAAAGAACGAGGAAGGACTCGCGAAGTTGGAACAATCGACCAAGGAAGCTCCCGACGATCTTGAATATCACGTGCACTACCTCAATGCCCGGGAAAAGGTCATTGCCCGGCTCCTGCTGGAAGCTCAGCGTGAAAAAGCGGTCGGACGTTTCGACGCAGCCGAGGCGCTTTATCGTCGCGTGCTCAAGCTCGATTTAATCAACGTCCAGGGCAATGCGGGCCTTGCCGCACTGGATCAGGCACGACGCCATGCCACACAATTGGCCGAAGCAAATGCCCTCGTCGCCGCCAACGACGTGGACGCTGCGCAACAGAAAATAAGCCTGGTGCTGCAGGAAAATCCGCAACACACCGAAGCACGTGCCCTGCTGCGCCGGATTGAGGAAAAATTGGGACGTAACCAGTTGCTTACCCCAAAGCTGAGCAAGGCTTTCCACAAACCGGTAACACTGGAATTCCGGGATGCCAGCATCAAGCAGGTGCTGGAAGCACTGTCGCGCCACAGCGGGCTCAATTTTGTGCTCGACAAGGATGTTCCCGCCGACCTGGCGATCACGGTATTTCTGCGCGAGGTCACGGTTGAGGAAGCGCTCGACGTAATGTTGTCGACCAACCAGTTAAAGAAGCGCATCCTCAATGACACCACGCTGCTGATATACCCGGATACGGTAGCCAAGCAAAGCGACAACCAGGATCTGATCGTCAGGACTTTCTTTCTGGCCAATGCCAGCGCCAAAGAAGTCATGAACATGCTGAAGACCGTGATCAAGACAAAGAATGTCTATGTGGACGAGAAGCTCAATCTCCTGATCATTCGCGATACGCCGACGATGGTTGATCTTGCGGAGAAACTGGTCGCCACCCACGATGTCAGCGAACCGGAGGTCATGCTGGAAGTCGAAGTGGTCGAGGTGCAGCGTTCGAAGCTGCTCAACCTGGGTATCCAGTTCCCGGATCAGTTGACGCTTGCACCGCTGCCTTTGGCTGGGGCGAGCCTGACATTACAGGATCTCAAGAGCCTGAACTCAAGCAGAACCGGCGCCACGATTTCTCCGCTCATCATCAATTTGCAGGATCAGATCAGTGCCTCCAACATTCTCGCCAATCCACGTATCCGCACCCATAACCGCGAAAAGGCGGAGATCAAGATCGGCGACCGCGTGCCGGTGATTACGTCCACGTCAACCTCGACCGGTTTTGTGGCGGCCAGTGTCCAGTACATCGACGTCGGTCTCAAGCTGGAGGTGGAGCCGACCATTTACCCTGACGATGAGGTATCGATCAAGCTGGCTCTGGAAGTCAGTTCGCTGGTAAAGCAGATTACCAGCAAGGATGGAACCCTCGTGTATCAGATCGGTACACGAAACGCCTCGACCGTGCTGCGCCTCAAGGACGGTGAAACGCAAATCCTGGGGGGCCTCATTAACGACAATGACACCAAGGCTGCCAACCGTTTACCGGGTCTTGGCGATTTTCCGTTGCTGGGCCGGCTCTTTTCAAGTCACAAGGACAACACCGAGAAGACCGAGCTGGTGCTCTCGATCACACCGCGCCTGATCAGGGGTCTTTCACGACCTTTGACCGTACCCGGCAAGTTCTGGTCCGGTACCGAGAGCAGTCCGGGGCTGAAATCCCAGGCGCTCGCCGCTGCCGCAAGCGGCAACACTGCGGCCAACGCACAGAAGCCGCTCATCCTGGCGACCCCCGATCGGACAAACCCTTCATCTGCTTCCGTTCCGGCACTGAAATGGCAAGGGCCCGGTGAAATCAAGGCCGGCGGCACCCTCAAGCTGTTGCTGAAAGTATCCAGCCAACAGCCGATTACGAGCTTCCCGGTACAAATCAAATACGACCCGGCGACATTCGAGGCGGTTGATGCGACACCCGGGTCATTCATGACTCAGGGAGATGACAAGACCGAAGTCGTAAAACGGATCGAAGGCGAAGCGGGGATGATATTTCTGACGCTGAAGCGAAGCGGACCACAAGGCGCCAGCGGCGATGGCGATTTGCTTGAAGTCCAGTTGCGCGCCCTCAAACCTGCCGCGAACAGCCCTGTCACGGTCTTGCCGATGACGCCTGTTGGCGCCGGCGGTCCGGCGCCTGGATTGACCCAAGCCGGCACAGTGAACGTTACGGTAACACCCTGAGAGGATTCAAGCTCATGCGGCCCAACGGTTTTACGCTGATCGAACTCATGGTGACGCTGGCGCTGATCGCGCTGTTCTCGACAATGGCGCTGCCCTTGGCAGAACTTACCGTGAAGCGCAACCATGAATCCGAATTGCGCTCCAGCTTGCGCCAGATTCGGGAGGCCCTGGATGCCTATAAGCAGGCAGCAGACGACGGCCGGGTTCTTGTTCGCGTCGGCGACTCCGGATATCCCAAGTCGCTCTCGATTCTGGTGGAAGGCGTTGAGGATGCAAAAAGCCCAACCCGGACCCCGAT
>JAYUFR010000034.1:0-7619 GCA_043738625.1 Sterolibacteriaceae bacterium
GATGCCGCGCGATTCGAGAATGGCGGCGAGAGAGGCGGCGGCAATCCCTTTGCCCAGGGAAGAAACCACGCCACCGGTAACGAAAATATACTTGGTCATTTGTTTGACCTCCAGCTACTGGGTAGGAAAACCCCGGGTTGGAAATTAGTATTTTACACGAAGCTGCCTGGAACTCCGGGGACGCCTGTAAACAGACATATCCAATCCCGGAGCCGGGGCATAGTCTGTTGCCACCCCCATGGCGATTCGGCGAGATGGTTTTTTCGTGGTCGGACGGAGTCTTCCGCAGAGGCACGATACGTTGCTCGCCATTTGATCCACGTCAATATCACAATCTGGCATAGCGCCAATATTGCATGGTGTCACCGCGACTCGTTGCGACCCAAGAACGATGTGTCGCGCCGACTTTGAAGTCTTGAAACCATCAAAAAGAAAGGCAGGAGCCTGTGAGCTATAAGGCAGACCAAGTCAGCTTCGAATTACCTCCTTCCATGCATATTCCCGCGTATCTCGAGAAAACCTACTGGTGGGCATACGTGCACCCCTTTGCAGTCAGGCTATTCGAGCGGCAATGGCTGGTGAATGCCATATTGTGGGGAAACTTCGCCAAACTGCGCGACGCCGCTTTACATGAACTCGGCCAGAGCATTGCCGGGCGGACCCTGCAGATTGCGTGCGTATATGGTGATTTCTCACAGCGACTGGCGGGTCGGATTGCCCCTGGCGGCTCGCTGGACATCGTTGATGTGTTGCCCATACAACTCGAAAACCTGCGCAAAAAACTAACCCCGGGCGCACGCGTCACCCCAGTGCTGGGCGACTCCGCAGACCTCAGGTTCGCCAACGCAACTTATGACCAGACTGTACTTTTCTTTCTGTTGCATGAACAGCCGGAGGCGGTGCGTCGGCGAACGCTTAGCGAAGCGGTGCGCGTAACGCGACCCGGCGGCAAGATCATCATCGTGGACTATCACCTTCCACAACGGTTACATCCGCTGCGATATCTGTTCCGGCCGGTTCTGCATTTGCTTGAACCGTTCGCGCTCGATCTTTGGAATCACAATCTCGACAAATGGTTGCCGGCATCCATTCACGCTGGCCAGATCCGGAAAGAAACCTCGTTCGGTGGCCTGTATCAGAAGCTGGTAATCACGATTTGACCAATTACGTTTGTGCCTGGCCTACAACGACCAGCCGAGGCGGACAAGCACAAGACCCGTCGCCACGGTTCCTGTCATGGCGACGCCATAGCAAATCAGTTTTGCGACGAACCCTGCGTGCACACCGATGTCATGCAGGCTGTGGAAAATGCGATGGGCGCTGTGCCACAGGAACAGCGAGATAATTACGACCAGGATGCCTTTGCCAGCCCAGTGTTGCGCAAACGCCAGTACCCTTGAGTAGCTCAGCATTTCGCGCGGAAGCAAAATCCCAAGGGGCGCTGCGATGCCGGTGATGAACACCAAGACAGCGCCGATCAACGCGGACAGCATTCCGCCTGCACCGAACAAGACCCAAAAAATGGGGGCGTTTGAGCGCTTCATGATCCGAGCCACGCAACGATGGCGAGTAAAGTAATGCTCGCAATAACCGCCGCCGCCAGGCCAGTGAAGGTGATCGTGGTTGCCCTGACGCGTTCGCCGTTGATCAGGATCGGCGGTATGGTGCGCGGCATGATGCTGAACCAGGTCCACGTGTGATACAGAAAAGCCAGCAGGATCACCACATGAACAGCGATGCAAAGTGGACTGGTTAGGAAACCGAGCCATCGATTCCACGCGGCCTCGCTTTCGCAAAGAAAAACAAGGCCCGCGAGCAGAATCAACGCATAGGCTGCGACGAACACCGCCGTACCCTCATGGACCATGTATTCGATATAGAAGGGATTCTTGCGCCACCAACCTGCCATCGGTCGCATGTAGGGTTTCCGCGCGCTCATTTGCCAGTCCCTTTTGGCGCAAGAAATCGCAGGAAATAATCCTTGGCGCTCTCGGTCTTGTTTATATTGACCGCGTTGGCGGGGTCAACCTTTTTGGGGCAGACTTCAGAGCAGTAGCCAACGGCAGTACAGTTGAAAACCCCCTCCTCCGCATGGACCAGCGGCATGCGCTGTTCTTTGCCACTGTCGCGGGTATCGAGGTTATATCGATGCAACAACGCCATCGCGCCGGGCCCGATAAATTTGGAATTGAGACCATATTGCGGGCAGGCGGCGTAACACAGCAGGCAGTTGATGCAGGAACTGTACTGTTCGAAGAGATCGAGTTGTGCTGGCGTCTGCAGGGTCTCGCCTTCCGATAGCGCGCGCGGCTTGTCGGCAATGATGTACGGCTTGATGCTTTCGAGTTTCGCCATGAAGTCATCCATGACGATGACCAGATCGCGCTCGATCGGGAAGTGCGCCAGTGCCTCCACCCGCAGTGTGTTCGGGTACGAATCCCGCAAAAAAGTGTGACACGTCAGTTTGGGCACACCATTGATCATCATGCCGCAGCTTCCGCAGATGGCCATACGGCATGACCAGCGAAACGACAGAGTACCGTCCAACTCATCCTTGATGTGTTGCAGGCCTTGCAGTACCGACATATCGTCGGTGAACGGAACGATATACGCTTGAAAAAATGGTTTTTCGTCCTGCTCCGGGCGATAACGCAAGACCTCCATCGTAATGGTTCGCGCGCTGGCATTCACGCTGTCTGTTCCTGCGAGGCCTGCGCCGCATCGGCCTTCTCGCCCGCCGCACCATAGGCCCGGACTGCGGGCTTCGAATGAGTGATCTTCACATCGCCATAAGTGATGCCGGGAGCGCTTTCGCCCGCAAAGGTCACCAGGGTGTGCTTGAGGAAATTTGCATCGTCGCGCTTGGTAAAGCCGTCCAGCCGCTGATGTGCGCCGCGCGATTCCCGGCGATGCAATGCGGATACGGCCATCGCTTGTGCCACTTCAAGTTGGTAACCGAGTTCGATCGCCAGCAACCACTCGGTATTGAACACACACGATTTGTCTTCGACGTTTACATTCCTGAAGCGCTGCCGCAATTCAGCGAGCTTGTCGCAGGTTCGCTGCATTTCGTCGCCTCTCCGAAAGATGCCACAGCCTCGCTCCATCGATTCCGCCATTTCGCGGCGTAAGGTCGAGATTCGTTCGGTGCCCTTGCCTTTGTGCACGACGTTCATCGCGCGCTGTTGCGCGACCTCCGCTTGTTTGTGCAAGATAGTCGTGTTGCCGTGTACCGCCGTACAGGCGTATTTTGCCGCCTCCTCACCGGCGACCTTGCCGAAAACACAAAGTTCGACCAGCGAATTGGACCCCAATCGGTTGGCACCATGGATGCCCACGCTCGAGCACTCACCGGCGGCGTAAAGGCCGGGCAAAGGTGAGGCGCATTTTCCATCCACCAGAATGCCGCCCATCGTGTAATGCGCAGCCGGTCGGACCGGGATCGGCGTGAGTGCCGGATCGACGCCGAGAAACTGCTCGGCCAGTGCGTAGATGAGCGGCAGCCGCTCGCGCAGTTTCTCCTCACCCAGATGCCGCAGATCCAGATGCACCACCGAACCTTGCGGCCCTTCGATGGTACGACCTTTCTGCTGCTCGTACCAGAACGCCTGGCTCAGCCGGTCGCGCGGCCCGAGTTCCATCGCCTTGTTCACGGGAGTGGGTAGTGCCGGACCGAGACCATAGTCCTGCAGATAGCGGTAGCCGTCCTTGTTGAGCAGGAAGCCGCCTTCACCACGACACGCCTCGGTGAACAACAGGCCGGTGCCCGGCATGCAGGTCGGGTGGTATTGCACGAATTCCATATCGCGCAGCGGCACGCCGTGGCGATAAGCCAGCGCCATGCCGTCACCGGTAACGATGCCGCCATTGGTATTCTCGCGAAATACGCGGGCCGCGCCGCCGGTGGCGATGATGACGGACTTGGCTTCGATGAGGGTGAATTCGCCGGAGGCGATGGCGATGGTGACCGCGCCCTGCACGCGACCGTCCTCGACGATAAGGTCCACGCAAAAATGTTCATCGAAGCGCTTGATCGATGGATATTTGAGCGAAGTCTGAAACAGCGTATGCAGCATGTGAAAGCCGGACTTGTCGGCGGCAAACCAGGTGCGCTCGATTTTCATGCCACCGAAAGCGCGCACGTTGATGTGGCCGTCTGGTTTGCGGTTCCACGGGCAACCCCAATGTTCCATCTGCACCAATTCCTCGGTGCAATGCGCAACAAAATAATCGACGACGTCCTGTTCGCACAGCCAGTCGCCGCCGGCCACCGTATCGTGAAAATGATGCTCCAGGCTGTCGTGCGATTGCACCACGCCGGCTGCACCGCCTTCGGCCGCCACCGTGTGGCTGCGCATGGGGTAGACCTTGGAGATGAGCGCTATAGTCAACGTCGGATCGGATGCCGCGACCGCGATAGCGGCTCGAAGGCCGGCCCCGCCTGCACCGATAATGGCTACGTCAGCCTTGAATACCTCCACTAACTCCTCCTTGTCGCACGGTGCGAGCGCAAACCACTCTTGACGTTGTAGCTTAGTTCATCGACTGCTGTAGGACTTGATACGGATCAAACGCCATTGATTGCGTTTGCAAATGCAACGACCGTGCGCGTCACGCTTCGCAAACAACAAGACAGCGGTCTGCGGCGCAAACGGGGACGCCTGATTCGATCACATGGAATTTCAGGCGGCCACTATTCTTGGCCAAGGCATGCACCGCGTGCAGTAAATGGTGCGATCCCATGGGAAACATTAAAAACGTTGCCACCGTGATTGCGACGGGATTTGCGGGATGCTTGATGTAGTATTGGCGAATTTCTTGGCTAAGCGTCCAACGCATTCGCGCCGCCAATTGAGGAGCATCGTCCATGGAACAGGAGCGCGAAGCGGCCAAGTCGTTGACTTGGGAGTATTTCCGGCAACGCGAAACAACTCGTCGCTCGCTTTTTTCCACGGTGTGGTCGGAGTTGGTACCCAAAGTGTTCCGGGACGTTCCGCGCTATTACCGGGAAGGCAATATCGTCGCGAGCTTGGGCATCTGGGAGCTTTGGGTCTGGCAGTTCGTGAGAATGATCGAACTGCGTCCGCAACAGCGGGTTCTCGATGTCTGTGCCGGTACTAATGACGTTGGGGTGAGGCTGCTAAAAAAGGAGCCCCTTATTTTCGTCACCGCCATCGACCGTAGCAAGGAAATGCAGGAAGAGGGGCAGCGGAGGGCGCGGGCCAAAGGAGTGCTTATCACGAGTGTCATTCACGACGTTCACGAATTGGACTTCCCCGACTGCTCGTTCGATGTGATCACACTGCAAGCCGCCTCCCGACATTTGCAACTGGACAAGGTGCTACCCGAGATTCTTCGCGTACTCAAGCCGGGCGGATTTTTCTATCACTGCGATATGCTCAAGCCGGCTAACCCGGTTGTCGAATGGTTCTATCTGCGCTTTTTGCGCTGTTCCCTTTTCATAACTTCGCTGATTTTTGCGTCGACCAATGCATCACGCGGATGCGTCGGCTACTTCGCCGAAGCGATCCGCCATTTTTATACACCGGATGAACTGTCAGGCGTGCTGCGTCTCGTCGGATTTACGAATGTCAGTTGCAAGACGAGCTTGTGGGCCGGGATGGTAGGATTTCACGCGGCACAAAAAACGCCAGCCTGATGGTGGCCAGCGCTGATCGAGCGACACGCGATATCATGCAGCGGTCGCCTCGGCGAATTGAGAAAGCGTTGTGGCATCACGCGGAGCGCATTCGGTGCGACAAGTTTTCAATGGGTATTTGACTTGAATCAATATGGGCTTGTCCTGGAGTTCCACAATTCATATGGGCTTTGGTATCGGCAAAACATTTGGCGTGTGAATTTACCAGTAGGAGAATCTTATGAAAAAGTCAATAATTGCGCTCTGTGTGGGTCTCGCTATTTTTGGTATGGAAACCGCCACGGCAGCCGATCCTGCAAAGATCGACTGGACGACGATCAAGGCCACCGCGATTTCGCTATTTTATCCCGGGCAGTCTTCCTACGAATGGCTGCGCAGCGACCACAAGGGTGCCAAGAATGTCACTCACGGCGACGCCTGCGTCTTGTGTCATGCCGACAAGGACGCCGAAAAGGATATCGGTAACAAGCTGGTCAAGGGCGGTCCGCTCGAACCGCTACCGGTTGCCGGAAAGAACGGCTATGTGGATCTGAGTGTTCAGGCCGCCTTTGACGCCAAGAACGCCTATCTGCGCTTCCAGTGGAAAACCAACAATCCCTACCCCGGCACGGAGCACCAGTATCTGCGCTTTGACGGCAAGGAATGGAAAGTCTGGGGCTTTCCAAAACTGGACAAGGTGGTGCAGGACGGTAAGCAGCCCGGCATTTACGAGGACCGCATGTCCATCATGATTGATGATGGCAAAGTGGCTGGTTTTGCCGAGCAGGGATGCTGGCTGACTTGCCATGACGGTATGCGCGACATGCCCAAGCAGTTTACCAAGGAAGAGGTGGCAGCAAATGCGCTTCTCACCGCCATCAAGAAAAGCGACGTGCGCAAGTACCTACCGGACAGCCGCAACGACCCGGCGGACTGGAAGACGGGCAAGACCGTTGACGAAATTGCCAAGCTCAAGGCCGAGGGCAAATTTGTCGACCTGATTCAGTGGCGTGCTCACCGCAGCCACGCCGTTGGAATGGCCGACGACGGCTATGTGCTTGAGTTTCGCTTGGGTGATGCTGGCAAGGAGATGTTTAGTGGCAACGCGGATGCGAATACCCACGCGCCTAAGTTCATGTGGGACGAGAAGAAGTTGGGATACAAGTCCATCACGGCGGACAGTCAGGCACGCAAAGGCGACCTGTTCCTGATACGCGAAACGAATGCGGTACCGTTCGACCCGAACCTGGCCTGGAAGGAGGGCGACATGGTCCCCGACTACGTCATGAGTCGCGAAGATGCCAAGGGCTCGGCGGTCGATAACAACGCCATCGCTTCCTGGAAGGACGGCATGTGGACGGTGGTCATGATTCGCCCGCTGGGCTTGGCCAATGCGGACGATAAGTCGCTGAAAGCCGGTGGCGTTTACAATGTGGGCTTTGCCGTGCATGACGACAACATCACCACCCGTGGTCACCATGTTTCGTTTGTGAAAACACTTGGACTGGGCAACAAAGCGGACATCAGGGCCATCAGACTACCCTGACAAAATGAGGGCAAAGGTGACGCCGCCACCAACGCGGGTTCAAGAGCAAGTGCAATTTCCCGTTCTTCTTCCGCAACAAAAACATGCAGATGTCCGCCTTCCGGTGGCACGGTGGCACGGTGGCACGGTGGCGAAGATTTTGCCACGCACGCGAAACGAAGAATAATTGAATTGCGACTCCTCGGTGATATTGGGAAACAACATTGCAAAGCGACGGACTTGGGCGAGCTTCATGGGATTCGATTGTGCAAGATGCGGAAAACGGATGCGTACAAGCGAGCGGGAATTTCCATCTTGGCGTACAAATTGAACATGGTCACAGCACAATCAAGCACAAAAAATCGCATAAACTTCGCGTCATGAAAGTCAACGGAAAATCCTGGCGCAGCATTTGGTGCGACGACCATAAACGCATTGTCCACATCATCGACCTGA
>JAYUFR010000035.1:0-7530 GCA_043738625.1 Sterolibacteriaceae bacterium
ATCGACGACCGCTGCGAGACCGAATCGATGCGCGTCGGGCGCGATGCATTGGTGTGGAATTCCAAGCATTCGCTGGACATGTGGAACCACTATATCGGCGCCGACCGCAGCAATGTCTCGCCCTATGCCGCGCCGGCGCGGGCCAAGGATTTAGCAGGTCTGGCGCCGGCTTATGTGATCACCTGCGAGCACGACCCACTGCGCGATGAAGGGCTGCTTTATGCCATGCGCCTGATGCAGGCCGGCGTGCCGGTGGAAGTGCACAATTATCCGGGCACGGTGCACGGCTTCGACCTGATGACGCCCGATGCCGCTGTCGCAAAGCGCGCTTTCGACGAAGGTGTCGCCGCGTTCAAGCGAGCGACCGCCTAGGGTCTACCCGATCCAGAGTTTCCGCCAGCCGGCGTGGCCGAGGCGGCGCAGAGTTTCGATGTTGCGTTCGAATATTTCCGTTGCATCGGGAAAGGCCGCCACCGCGCGGTCGATGCTCGCCTCGCGCAACAGGTGCAGTGTCGGCCAGGGCGAGCGATTGGTGTAGTTGGCAATGTCGGCGCTGTCGCTGCCGGCGAATTGGTAGTGTGGGTGGAAGCTGGCGATCTGGATCACGCCGTCCAGTTCCATTCGTCTGAGCAGGGCGTCGGCCTCGCCAAGAAAGAAATGGTAATCGATGAAGTCGGTCATCACCTGCGGATGGATCAGCAGCGTGGTGTCGATCTGCGCCGCATCGGTCTGCGCCAGCAGATCCAGTTCGTGTTCAAGTTCGGCCAGCAGTGTATCGGCGTTAGCCGCCGCAGTGACGGCATAACGGATCTGCTGTTTGACGTGCACCGCCTTGGCAAACGGGCACAGGTTGAGCCCGATGACGGCGCGTTCCAGCCAGCGCCGGGTGGCGGCGACGACTTCATCCGTCATTGCTTCGGCACCGGGCGTCAACACGGCTGGCGCGTTGCGCACAGCACCACATCATGTCGTCGCAGCGAGCCGCCCGAGAGCACGCGGGCGGTCATGCCGCCGTGCCCGCGCATGGCGTTGTAACCGCCGCGGCCGAGCACCTGTTCCATGCGCGAGCATGGGTCGCAGGTGCCGGTGACCTCAAGCACCACCTCGGCACCGATGCGCAGGATCAGCGGCTGGTCCTTGAACAATGCGTGCGCGGCGAGCAGGTTGAGTCCCGATACCACCAGGTTGCGTCTGAGCAATGCAGGGTCTGCGCCAGGCAGTCCGACGAATGCGGCGATGATGGGCAGATGCTCAGCCTGGATCAGCGTTACCTGCCGCTTGCCGCCTTGGCGCCCGCTGCTGCTGCGGTCGCCTTCGAGGCCGCGTGAAGCAAGCGCAAGCACCGCGTCAACGCAAACGGTTGCCACACTGCGCTGCGAACGCAGATAAATGGTTTCGATGCGGCCCGGCCGCGGAAACTGCCGCGTCAGACTGCGCAGATCGGTGTCTTCAGCGCCAGTGCTCATACTTATATTTATTCGTGCAGGCTGGCTTCTACGGCCGCGACGGTGGTTCCTCGCGAATCACCTCGCCCTCAATGATCACGCCTTCCGTCATCGGTGCGCTTTGCGCAGGGCCGCGTTGTTGTTCGCGTTGCATCTGTTCCATTTGCTCGCCCAGGTGACGGCGCAGCGCGCGTGTCTTCCACCAGAACCAGGCCCACACCAGCAGTGCGATGACGGCGACGACGGCAAGGATCGCCAGCGAGAAGATGAATCCCGCCACCAGCAGCGCGGCGCCGACAACCATGGTGAGTATTGTGCTCAGCAGGTTGCCGCCGCCGCTGTTACGGTGATCGAGTCTTGGGGGTTGGTCGTTGAGTGGCATGTGAAATTTTCCAGTGTGTTCGGTATTGTAAGAGACTGCGCGTCGGGGCAAAGGTTGCAGCGCGTGGGGTGGTAGCATTTCCTTCATGAATGAACCCGCCAAGGCATTGCGCATCGATAAATGGCTCTGGGCCGCGCGCTTCTTCAAGACGCGCAGCCTCGCCGCAGCGGCGCTGGAGGGCAACAAGGTACGGCTCAACGGCAGCAACACCAAATCGTCGCGCGAGGTGAAGGCGGGCGACAGCGTGGACATCATGACCGGCGAATTGCGCTGGAGCGTGATCGTGCGCGGCATCAACGCCCAGCGCCGCCCGGCACCCGAAGCGCGACTGCTGTATCAAGAGACCGAAGAAAGTGTGGCTCGCCGCACGCGCGACCTGGAGATGCGCAAACTTGCACCGACGCCGGGTGCGGATATCAAAGGGCGGCCAACCAAGCGGGCGGGGCGGTTGATACGGGGATTCGGCCGCTAGCTTTCGCTGCGCGTTACCAGAACTTCGCCGCGAGGTAGGTGACGCCCATGAAGGCGGACCATCTGGGTGCGACATTCGATGTGCCGGAAATCATCCCGCCATCCAGCACCAGGCGCTTGGTCACGCTGTAGGAGGCGGCCACCATCAACTGCGTGGTCGCGGGCGCGCCGCGGCGAACCACGCCGGATTCCTCAACAGCGAGGCTCCAGTCCCCGCTTACCTGGCGCGACAGGGCAATGGCCCACGGATACTGCCAACGCGCCAAGCTTGGCTCGATCAGCCCAAGCCGCATCGCACCGACGTTGGCGTCGACGCGGACCTTGCCGATGTCGCGGCTGTAGATGCCGTTGAAACCGACGTCACTTTTCCCCGAGCCGAGGCCGTCGTCCGCGGTAGGAAATTTCGCCCCCCACTCAAGGCCGAAGGCCGTGGCTTCGTCAACCGCCCAGTGGTTCTTGAAAGTCAGCACGGTATCACCGTGTCCGGAGAGCACGCCACTCGTGTCACTTTGGCGGAGGCGGGCGTCACCGCCCAGCATTACGCCGAAGTCTTCGCTGAACGCCAGCTTCAGCAGCCACGACGTATCGTCCAGAAACGCTGCGCCGCCGTTGCTGCTGCGGGCGATGCCGGCCTCGACTTCCAGCCAGCCGGGAGCCGAGAGTTCCGCCGGATTGGCTGCGCCGGGGCGATAGGGCGTGGCGGAAGGTTCGTCGCCCGCCTGCGCCGGCGCCACACAGCACGCGAGGGTCAGCGCGAGCGTCGCGAGGCGATGCGCGCCATGCATGGCGCCCTGATGACGCATGGTTGAATCTGCTATGCCGCCTCAGCCGCCTGCTGCTTGATGCCCTTGCGCAGCAGGAAGAACATCACCCAGACCCAGGCGCCGAAATTTACCAGCGGCACCCAGAAGCCGATGATGCCGTCCCACGCGAACGGACCGGTCTTGAAGAACGGAACGATCAGCGCCGGCATGAACGAAGTGGCGATCCAGAAGTTGAAATAGGCAGCCCACTTCGGGAATACCCGAATCGGATTCTTGTCGCCGAGGATCGCCACACCGATGGCGATGTTCTGCACGATGCCGGGCGAGACGATCGTGGTCAGCATCAGCCAGGCGAGGTCGTTGAACAGCAGCATCAGTTGCGGATCGCGCTCGGGGCGGAAGGCGATGGTGCACCAGATCATGATCGGCAACAGGAAGGCCAGCACGCCCATTGCGCCGCAGATCATCTGCGTGTAGGCCAGCACTGGCGAGCGTCCTTCCATGCGCTGCATTTGCGTCGAGATGACGGCCAGCCATGGGCCGAAGAAGCCGACGCTGAACATCGCGATGACCATGCCCATCTTGATCGACACGGGATTCTGCATATAGAACGCGGCGATCTCGGCCGCGCTGGAGTTGGGCGATTGCGGCGGGATGAACCAGGCGATGAACCACCAGCCGATGGAGAAGATGGTCAGAAATGCAGGACCGGCCCAAGTGCATAGCAGTTGGTTCTTGGTGTTCATTTGTTCTCCCTCACGAATGCGATGCTGTTGTTTTGGCAAAAGGTAACACGGTGGCGAATAACGTGCAGCGCTAGAATGGAGGGGCAGTTACGCCATCATGAAGCAAGCATGATGGCGGTTCAATAAAACACGGGGAGAACAGTTCATGGCCGCATACGAAATCGTGATTACCGTAGTGTTCCTGGCAGTGCTTGGCTGGGCCATACGATCGCGCAATCCCTTCAACCTCGGCGCGGTGCTTGGCGGTTTCATGATCTTCGGCTTCGACTGGCTGTGGTGTTCGCGCGGCTTCTGGAATGCGACGACCGCTTCAAACCTCGTCATGGTTCCCGGCATCGATATCCTCGGCCAGCGCTATCCGCTCTCGATCTGTTTTGTGTGGAGCGTCGGCTTCGGCTTCCTGCCTTTGTGCGCATCGAAGTTTCATGACCGGATCGGACGCGTCCTGGGAGGCCTGCATTTTCCGGTGATCCTTGCCATCGCCGCAGCCATCGACATCATTGTCGAATCCGTGTGCATTTCCATCGGCGTGTGGACCTATCATCAGGCGCCCGAATACCTGCTGCTGGGCGTCCCCTGGTCCAACATGTGGTTCATGGGCGGTCTGCTCACCGCATCGTATTTCGGCCTGGCGCGCGTCGAAAAATGGGCGGCGATTCCCAAAGGCGCCGGTCTGGCACTGACCAGCGAAACGACCTGGAAGGGCCTGCTGATGCCGGCCGCGACGATACTCACCGCGGCTTTCCTGCTCGGCACTCTGCAACTGTTCTGGTGGTCGGCAGTGCACCCGTGGGTGGAATCCGGCCGTCTCTTCTAGCGTCGACATCACAGATTCTCGCCCTTCAGATGAATACCATTTCTGAACCAAGCGCCGGGTCAGTTGAGCCCGAAAAGAAATGGACCACCGAGCAGGTAGTGTCGATCCGGCACTGGACGCCGACGCTGCTGTCTTTTCGCACCACGCGCAATCCGGACTTCCGCTTCAAGCCAGGGCACTATGCACGCTTGGGCCTCGGCGCTGGCGAAGACATGGTGTGGCGCGCTTATTCGATGGTATCTGCGGCCCATGACGACACGCTGGAATTTGTCGCCGTGCTGATTCCCGGCGGCGCCTTTTCGGAACGGCTTGTGCAGTTGCAGGTCGGCGATGCGGTCCACGTGGACAAACTCAGCTTCGGCTTCCTCACCGTCGACCAGTTGGCGCCGGGCAAGGATCTCTGGCTGCTCTCCAGCGGCACGGGGCTGGGGCCGTTTGTGTCAATCCTGCGCGATCCCCCGGTGTGGCAGGCGTTCGAAAAACTGATCGTGGTCCACAGCGTGCGCCGCGCAGCGGAGCTTGCCTACCGCGACGAGATCGCCGCTCTTCCGAATGCGTTTTCCAACGCCAGGGCGCGGCTTTGCTACATCCCCATCGTCACCCGTGAGCCCGGCAGCAGCGAATTTTCACAGCGCATTCCGCAATTGATTTCAGATGGCCGGTTGGAGTGTGCAGCGGGCACGTCGCTCAGCCTTGCCGAATCGCGGCTGATGGTCTGCGGCAATCCGGAGATGGCAAGAGAGCTGCGGCAACTGCTGAGTTCACGAGGCTTCGCCACCACGCGCCGCAGCGTGCTCGGGCAGATGGCTTTTGAGAAATACTGGTAATCGTCTTGCTCCTGCGGCGCAGCCCAATTAGCCCCTTCAACTGCGCAGCGCCTTCGACTGCGCGCGTCTTGCGCTCGCGACTAGCGTGGTGGCGCCGCAGGCCCCGCAATTTCCATGGCCTTGATATATGCGGGGCGGGCGCTGACGCGCTCGACGTAAGCCTTGACGTTGGGCAGGTGATCGATGGTCGGCCCGCCAAAGAGCGGCATTGCAGTCAAGGGAAACATGGCCATGATGTCGGCGCAGGTCAATTCTGATCCGGCCAGAAAGGGCGTCTTGGCCAATTGCTGGTCCATGTAGCCGTAGTAGCCTTTTTCGCGCCGCTCAATCAGCCCCGTTATTCTGTCAGCTTCCGCACCGTGCGCGCCGGCGCGCAGCCCCATCCTGCCAAAGAACAGGCCGATGACATTGTTGTTGAACTGCATCCAGTACAGATAATCGGCGTAATCCGGCTGGTTGGGGGCTATGGTCAACTTGCCGCCGGCGTAGCGGTGGCAGATGTACTCCACAATGGCGGCGGACTCCGTCAGCACCTTGTCGCCATCGGTAATCACCGGCGCGGTCGCGGCCGGATGAAGCGCCAGAAATTCCTCCGGGGCCAATCCGTTTTCCTTGCGGTTGTACCATTTGAGTTCGTAGGGAAGACCCAGTTCCTCCATCAACCAGACGACACGGTCTGATTGGGAAACGCCGAGATGGTGAATCGTGATCATTGATTGCTCTCCTCAGGTTTGTCGCCGGCGCGGCGATTTTTTATTGGATTCCATTATAAGCAGGCTCCCCTGCATTGCGCGATCAGGCGGAAAGCGTTATCGGTGGGGGCGGAAAAGCGGGCAGCAAGGGACAGCCTTTTTACAGGTTCTTACCCCTTCACCCGGCGGCACGGAACAGGTCGGCGCTATGCGCGTGCGGTCCTTCTCAGACCCCACAAAATCAACACGGCCGTCGCCACGATAAGCAGCCCGACGCTCATGAAGCCGGCCGTCACCAGGTTCTCCTGCCAGGGCAGGGCCAGACGACCCGCGGCGGTGATCGGTGACAGCGCGCCGGTGCCGAATACGGCGGCCTGCGTGGTGAACAGCCAGTTGGCGTAAGCGCCATACAGCGCACCCCAATACGCAACAGTCTTGAGCGGTGCAGTCAGCCTGACTTCCAGCCACACCGCACCCAGCGCGATCAGGAAGATGCCGTTCATCACGCCTTCGAGATGGGCGGCGAGGCCCATGCGCATGTTGCTGAATTGCGGTTCGAGGAAACCGGTGATGAGACCGAGCAGGAACAGGAACATGCCGTGCCAGATCAGGCTGCGCTTCGAGGCGTCCATGAACATTTCCTAACTTGGTTGGCCGACGATTAGGCGCGGACTATACCGATAGCAAAGAGAAATGGCTCAATCGTAAATACCGAAGATAACCCCTTTTAGCGCCGACACTGCTCCTTTGGCTTTGTTATTTTTTTAGATCGTTTTTGGCTAGCAAGGCTTTAAATTCTGGAGCCTGAAAAACTTTCTGAATGAAGTCCTGCGCCGCAGCCGGCAAGGCCTGGGCAACCTGTTCACAAGCAATGTCTGCAATAAAGTTGGTTGAAAAAGAATAAACATTTTCAACTGTGAAAGGCTCAGAGTTATCGGCCTTCAGTGTCATTTTTATGGTCCACTTTCCTGAACCGATATTTGAATCGAAATCGATGTAATCAAGATTCGCTGACAATTTTACTGGTGCATTTTGGTCATAAGCGCTTACCAGTTTTAGTTCGTCAAAAAGCGCGTCGTGAATAAACCCATCATAAGTTTTATTGTCTGGTGGCGTGATGGAGCCAGCAGCGCGGCATATGATTGATTTCTTTCCTGCCTCGGTTGCAGTAAAAGCACCTGAGCCGATCTTGGTCGTCGAATCTTTTGTGATCTGTCGTAATTCTTCTACGTTTGTTGCCGACATGTTGTATCGCGGTGATACATGGCTGCAGGCAGACAACAGCATAACTGCCAGCAATAATATTTTTTTAAAAGGAATACTCATTTCACCCCCTCCCAAGATTGAATGATGATCCGCACGTAGTGATCATTCCGTCTCAATATT
>JAYUFR010000036.1:0-21086 GCA_043738625.1 Sterolibacteriaceae bacterium
AGCCAAGCTGAAAGAAGCAGAATCGCAGAGTGATCCGCGAACACGAAGAGCATGATCACCGCAATTACAGCCCCTGCCTGAAAATCCCGCTCATCGAACAGCATTGCCCGCGCGATATCAATCAGTGCGAACATGCCAAGATAAATCGCCAGCCACATGACGCGCCAAGTCTGGGCTTGAATGACGCCTTGGATTGGATAAAAATAACTGCACAGTAGCGCCAGTAGAAACCCGTAGCTCGCGACCAGCGCTGTCACCTCATACCAGCGCCGCATATGTGGGCTGCCGAAGCGGCTCCCCAGCAGCAAGGCAGCGATCCAGAATAGCGTAGCATTCAGTCGTATCTCTGCAAACGAACCAACCAAGACATCGCTGGAAGTGTGCCTGACGACCTCGGCCCATTCTGCGTCCATCAGATGAAATGCAGCAGGCCCTGGCATCAGACTCGCCCCGACCACCAATGCAGCGGCCACAGCCAGCAACCCGAGCAAAACCCGGTCACTCAACCTCACACCAACCATCAGTATCACGCCCCAAATGGCGAGGAGCGGATGAATCGCCATGGATAGCAGCGCCAAGATACCAGCGAGCATCCAGTTACGCTCCAGCGAAAATGCGATTGCGATCCCCATCATGGGGATCGCAATGACGCGGGCAGAAGTAAAATTTTCGTTCAGAACGAAGGTGGCATGATTTGGTGAGTAATTGAAAGAATAAATCGCCAAAGACAGTACGATGTAAGCACGAACCCGCCAGTCATCAAACACCCGACTGGCCAACATCCATGAGGCTCCTATCCAGAATACGGCGGCCACAGCCATCACAATCTGCGTCGCCAAGGAGAGTCCGCACCAGCGGATCAGACTGCCGTATATGGGAGAAAAGATGGTGAAATCGTCCTGCGACCCAAACATAAAAAATGGATCGTGTGCATAAGCTACTGGATCTAACCAGTGCAACGCCAACAAGGCATAGATGCGGGCATCATGATAAGAAAATCCGGCATAAGGATGATTCAGCACCCACAACACCACCGCCAGAAGCAGGGTACAGAAAGTCGGCGCGAACAATTGCAGCCTATTTAAGGATGCAGATATAGTTCCGGACATCAGCGAGATCTACTTGTTGGAATGCGTTTGCCCATGTCCGATCAGGACACCAATCGTCGGATCTACAACCAATGGTGGCCCACTGAGCATGGTTGATCATCTGCGGGACGAGCCGGCCCTGGAACAAGTGCGTCACCTGCCGATTATCAATGCATGAATATACATGAGAAACTCTCGACTCGGTCCCAAGGGAAATAAGCCATGGTCCGCCGGGTAGGGCGAATTGAAGGACTGCAATGGTATCCGCATCACATCAAACCATACCGAGATGCAACGCATACACTGTCTGAAAAACAATACGTCCTCCTTGTATATAAACGGCACGGCCGCCGCTGGAGTGCGCAACCATACAATTACCGTCGGCGTTGCCTACGACGCAAACGCCAGTTCGAGTTGCTAAACTCGGTCCCTGTTTTCTTAAGTACTGACATGTTGAACAAGACAAAACGCGCAATGCCAGCCATGAATCTAGAACTAGAAAAAACCTTAATTCCTGAAGCGATTTCAGTGGCCTCGGAATATCTTCAAGCCGGTCGTTTAACAGATGTGGAGCAAGTCTGCCATCACGTGCTGACGCGCGAACCAAACAATCCTGATGCCCTTCATATTCTCGGTTTGGTCGCGCATCAAGCAGGGAATAATACAGTCGCGATGGAGCTGATCGAAAAAGCCATCGGCTTCCAACCATCGAATCCGGTTTTTCTAAACGACCTGGGCAAAGTCTATCGCGGGTTGGGTCGCCCCGGCGATGCGGAATCCCGCTGCCGTCAAGCATTGGCAGTCAAGCCCGACTACGCCGAAGCCCACAGCCAACTTGGTAATGCGTTGAGAGACCTGGGGCGATTGAAGGAAGCCGAAGAAAGCTATCGCCAAGCGCTGGTGTACAAACCGGACTACGCCGAAGCACACAGCAATCTCGGAAACGCATTGACAAACCTTGGCCAGCTCAATGAAGCCGTGGAAAGCTATCGCCGTGCAATTGCGCTCAAACCGGACTTTGCGGTAGCGCACTTCAATCTTGGTGGCGCATTGACCGAGCTCGAATCACTAGCAGAAGCTGAGGCAAGCTATCGCGAAGCGCTGGCGTACAAACCCGACTTCGCAGTGGCATATAACAATCTCGGAAATACATTGAGGGATCTCGAACGGTTGAACGAAGCCGCGGAGAGCTATCGCCAAGCGTTGGCGGTCAAACCCGACTACGCCGAGGCGCACAGCAACCTGGGGGTGGCGTTAAACGATCTCGGACAGTTGGAGCAGGCAGAAGAATGCTATCGCAAAGCTCTGGCGTATGCGCCCGACTATGCCATTGCGCATAACAACCTCGGCAACGTATTGACCAGTCTTGGGCGGCTCGACGAAGCCGTGGAAAGTTTTCGTCGGGCGCTGACGTTAAAACCCGACTATACGAATCTTGGAAACGCTTTGAATGCACTTGGGCGGGTAGATGAAGCAGCGGAAAGCTATCGCAAGGCCTTGGCACTCAAACCTGATTATCCCGAAGCGCACAGCGCTTTCGTGTATCAATGCCAGCATTTGTGCGCATGGTCAGAAGTAGAACATGAATTTGAAGTACTGCGCAGACATGTGAATGAAAGCGGGACAGGAAAGATAACTCCATTTTCTTTTCTGACTTTGCCAGATACCGGTGGCAGCGAACAATACGCATGCGCGCGCCAGTTCGCCGAGAAAAGATTTTCAAGCTTCCTTTCCCGCCCGGCGCTTTGCGATACCCGCTCACATCCAGACCACGACAAGCTCCGCATCGGCTATCTGTCAGCCGATTACCACGAACACGCGACCAGTTATCTATTGGCGGAAATCATCGAATTGCATGATCGAACGCGGTTCAAGATATTCGCATACTCGTATGGCCCCGATGATGAAAGCCACATGCGCAAACGCATGCAGACCGCCTTCGATGAGTTCCACGAAATCCGCCATCTGCCTCACGAAGCTGCGGCACGGAAAATCTTTGATGACGAGATTGATATTCTCATCGATCTAAAAGGCTATACCAAAGATACTCGCATGCAAATTACGGCTCTGCGACCGGCGCCCGTGCAAGTTAACTGGCTCGGCTACCCCGGGACACTTGGTCACCCACGGCTGGCTGATTATCTGATCGGCGACCCGGTTGTCACCCCCTTCGAGCATGCCGCGCAATACAGCGAAACCCTGGCGTTGATGCCGCACTGCTACCAACCCAACGATAGAAGACGTCCCATCGGGGCTCTACCCATGCGTAGCGAGGCAGGGCTACCGAATCAAGGTTTTGTGTTCTGCAGCTTCAATCAAAGCTACAAGATTACCCGGTCAATATTCGATCTCTGGTGCCGGCTGCTGGAGACGCTGCCTGGCAGCGTCCTGTGGTTGCTGCAATCCAACCCGGCTGCGCAGAATAATTTACTGAAGGAAGCCAAGGCCCGTGGCATTAGTGCAGATCGTCTCATTTTCGCCCCCAAGCTACCGCTTTCCGCGCACCTTGCGCGACTCCAACTGGCCGATCTGGCGCTTGACACATATCCAGTTACTTCGCACACCACCGCCAGCGATGCCCTCTGGGCCGGCGTTCCACTGGTCACTCGAATTGGTGAAACTTTCGTCACTCGGGTCGCGGCGAGCCTGCTTCATGCCGCCGGCATGTCGGAGCTGGTTACCGATAGCGCAGATGCCTATCTGCGGCTGGCACTCGACCTTGCCCGCCAGCCCAAGCGGCTGGAACAACTCAGGACGCAACTGATCGAAGGTCGAATCAACTGCGCGCTGTTCGATAGCAAACGGTTTACCATCGACCTGGAGCGCCTATATCAGCGCATGTGGGGAAATCACCTGGCAGGAACCAGCAACCCCATTCGTCTCCAATAGCATATTCAATGCGCGCTATTCTTTGCCAATGGCACGCATGAATGCGCTTTCGAGCGAAAGTGTGGGCCTGATCTCAATGATGGTGTGCCCTGCTACCCTCAATTCTTCAAGCTTCTGCCAGAGATCATCACGCGTTACTTCTGTCGACCAGCGTTCCGCGAAATCGGATTTCGCGCCGGCAACGGGTGCTGTCCCCATGCTGCGCACCTGCACCAGGTCGGTCCCGCCAGCCAATTCTGCCGGCGACTGCACCGCTCGCAGCCGCCCTTGGTGAATCAGGCCGAAGCGATCAGCCAGACGCTCCACATCGTGCAATACATGTGATGTGAAAAACAGGGTTCCTCCGCCACGCTTGTATTCCGCCAGGATATCGACGACATCGCGCCGGCCTACTGGGTCAAGGCCTGACAGTGGTTCATCAAGAATCAGCAACCGTGGTTGCAAACACAGGGCATGGGCGATGGCAACGCGTTGCGTCATGCCTTTGGAGAAGGAACGAATTTGCCGTCTGGCGACACTGCCCAACTCCAGGCGCTCCAGCCACTTCAGGCAGTGGGCTTGCGGGTTGTCGACCTTCAACCCGTGCAGGCTCATTCCCATCAACAGAATTTCCAGCGGGGTCAGGTAATCGTAAAGATAAGGATTCTCCGGAACGTAACCCACGCGAACGCGCGCCAGTGGTTGCTCTACCGGTATATCGAACAGATTCACCTTGCCAGCACTGGCGCGCAGCACACCCGTCATAATCTTGATCGTGGTGCTTTTACCAGCGCCATTGGGCCCGATAAAACCGAAAGCCTCACCTTCGGTGATCGAGAAGGACACCTGATCCACGGCCTTGACCGGAACTTTACGAAAACCGCGAAAGGTCTTGACCAGCCCTTCCACCAGAATTGCATGACTCATTTTGGCCTCTTGAGCGGAGCGTTGAGAAGTACCGGTTGGCCATCCTTGTCGACTACATAGCCGAAGCCAAAAGGATCCACCGGCAGCGCATGGATCAGTCCGCTGTTCACCAACTCCTGCAAGTCGCGTAGAGGCCGACCGGTATTGGAATGAAATTGGATGGCAGCATCTCGCAAAGTCTCGAGAACACGCAAACGCTCCGCGCGCGTCTTGAGATAACGCTTGAAACCACCTTCGAGCGACTGGTTGGCCATACTTTCGACGACACCAATGGCGACACGTGGTTCATAGCCTTTCTCAAACCAGCGCGCCGCGACATTCTCGATGGCAAACCGGTCGTTCTGATCAGTCGCCCGTGGTGACGCTTTCAACAGCCATTGTGCGGCGGATGCCGGATCTTTCTTGAAGTAGTAGAGATTGAACGCGTAGTAGAAAATCGGTTGCCAATCGAAGGGACGTGCGTCGATAGCTCGCAACAATACATCCTGTGCTGCATCGACTTCGCCATACCAGGGGAGAATCGCCGCGGCAATGTAATAGTTATCCTCATGGGCGGGATTAAGCCATGCCACGTCCTGCTGCACGCGTCCTTGTATCTTGAAGTTTTCGGTCTGCATATGCTCGGTAGATGCCACGAGAGCGCGAAATCCGTCGATATTGGCCGCCAGATAACGGTCGCCACCGGCAAGGCCGACCTGGACGAAACGTGGCAAGGCCACCTGCATCTCCTGCACCACGCTGATTCGTGGAATCCGATTGAGGTAATGCACCGACAACCCGTACAGCAGCGCCGCAGTCATCCCGATGGCCACGCGTAATACATTCATATCTGTGTACTCATCGCTTTTCAGCCGAAAGCAGAATCGGCGCCTTTCTTCCTGCACGATGGTCTTCCCACATCGCCATGAACAGTCTCTCAATATCCCGGGTAAAGCGGCTGGTGTCAAACAAGGAACAAGTCAGTCTGTTATCAGCGAGACGGCGGCGGATCAATCCAAGCTCATCAGGATGCGTGGCCAACCGCAAGGCCAGCGCAAAATACTCTTCATCGGAGGATGCGATCAGTTCAGGCAATCCTGCTGCAGAAACGAGGCCGGAAGAAACGCGGCTTGCGAATGTATCGCCTTGATGAGCAACCAGCGGTACCCCCGCCCATAGCGCATCGCTGCCCGTGGTGTGCGAACCATAGGGGAAAGTATCAAGGGCCAGATCGGCGCATTGAAGCCGCCCGAGATGGTCCTCAAGAGAAGCGGCGTATGGGGCAAAAATCAGGCGGGCCGGATCAATTCCCCGTGCATGCGCCTCCCGTCGCAAATTTCCCCTCACCGTTTCGGTAAGGCTCAGCAACCACAGCACACTGCCTTCCACTTCCATCAAAAGTTTGCACCAGATATCGAAGATCGCCGGATTTATCTTGTAACTCTGGCTGAAAGAGCAGAAGACGAATCCCGTGTCCGGCAAGCCTGCCTGCATCCGCTCTGGTTTCGCACCGACAACGCGCTTGTGGTCGTTGGGCTGCATGGAGTGCGGCATCAAGGCAAGCGTTTCCGCATAGAAACCGGCATGATCCAGTGGGGTCACGATCGGATCACCAATCAGGTAATCGGCCAAACGTGGATGCCCCACTGAACCCGGATAACCGAGCCAGTTCACTTGTACCGGAGCGGGCCGCATTGCGGTGATTTCCATCCGGGTATTGGTCGTCCACCCCATGAGGTCGACCAGCACATCAATCCCATCCTCCTGGATCAAATGTGCCGCAGCTTCGTGGGGCAGGGCGTGGATATCGCGGAAGACATCCACTGCGTCCACTATTCGCGTTCGCATCGCGCTGCCGTCGTCGCGACCGATCGAATAAGCGAAAACCTCAAAGCAGTTCCGGTCATGACATTCGAGAACTCCAGCGAGGAGATGCGAGACAGGATGCTCCCTCAAATCAGCAGAAAGGTAGCCGATTTTCATTCGAGAACTATCGGCCACCCGTTTGACACCTGACGCAGAAATCGTTTGGCCGTACAAGTAACGCGCCAGGCAGGACTCGGCGTAGTCTTTGGCAAGGAGATACTGCTGTTCGGCGCCAAATCCGTCAAAAGCGAGGTAAACGAATGGCGGCGCGGGAACGTATGTGCCATTCGAGATCATTATCGCCAGCCCGCCAAGACGTACGTTCAGCGAATCCCACTGGCAAAGGTGCAAGCTGCATTGGATCAGCTGCGTCACTACATAGCTGTCCTCGGGATGCAACGAGTTGAGCTCTTTATAGAGGGCATGCGCCTCAAGGTACTTGCGCATATTGACCAGAACATTGCCCAGATTCCCGACTGCCTCCTGGTAGTAATCACCGGGATAAGACTCGATGGCCTTACTCAGCGCTGCCAGGGCATCGTCGTATTTTTCCTGTTTCAGCAGTGTTGCACCCAGCGCATTCCATGCGGCATGATGATTCTGTTGTAACGCAATGGCTTGGCGGCAGTAATCCACGGCAGCCACATAGCACCCAAGACGGAGCTGGGCAGTTCCGAGATTGGCGAGATTGTCGGCATCTCCGGGTGCAAATTCAATCGCCCTGCCAAAACTGATAACCGCCTCATCGGGGCGGCTCAGTTCCATCAAAACAATCCCGAGATTGGCATGGAGTTCGGCATCTATCGGTGTCCCTGCAATCGCTTGTTCGAGCAATGGGAGCGCTTCCGCATGGCGTTTGCGGACAATCAAGCTCATCGCCAGAGCCTTCAGGCCAAACGGATGGGATGGAAAGCGCAGCAGGATTTTACGAACTGCCCGCTCTACCTCGACATGATTGCCGGCATTGAGCCAGTGTGCAAGCGCGACGACTTCTTCATCCACCGGATGGAGTGACATCCGCTTTTGTGGCGGCAGAATTTTGTTTGAACGTTTTTCCATTTTCGAGCCTGGACCGAAGTCTGAGACAGCGACGATCTAGGTGAATTCCCGGCGCGAAAATGCGCTGACCGCAAGCCATACCAGCAAGACGATATAGGCGGTGGCCATCAGCAACGCCCACCAGACTGCATCGGCTTTGGGTGGTATTGAATACATCGGCCACTGACGCCAATCGAGCCGGGACAGATCAGGAACCACCCACTGGATGATATTGGTGACTGGTCCGAAATGGGCAGCCATCACAGTGTCGCCGCCGGCGCCTTGGCCCAGGTAATCGCGCACCGCACCAAGACTTTTGGCGCCGATGGCGAAAGCCGCACCCAACGCAAGCGGCAAAATGGGCACTGTGGACAATGAGGCAATCCATAGCGCAAAAGCGGCCACCACCGCGACTTCGATCCATACACCGATGATCGCGCTCCAGTAAGGCAGACCGAGCGCGGGGGCAAACTCCTGCTGATAGTCACCGCCGGCCAGAATCACGGCCAGCCACAAGGCCAGCCCCAAAATGAACGTGGCGATGGCGGAGAGCGTGACGATACCCAGGTAGCGGCCAATGATGTAATACGCACGGGGCACTGGATAGGTCAGGGCAAAGATGACGGTGCGGCGATCAATCTCACGCCCTACCAGTTCCTGTACCCAAAACAGGGCCAGCAGGATAAGAGCAAAGCGCAGGCCGGACAGGCCGACATCAAGCGCAACAGTTTTGGGCTGGCGCGGCGAAAAATAGCCAGTCAAATAGGCCACCATCACCAGCAGCAAGCCAAAGACGAAAATGGCGTGAAAACTCTTGCCGCGAAAACCGGAACGCAAAGCAGAGACGACGAACTGGAACATGACTTTCACCAAAGGAAAGTGCGCCGAAGCGCACTGTCTGAAAACCACAAAACCGGGGCGGAAAATAAGCGTCCGTCCCGCAAGTCAAGAAAAATCAGCTGCTGATGGCCGTAGCAGCTACGATGCCATTGGCACCAGAAATATTTGCGGTGATTACAGCATTACCCGTGCCGGTGCCAAGTCCGTTGGACCTGACGCCACCACCGGCTGAACTGCCGATGAAGATGGTCTGACCCTTGGTCGAGCCGCCAGCGACAGAATAGTACGTCGTGTTGTCCTGACCGTAGAGCACGACATTGGTCGAGCACTTGGGGGTGAAATTGACAATGACGAAGTTGGTCCCTGCCGTGCCAGTAACTTGCACACCGTTACCGGCAGCAGCGCCGGAGCAGATTTCAAGCGCAGTCGCGCTTTGCGCCATCGCACCCGTTGCAGCAGCGGCAGTAATCAGGCCAACCAGAAATTCTTTTTTCATGAATGATTCTCCAAAAATTAAGGGGTAAGCAATCCGGTCCGATTACTGGGTGGAATTGGCGATGGCCTGCGTCAGCAGGTTGCGCGAGTCGGACTGAGCAGCCTTGTCCTCGCCCTTCTTGGTGTACTGGCTGAACTGGGGAATCGCGACCGCGGCCAGGATGCCGATAATGGCGACCACGATCATCAATTCGATCAGGGTAAAACCTTGTTGCATTTTCTTCATGGGAAGTTCTCCTTACAGGTTGAACCGAGGAAATCCGGATCGCACTTGCGACCGGTATGCAGAAGCACAACCCCGTAAGAGCAAGGTCCATGCCAATTGGTAAACCGTAAAGCTTGGGGGGTTGTATGTCGTATCGCAATGTCGCGCTGACGATTACCTAGCCCAAGTAAGTCATGAACTGACAGTTAACGTCACATTGCCAATGCAGTCCCCAGAATGTCTGCTTCGTCGATTTCGTCAATCTGGTGCGGATTAAGGAAGAGTTCAGCATACTTTTGATAGATTTTTTTCTCGACGAAAACGCGAAATAAATCAGGGTCGATGTGGCCGCCATCGGAAAACTTGCGCAGGATGCCAAGTGCCTGAGAAAGTTTCATGCCCTGCTTATAAGGCCGGTCACGCGCGGTCAGCGCCTCAAAGATGTCGGCAATACCCATGATGCGGGCCTGCACTGACATCTGGTCACGCGTCAGTCCCTTGGGATAGCCCTTGCCATCCATGCGTTCGTGGTGTCCGCCGGCATATTCGGTCACATTTTTCAAGTGGCTGGGCCAGGGCAGTTGTTCCAACATCTTGATGGTGGCAACGATGTGATGATTGATGGTCTCGCGTTCTGCGGCGGTCAGCGTGCCAGCGCGAATGGTGAGATTCTCGATCTCTTCGGCGCTCAGGAAATTGGCTTCCACGGCCTCCACGTTGCGCCATTTGCGCTTGGTGCCGATATCGCGCACGCGTTGCTGATCATTGGGACGCATCGCCTCGCTACCAATGTTGCAGCGGCGCAGGAATTCACGCTCCTCATCGAGTTTTTCCAATGTCTTCTCACACTCGCTCCACAGCATTTGCTCATGCGTGGAATCTTTTGCGGCGCGCGACTCCAGTATCTGGCTGAGGGTAGCAATCTGCGCATCCCGCTTCAGTACTTCGAAACGGGTATCAATTAGATGGATGCGGTCGAAAATGGTTTGCAGCTTGGTGGCCTTGTCCACCACATGCACTGGCGTGGTGACCTTGCCGCAGTCATGCAGCAGACCGGCGATCTTGAGTTCGTAGCGATCCTTGTCTGACATGCGGAAATCGGCCAGGGGACCACTCTCGGTGTCGTTCACCGCTTCGGCCAGCATCATGGTCAACGCCGGCACGCGTTGGCAGTGACCGCCGGTATAGGGCGACTTTTCGTCAATGGCCAAGTTGATAAGGTTGATAAATGACTCAAACAGTGCTTCAAGCTGACTGATGAGTTGCCGGTTGGTCAAGGCAATGGCCGCTTGCGAGGCGAGCGACTCAGCCAGCCGCTGATCGGATGCCGAGAAAGCCCCTACTTTTTTCGTTCCCGCATCCACTGAATTGATCAATTGCAGCACGCCGATGATCTCATTCTCATGATTCTTCATCGGCACCGTCAGGAACGACTGCGACCGATAGCCCGTCCCGGCGTCAAATTTGCGCGTTCCGGAAAAATCGAAGCCGGCCTCGGTATAGGCATCGGCAATATTCACCGTCTTGTCGTTGATGGCCGCATAGGCGGCCACCATGGCGTTGTTCGGTTCGCCCTTCTCGTTGTGCAATGGCAAGTCTGGCAGGGTAATCGGATTGCCCGTGGTACCGCCCAGAGCAATGCCCAAGGTATCGGTGCGCATGATCTCGAAGCGCAAATGCTTGCGCTCTTCCGTCATGCGGTACAACGTGCCGCCATCGGCATGGGTAATGTTTTTCGCCGCAACCAGGATACTTTCCAGCAGGCGGTTGATGTCGCGCTCTTTGGAAAGCGCGGCACCCACTTCGTTTAACTGTTCGAGCCGGCGGAAAAGATCGTCCGTATCCATTTGTATCATGGTTACTTGATGCAAACTGCCCTGACCTGCTTCAGATCGGTAATGCCTTGCAGTACCTTTTCCATGCCATCCATTTTCAAGGTAAGCATTCCATCCTCAAGTGCCTGAGCAAACAGCTCGGCGACGCGCGCGTGTTCTTGAATCAATTTTTTGATCTCATCAGTACCGACCATCAACTCATGCAGACCCAGTCGCCCCTTATAACCGGTGCCACCACACTCGGAGCAACCCTTGGGGTGGTACAACATGAACTTTCCATCCTTGCCGTAATCTTTGAGCAGCCGCTTGTAGACGTTCTCGTAGGCGGCTTTGCCCTCCTTCTTGAAAGTTTCGGTATGAACCAGTTCCGTGCAGTACTCGGTGAGAAACAGCTTCATTTCCTCGGCGCCCGGCGTGTACGCCTCCTTGCACTTGCAAAGCCTTTTGGCAAGGCGTTGCGCAAGAATTCCGAGCAAAGCATCAGCGAAATTGAACGGATCCATGCCCATGTCAAGCAGTCGGATCACCGACTCCGGCGCACTGTTGGTATGCAGGGTGGCAAACACCAAGTGGCCGGTGAGCGACGCCTCGATGCCGATCGCAGTGGTTTCCTTGTCACGCATTTCGCCAACCATGATGATGTCCGGGTCGGCGCGGAGAAAGGCTTTCATGATGACCGCGAAATCCATGCCGGCCTTTTTGTTGATCTGGCACTGACGCAAGCCCTTCTGCGTAATTTCGACCGGGTCTTCCGCCGTCCATATCTTGGTATCCGGCGTATTGAGGAACTTGAGTACTGAGTGCAGCGTAGTGGTCTTGCCGGAGCCAGTCGGGCCGCAGACGAAAAACAGCCCGTATGGCTTGCTTACAGTGGTCTTGAGTGTCTCCAGATTCTTGGGCAGCACCCCCAGTTTTTCGAGCGGGATTGGCTCGCCCGCTGCAAGAATACGCATCACCACATCTTCGACACCGCCTGTCGAAGGGATGGTCGCCACGCGCAATTCGATGTCGAGCGGACCAAATTTTTTGAACTTGATCTTGCCATCCTGCGGTCTGCGTTTCTCGGAGATATCAAGATCGCACATGATCTTGATGCGAGCAACGATGGCGTTGCGATAGCTGGCCGGGATCTCAATATATTTGATCAGCCCGCCATCCTTGCGAAAGCGGATCAGGGTTTTTTCCTTGCCTGGTGCCGGTTCAATATGAATGTCGGACACCCCTTGCTGATAGGCATCCACGATCACCTTGTTGACCAGCTTGACCAGTTCGTTGTCGGCAGCAGCAGAAACATCGTCCGACGACGAGTCCATGACCCCCTCTTCACCCTCATCGAGACTTGAGAGCAGATCGCCCACAGAGGTCATGTCCATATCAGGACCACTGGCGCCAAAAAGCTGATCCAGAGTTTCCTTGAACTCCTTGTTGGTCGTCACCCGGTAGACAATTTTGCCTCGCGAGAACACGTTGCTGACGACCCGGGATCCTTTAACCTGTTCCGGATCCATGCAGATAACAATGATGCCCTCAGGCGTGTCGTCGATCGGCGCCCATTGGTTTTGTTCGAGGTATTCCCGCTTGAGATTTTTCAGAAGATCAACAGGCTTGATTCTGTCAGTCTTGAATGGCTCATAGGGCACGCCAAAAAATTTGGACAACGAGGTGCCTACAACGGGCAGCTTGACCTGAAATTGGTCGATCAATACCTCTTCGATACTGCGGCTGTCCTTGCGCGCGGTACGCTTGGCAATATCCAGCTCTTCCGCAGTTAGCACTGCATCGGCGACCAGATAGTCATACTTCGAGCGCACCATTTGCGCCGGCTTGTTGCGCTGGGTAAAGGCAATGGCAAGCGTTTCACACATGCCCTTGATGCCTTCTTCAGCAACGGGAGCAAACGGAGTTCCACCTTTATTGTTGATAATCTGTACAACGCCGAGCAACTCGCCACTAGCCTGCTCAATGATCGGACCGACCAACATCTGCTTGGTTCGGTAACCGGTGCGTTTATCAACTTCCTGAAGAAAGCGCAGACCGGAATGAATACTCTTTAGTTCTGATTCGTCATAGACATCACGAACGTTGATGACTCGCCTCGACAAAGCAACATAGCCCGCAACGCTCTGGTCGGTAATCGGCAGCTTAAGGTCCTTGAAAGAATTGAGGCCGGTTTTCACCTTCGAAACAATCGAAGCCTTGTCTTCATCGACAGCATAAATTGTCAGTCGATCGGCATTGAACAGGGCGCAGATATCCTGCGATAGTTCCAGCATAATCTCGTCCAGGTTCGACGTGGCATGGATTTTGTTGGTAACTGATTGAAGGGTCTTGAAAAACTGCAGGCGGGTGCCGACGTCACCACCACCGGTGGCATCTTGCGGACTATTCAGTACAGCACTCATTACGCCACCTTCTTTCCTGACGCAGACTTCCCATGATTTTTGATCATAACAAACTGTCGATGAACCCTGCATTCAACGGGCCGCAGTGCAATGCCGTCAACCAAAAACAGGGTAAGCCTCATAACTCAAACACCTGATTATTTTGCAGCATCTGCGGTCGAAACTTGCCGATAGACTCTTCTATCTCCAGCATCGTCAATTCAATCTGGCCAGGCTTGAGATGCGTAATAAACAATTCCACTTCGTGTCTCAAATTTTTCAGTTCTTCGGCCAAAGCACTGGGACAAAGATGCTTGGAAGTTAATGCCAACGCATGTTCCCGATTTGAAAAAGCACATTCATAAATCAGATAACGCAAATTATCGATCTTGTTGATTTCAGCCCACTGCTCCGGGCAGGTCGCAGTATCTCCCGAAAAAACCAGGCTCGCGGCACCCGAGTCCAGTGAATAGCCCACTGCAGGCACGGTGTGATTGGCTGGCAACGCAGTGATAGTACGCCCATCGAGAGTAACTGGCTCACCGACACTAAGCGGCTGAAATTTCATGAAGGGCTTTTCGATACTCGGAATTTCACAAAAATCCGGCCATATCAGCCAGTTGAAAACATGGGTTTGGAGAATTTCGATGACCGCGTCGGTTGCATGGACAGTCAAAGGCCGGTCACGCATTTCACCGACTGTATCAACCATCAGTGGCAAGCAGGCTATGTGATCAAGGTGCGTGTGCGTCAGGAACAGGTGGTCGATCTGGGTCAGTTCCGGAATGGACAGATCGCCAAGCCCGGTACCGGCATCGATCAGGATGTCATGATCCACCATGATCGACGTGGTCCGCAGATGGCGCCCGCCTATACCGCCACTACATCCGAGGATACGAACCTTCATCCAGCCCTCACTTCGTGTCGAACTTCCACGAACCATCCCAATCCGCGCCAGGAGGCTCCTTGCGGTAATGGGCAATCCGCTCTACGTAGACTTTCTCATACAGGTAACGCTGATGGATGCGTGACAGATTCAGCAAGGTAACTTCAGCCGAATCCCAATCCTGGGCCCGGTAGGTACGCAGGAACTGCCCCCACATCTTGAGTTCTTCCATCTCGGCACGGCTGGGTTCACCTTCCAGTCCGACCGGCTCATAAATGACGACCGGTTCGTCTTTGCCCTTGACCTTGACACGATCAAGTTCACGGAATACGAACTCCTTCTTGAGTATTTCGCGTGTCACTTCGCCGACGATGATGCCGACGCCGTATTGCTTGGTGATGCTTTCGAGGCGCGACCCGAGATTTACCGCATCACCCATCACCGTATAAGCCTGACGTACATCTGATCCCATGTCGCCCACGATCATCGGACCTGTGTTGACGCCAACGCCGATCTTGAGTTCGGGCCAACCTTTGGCTACGAACGTCTTGTTCAAGTCAAGTAAGGCAGCTTGCATCTGCATGGCCGAAAGCACTGCGTGCCTTGCATGATCGATATCGTCTACAGGCGCGCCCCAAAAGGCCATGATCAAGTCGCCGATGTACTTATCAAGGGTGCCTCGATTGCCTCGTATCACTGTAGTCATGGCACCGAGATATTCGTTCATTAAGGCAGACAGTTGGTCCGGCTCAAGTCCCTCGGAAATTGTGGTGAAGCCACGCACATCGGAGAACATTACTGTCAGATCTGCCTTGCGTCCGGCCATGCTGTAGTTTTCCGGATCGCGGCTCATCTCTTCGACCAACTCGGGCGGCACATATTGGCCGAACAACCCGGTCAATTGGCGTTTGGTGCGGGATTCAACGAAATAACCCCAGGACATGTTGAGCAGGTAAAGCAGCAGCACCAACATCAGGCCGTTGGCCAGCGGCAGCACCAGATTGCCAACTTGCCAGTAGGCAAAATTGACCACCAGCAGGAAAAGCAGGACGATAACCGAGACGATGGTGGCGCGAAACGCCGACAGCAGCGGCAGCAGAAAGACCATGACCGACCCGGCCAGCAACAGCAGCAGCACGTCCGCGCCGAGGACATACGAGGGCTTGTATTTGATGTTTCCATCCAGCATGCCGGCGATCAAATTGGCGTGGACCTCCACCCCGGGGTAGACGGCCCCGACTGGAGTCGCCCGCAAGTCCTTGAGACCCGCGGCTGTCGTTCCCAAGATAACAATCTTGTGCGCCAATTCTGCCGGCGCAGTACGTCCGGCGATGACATCCGCCGCCGGGATGTAACGAAAGCTTCCTTGGGCGCCGCGGAAGGGGACAAGACTGGAGACGCTGTCATCAACCGGAATGCGCATTGTCCCCTTGGCGGTCGGCAGGTCGATCCATTCCATCGCGCCGTAGCCCTTGGCATTCGCTCCCGTTGGAAAACCGGGTACCACCTTCGGCTCACCCAGAATCTGCCGCACCATCGCCAAGGACAGCGCCTCGTAGTATGCGCCTTTGTATTCGACCAGCATTGGAACCCGTCGCACCGTGCCATCGATGTCGGGAACCATGTTGAAATATCCACCGCCGGCTGCGGCTGTTTGCAACGGTTCGAGATTGGCGCCAAAACCGCTGAAAGACTTAAAGTCAATTTTCCGGCCGCCGAACGTGCCCGCAGGCAATACCGGCCCCGGCAATTTTCCAGCGGTTCGTTCATCCTCCGAACTCATGAAATAGCCGAGAACCACCGGACGACCTTTGATCGCTTTTGCAAACAAATTATCGTAGTCGAGTTCGGGACGCAAATCGCGCAGAGCCATCTGAAATGCCGCGCTATCCTTTAACTGCTTGCTTGCCAGTGCATCAAGGCTCAAAAGCCCGGAACTGTCGTCACGCTCGGCGAAGACAGCATCGAACCCCAGAACGGCGACGTGGTATTGATCGAATAGCTGATTGACGAGAGTAGCGAGTTTGTCGCGTCCCCACGGCCAGCGCCCCAGTTCCGCCAGCGATTTCTCGTCGATATTGATGATGACGACCCGGTCATCCGGGCGTTGGGGCATGGTTAACACTACCTTGGTATCGTAAATAATCGCGTCCAGGCGACTGATCAACGGTATTTCGTAGCGTTGCGCCGAATGGCCGAGCAACACCAGCAGGACAACAAATCCCAGCACATAGCGAACCAGGTGTTGTTTCAAGTCGCCCCCGTATGTGGTGTGCTGCCCGCCCAGGAAAACCCGGGCGCCCTATGCCTTGATGAAGAATTCCATTTTGATACCGCTCACCTCGATAATGTCATGATCTTTGAGCGGATGAGCTTGAGTGTCTAACGTTTTGCCATTGACGACAGGAAATCGAGCGCCTTCGACATGCGCGATGAAGTAACCTTGAGGTCGACGTGAAATCGCTACAACTTGGACGCCAGGCTTCCCGAGCGTGGTCAAATTCTTGGTCAATTCCATTTCACGTCCGGAATTAGTTCCAGAAAGTAGCTGAATCGCTCCAAGCGGCGGTGCTGCAACCTCTTGCTGAGGTGGTACCGGCTTTGCGGCAGGCGGAGGCGTGGGTTGAAACATTGGGGGCGAATCCCCCGGCTTGGCGTCAGGTGTTGCCGCCTGTTCTGTAGCCGCCTTTATCGTACCCGGCCGCAGAATCATCGTTTTCTCGAAATCGGTGGCGGAGGCCTGCTGCGGAACCTCATTGACATATTTCAGACGGTACTTTCCCAACTCTATAACGTCGCTGTTCTGTAGGAAATGTTTCTTCACCGACTGGCCGTTGACAACGGTGCCGTTGGTACTGCCCATGTCTTCAAGGAAGGAGTCGTTGAAAATAGTCACAATCACCGCATGCTCACCGGAGATCGCCAGATTGTCGATCTGGATGTCATTGTGTGCCTTGCGCCCGATGGCCGTCCGCTCCTTGGTGAGAGGGATCTCCTTGAGCGTGAAACCGTCCATACTGAGAATTATCTTTGCCATCTTAGTCGTCCCTCAATACGCCATCATTTCCCGAACCAGGCCAGCAATCGGCTCCACCGACTGCGCGGAGCCCCGAATTCGTTCCTGACCTTGACAAGTATGACCGAAACATTATCGCGGCCACCATTGTCGTTGGCCATCTGTATCAATTGCATGGCACACAATTCCAAATTCGCCGAAAGCGCCTGCAGCGTCTCGCCTAACTCCACATCATCGATCATGTCGCTGAGGCCGTCCGAGCAGAGTAAATATACATCGCCAACAGCGACCTTATAGTCGTGGATTTCCGGGTCCACCTGCGGGTCAATTCCGAGTGCACGTAAAACCAGATTCTTGCCCTGCGCGTGGCGTGCCTGCTCTTTCGTAATCAACCCGCTATCGATCTGTTCCTGCAGAAATGAATGGTCACGCGTAACCTGCTCAAACTGTTCGCCACGTAAACGATACAAACGAGAATCGCCAATATGGGCTACCGTCATGAGATTGTCATGGAACACCGCCATGACCAGCGTAGTTCCCATTCCGGCATACTGCGGCTGGCTCTGTGCCGCCTGATAAATGGCACCGTTGGTTGTTGCAATCTCCCGTTCCAGCGCTTCATGAGCCCAACAAATCCCTGTCTCGGCGTCGCGTTGAAACGGTGCTTTTTCAGCAAAGGCTTTTTCCAGCTCGGTACCCAATAATGCCGTAGCCATGCCGCTGGCAACTTCCCCGGCATTGTACCCCCCCATGCCATCCGCCAGCACTGCCAATCCCAAGAGTGGATTGACACATACTGAATCCTCATTATTGGATCGCACCATACCCGGATCCGAGCGTGTGGCGAACTCCAGCGCTTGCGTCAAACTCATGTGGGGCCTTGATAAAGCATCGCCATCAATGACTGTCTGTCTGGGTTGACGTCATGCAATTCCTCAAATCCTGCGCCATCTGAGCGCCGGTTTGGTAGCGCTGATCACCGTCCTTGGCCAACGCCCGATTGATAATCGCCACCAAACATTCGGGAACGTCGGGGCGAATCGTAAGAATATCGGGATGGGGCTCATTGGCGATTTTAAACATCAATTGCGCCATCGAATCGCCGCCAAAAGGCAATTGACCACAGGTCATCTGATAGAGCATGACACCCAGAGAGAAAAGGTCCGAGCGGCCATCGATTTTCTTCCCCGATAACTGCTCAGGCGACATATAGCTCGGCGTACCGAGCACCATCCCGGTTTTGGTTTTGGACGAATCGGTGATCCGGGCAATACCAAAATCGGTCACCTTGACCTGATCAGACTCAGGTTCGTACATGATATTGGCTGGCTTGATATCGCGATGTACGACATTGTTTTCGTGCGCGTAGGACAAGGCGTCGGCGACCCGCGCGACAATGCTTTCCACCTTGTCAAATGGCATCAGGTTGTCGGGCTTGGTAAAAGGCGCCAGATCCTTGCCCTTGAGAAACTCCATCGCGATATAGGCAAGATCATGTTCTTCGCCGGCATCGTACATGGTGACAATATTCTGGTGATTGAGCCGCCCCGCCGTTTCCGCCTCGCGGAAAAAACGTTCCTTGACTTCGACCAGTTCGTCCGCCTCAAACTCCTGCGACAAAGCCATGGTTTTGATCGCAACAACGCGATTGATCTTGGGGTCGCGACCAAGATAGACCACGCCCATGGCGCCCTTGCCCAATTCTTTTTCGATCTGGTAACGACCCAGCATCGGCTTTTCGACGTTGCCGCCGCCGTCAAGCATGCTCGCGTTGGTCCGGCCACCGCCTCCACCACCCAGAATAACCGTCTCCGACATCTGCTTGGCGCGGTTCAGGCGCTGCTCCAGATCGCGGAATTTCGGGTTGTAGTCGAACATGTAACGAAACACCGACTCGGCCTTGTTGAACTGGCGTTTGCGCTCGAAATCGAGGCCGAGGTTGTATAGATTCTCCATCAACTGATCATCCAGCGGACATTTGCGCAGCTTGTCGAATGCCATGTCCAACTGACCCTGGCCCTGGAATGCGAGACCCAGCATGCGATTCGACTCGGCCGACTCCAGGTCGGATTTCTCTTTGCCGCGTTCAGTCATCAGGTAGCGCTTAGTCGTCAGCAAGGCATGACCGATCAGCAGCAGTGCTGCAGGAACCATCAACTGCAGCCACATCAACTCCATCGTCATCAACATGAAATGGGTGACGATCAACACAATCAGCAGCCCGGCGGTGATCGCGGCCGCCATGCCGGCTTTGAGCCGCGGCAGCAATACGATCAGATAGGCGGCAATCATCAAGAACACCAGCTTCTCGACCCACCAGCCCCAAGTCGGCGCGACGAAGAAATGTTCTGACAGAATGCTCGATACGACATGGGCTTCCATCAACACAGACGGCGTCTCCGGAGATACGGGCGTGACATATGAGGTAAATCCGCCGCCGGCCAAGGTGGGGCCAATCAATACGATCTTGTCACGATACTTATCGTAGGGAATTTTGCCAGTCTTCACATCGAAGAAGGAATCCGCAGGAAAAGCCGACTGACCATCTTTACCCTTGTAGAAGTAGGTGTACATGCGGGATTCTGAATCAGTGCGGATCTTAAGTTTGCCGAGTTGCACACTTTCGCCCGGGTGCACCTGAATATCAGCGGGACCAAGATTCAAGCTTCTTGCCGCCACCATCAGCGACAGCGAGGGGAAGGCCTGATCGAAATATCCCAGCATCAGATTTTCCTGCCGGATTCCACCGTCGACGTCATGTTCAACGTTCAACTGACCGATTGCGGCCGCGCTTTTACCCAGCGGCTCGATCACGCTAGCGTCGAGGCCCATGGCCGACGGCGGGGAAAATTTGCTGTCGGCGAGCCTAAGCCCGTTTCTGGTAATGTAATCCGGCAACGGTTTGTCAGGACGGCCATTCGGCTCACCGGGAACGAACAGCATGGGCAAGACAACATTTCCGGCCGTGGCGAAGGCTTCTCCTAAGCGGCGATCAGTATTCAGTTTCTGCTCCGCCTCCTGCAACAGCGGTGCGATCTGCGGACAGCTTGACGGTTGGAGAGTTGGGGGCGAAGCGGCCGCAGGCTGCGCCTCAGTCATCAGCGGCCGCACACCACAAAGCTCCATCAGCTTGGTGATGTAACCAAATCCCGGATCAAGCTGTGGCTCTGCATAGAAAATCACCGGCGCGATCACCTTGGC
This sequence comes from Sterolibacteriaceae bacterium, assembly GCA_043738625.1. GTDB lineage: Bacteria > Pseudomonadota > Gammaproteobacteria > Burkholderiales > Rhodocyclaceae > JANYCD01. The sequence continues at coordinate 20,626 of JAYUFR010000036.1, forward strand.
CTTCGCCGCCGCAAGCTTTTCAACCATGTCCGCCATAATTTCGCGTGACCAAGGCCAGCGTCCGATGTTATCGATACTTTGTTTATCGATAGCGATCACCGCAATCTTGTCCGACGGCGTGCGGGTCGTCATTGCCACGGCCATATCGTAGGCCTTGCGTTCCAGACTCTGGAGCAGGTCGCCATTGCCAAGAAACAGCACGATGACGCTGACCATCAGCCCTACAAACCGATCACTTTTCCAGAAAGTGGCTTTAGCCATTTTCATATTGCCGCACCCCCTGAGCGCACCACCTATCCAGCAGCAACTCCGCATGGAAACAGGATGATAGTGTCAATTCTTACAGTCAAGCATGAATATAGTCAAATTTTTCTGTCGATCGACCTGCAATAATGCCCCGCCATGCTTTCAAATGCCCGGAAAAATCGCTGACGCATTCCGATTGCAAACCCTGAAACGAA